>CAYXOF010000099.1:0-1516 GCA_964466905.1 uncultured Candidatus Saccharibacteria bacterium | reverse complement strand
TACGGCCGCTGGTCTCACCCTCCCGCTCATCGTCGTCATGTTGGTCGCCGGTACGATTATTGCTGATTTCACAGGGTATATTTTTGGTCGCTGGGGACGTGAGCTGATCACCCATAAATACCCCCGCACCCATCGTAGAGTCACCATCGCAGCTCAGCAGCACCGTCGCTGGCTTCCCTTCCTCATTACTGGCTATGCCGCGTTCATTCCCTTTCCTAATGAAGCAGTAATAATTCCCTTAGCCCTATCTGGTATCCGTTTTGAAATGATGTTGATTCCACTACTGATCGGTAACACGATCAATCAAGCCGCCCTCGCCTACGGTATCCAGAATATCTTTAGTTGGTTTTTTTAAGTATCCCAGTCGACTGATCAAAAAAGGCGGCGGCGCCAAAGAGCATCGTCAGGAGTATCGTCGTCTCCATGGTCATGTTGTAAAGGTACCCTAGAGCGACGACGATACTACCAAGAAATCCAAGCACCATCATCCACACACAGACGACTCGAGAAATTCCGTGGAGCGCAATCCGAGTCGCAGTCAGTGCGAGCGCGCACCCAGACATACCAATCACGATGAGCCACAGTGTTTCAGTCGCACCAGGCGTAAGTAATAAAAATTTATAGCCAACTGATAAAATCACCACACTCATATACAGAAATGCATGTGCGTGCAAAAACACAAAGAAATTTCTTGGGCGAACCGCAACCGTACGGTCTTGATGATCAAAATACAACCACCAGAGAGTAATCATAAATAATAAGCCAGACACCATTACCAAGGGCTCAAAAAATGTCAGGTCGACCGCTGTGTTCGATAGCGCGACCACGATCATACTCTCACCCATCACTAACATTAAAAATAATCCCAGGCGCTCTTTCAAATGCGCCACATTCAGCAATCGTACAACATTATCTTTACCAGTTGATAGCGGTGTCAGCACATCAAGTGTCAACGCGAGTAATGCGACAACGTAGTGGTATGGATTTGGTATCAACGCCGACAGTACCCAAAGTACTCCAGCCACAGTCAAGCCCTGGACGATGTTATACGTCACGGGAGCTGTTTCTGGATGGAGACGATACATCCGGAGGAGCATAATGACCTGGAGAAACCGCACGCTCGCAAGCGTCATAAAAAAGCCGACATACTCCCCCACAAAGACGGCTGGCATCGTCACACTCATCAAGAACGCACCAACCATTTTTACCTGAATGAGTAACTTATCACTGACCGTCTCCGAGTCTTGCATATTTCGATTAACCGAGGTCGTCCACCACGCCACGAAAATTGCATACGCGACAATGCCACTATTTAACCAATCATACGGGGTCGTATGATAATCGGCGACCAAATACGTGAGCTGAGCAATGAGTGCCACGTAGGCTAAATCATAGAACAATTCAATCCAACTGGCGCGCTTGAGTTCTACTGGCATAGTTCTAGTATACCTAGATCACACCGACACGCGAGCCCTTACATTTTTTGTAATTATTTGCTATAGTGCACGGCACGCGC
>CAYXOF010000098.1:0-1606 GCA_964466905.1 uncultured Candidatus Saccharibacteria bacterium | reverse complement strand
TGGTGTGTCGAGTCAGACTTAGAAAAATTACCAGGTGTACAGGGTGTCGTATCGGGGTATGCGGGCGGTACGACCGAGAATCCGACCTATAAAAACTATGGCAGTGGTGGATATCGTGAAGTGGTTGAGGTGACGTATGATGCCAATCAGGTCTCCTATGAAGATATCCTCATTGTCACCATGAAGACGACTGATCCAACAGACGATACGGGCACATTTAATGATCGAGGTGACAAGTATTCGGCCGCCTTTTACTACGAGGATGACACACAGAAAGCCATCATCAATAATCTCATACACGAAGTGGATGAATTCGGACCCTATGATAAACCGCTTGCGATCGATGTTGAACCCCGAGCCACGTTTTGGCCAGCTGAGGACTACCACCAAGACTATTACAAAGGTGCACTGACACAGCTAAAATACCAGTACTATCGAAACGCCTCAGGCCGAAATGCACTCATCTTACGGTACTGGGGAACGAACACCGGACCAGACCTCCCGTGGAGACATGAGACGGATGTCCCAAGTGTTACGCAGCCATTAACTTCATCATATATGTGGAATAATTACGTAAAGCCAAGTCAAACTGAACTCCAAGCCACCCTAGAAGCAACCGTCTTTTCGGTCACGCAAAAAAAAGGAACTGAGCGCGCCGGTACCAGCCCACTTGATAAAAACAGGGAAGAGGGTATTTACGTTGATATCTTATCTGGTGAACCACTGTTTTCATCAAAAGATAAATTTGATTCAGGAACAGGGTGGCCATCATTTGTGAAGCCGATTACACCGACAGCGGTGACAGAACACGAGGATCGGGCACTATTTAGTGTTCGAACAGAAATTCGCTCGGCCGTTGCTGATAATCATCTTGGCCATGTGTTCAGTGATGGTCCGCGTGACCGCGGTGGTATGCGTTATTGTATGAATGGTGTGGCACTCAAATTTATTCCTAAAGCTGAGATGGTAGCTGCAGGGTACGGAGATTTTATGCAGTTTCTCTAAGGGGGATCAGTGGTGAGTATAGGTGGTAATACGATTTCCTTGCTCACTGTTATTTTGCTATAGTACTGCCATGAAAAAAATACTTATTGTGGCTTGGATCGTGCTTGGGGTTGGTCTATTTACACTCAGTCCAGGGGGTATCCTGGCTGAATCCAGCTTTTTGACCGAAGCCGTTGATCCGTCACCGATACTTGATGATACATTCGAAGCTACTGATCTCGTCGATACTCCCGCGCTGGGTGAGCCGACCTTGATCATGTTCGGGCGTGATGACTGTGGCTTTTGTAAGGAGCAATTCGCGTGGCTTAAAGCGGAGGGGATCCCGTACATATATCGTAATATTGTAACTGATCAAACAGCTAAGGCTGAGTTCGACGCTGTCGCTGAGAAGCATGGTCTGAGTCGGGTGACCCCGATTACGGTAGTAGGCGAGCGAGTATTCCTTGGTTGGAATGGTGCCGCAACGACCGGAAATGCTCTTAAAGAAGCCCTTGTGGCGGCTGAAACATCTGACATTAGGACTATCGCAGATCACCTCGAGCGAGCTCCAGCGGTGACTGTCGCCGGTGGGGCCGGCTGCTCGGATATATCCTGTGAGACG
>CAYXOF010000097.1:0-1867 GCA_964466905.1 uncultured Candidatus Saccharibacteria bacterium | reverse complement strand
CGAACGTCGACGCGGTAAAATTAAAAGTTGCGTTACACGCCATGGCTGGTATTGCTGCTTGCGCGATCGGTGCTGAGGCAAGCCAACTAAACAGCAGGCTGCATACGACCGAAATAGACAAGATTCTAAAACAGACCAATGTGGGAGAGAACGCGTTCATGGCAAATAATAAAATGAATAAAAATTGGTACGACAGTGGGCGTGGCCGTCAAAGACGGCCACGCCCACCACATATAGGTAAGTATATGTGTTTTTTGTTTCGTCCCAGCAGGTTTGGTGTGGATAGGGAGCGCATCTTGAACTAAATCGCGTCTCCCCCACCTCCCCCACCACCTGTCGCTTGATGGTAAACCCGGACTTCAATTCCATCAAGCTGGAGATTTGCCGCACTCGAGGTAACTCGTACGCGGAATGTCCCATCACTAAATTCACTAGGAGACCACATCTTATTCCATGCATCAGCAGGAGCACCGAGTGTGTACACTACATCCGTTGCGGTTAGCGACGGGGTGGCTTTTGTCGTTGTGTAGTTAGAGCCACCATTTCCCGACAGGTCAACGGAGATTGTGCCACCCCCGCTACTAAATCGACTATCAAGTTTAACCTCAATACCCACAATGGTATCCCCCCCCGGAATCGTGAGACCAAAATTACTGAACACATGAGAGACACTTCCTGGCGACGTTGCCCGGACACCATCAGAGGCGAGTGCATTAACGCCATCAGTCCAGCTCCCACTCTGACCACTCGGACGAAAGAAATTCGGATTCACTACGATATTGTCTCCATCAGGTACTTGTCCAATATCTCCTCCTCCATCGTTTTCCCCACCGCCCACATCGCCATCTCCTTCAGGTGCCATTCCCCCAACTGCGTCTGGAACAGATCCGCTACCGCCACCGCTGCCTTTTGTACTACGTGTTTGCTGTATAGGAGGAACACTCCCACTGACCAAGACAGGTAGACCGAAGGCGTCGTCAGTAGCAACAATACCATTTGGCCGCAGATCAAACACTACCACGTCATTCGTATCGACACTCGTTAGGTCAGCGGTCACGATGAAATTAGTGGCCATGCTAAGAGTAAAGTTAGTACTGAAAGCGACGGTACCGGTCTGTCCACTATGCGTAAACACACCTACACCACCCACCTGTACATCGCCACCATTAAGTGCATTATCGCCATTCACATCACGGTAAAGGCGGAAATCACTCAGTTCACCACTCTCAATCCCTTTGATACCCGTCACTGAAATAGTGAGTTCACCGACAGTGATAGCAGTACTTGGTGTCATGCGGAAACTGTATACGGGCTCGTCTGTTTTATTTTGGAAGCTAAACGCATTATCAAGACGACCACCGCTGTGTGTGACGATCGTGGCCGTGGCCGTCTCGCCAAGTGAGTAGAAATCGGTCGTCGTCGCTTGGTTATAATATTCGGCTTTGATCCACGCTGCAGAGCGCTCTACAGATATTATTCGCACGCTATCAATCACACCATCAAAATAGTGACTGGTTGAGACTGAATTATTTCCTATCCACACATTATTTTCGTTGGTCGTAAATGTACCGGTTGTGCGCGTTGTTGTTGAAATTGTACCATCAAGATATTGCGAATATGTATTGCCATCTGTCGTACCACATACGTAGTAAAACCGATTGGGTAGTAATGTTGCTGTGCTGTACGTATAATCATCAGTACCTCCAACCTTCCACTCTAAATTTGCAGCAGGTGTAAGTTTTAACCCATATTGTGTTTCTCCTTTACTGACAATCTCTTCAAAGCCTGAAAAAGCATCAGCTTCTACCCAGGCGCAAATACTAAATGGTGTAGCATTAAAATCAAGCACGCTCGGCTCATTCAAGTC
>CAYXOF010000096.1:0-1973 GCA_964466905.1 uncultured Candidatus Saccharibacteria bacterium | reverse complement strand
GGCTGGTTTATATCGAGAAGGACTGTCGCTCGCTGCAAAGACTGGCACCGCGGAGGCTGATACAGAGAAGCAACACATTCATTCTTGGGTCGTTGGCTACTTTCCCGCGCACGCTCCTCGGTACGCCTTTACCTTTATGTTAGCCAGGGGTCCGTGGGGGCAAGAGGTGGGTGCGGTTGCGGTCACGGATGATGTCTTGGTATGGCTTTCTCGATATCGACCTGAGTACTTACAGCCTTTATAGGTCACACATGAAGCATTGGTGACGGGTAGCCAGTGATATACTGTATTTGTATTACGTAATTTTTTACTATGGAACCAACTCCAGCGGAGCAGGGATCAAGCGTCAAAGATGCTGCACAACCGCCAGCACCAGCGGTACCAGATATTCCTGAAGAAGCCGCTCAACTTTCCCCAGCGCTTGCCATTACACCGCCGCCGTCACAAAAATTTTCATTGTATCTGGTGGTGGGTTTGCTCTGTCTAGGAGTGGTGGTGCTAGCTGGAAGTTGGTTTGTCAGTGAGCGTGTGGCCCAAACACCAGTAAAGCAGTTTGCAACGACCTACACACTCGTGCCAGAGAAAATTTCGAAAAGTGCACCCATTACTATTACACTTCCAAGTGGAATAGATGAAGTGACCGCGCAGGCGGGTATTACCTTTAGTCCAGCAGTAGAAGGTGAGTGGCAAACCGAAGAGATTGCTCATGCGGTGGTGTTTCAGCCCAAGCAGCCGCTTCGCAGTGGGGTGTACTACGCAGTGAATCTTGATACTGAGGCTGCCCAAGTATCAGGAGATTTCTATGTTGATGAAGATCCCGAGGTGACGGCAATGTTTCCTGGAGTTGGAACTGAGGCGCATGAAGACAGTGAAATCACTATCATCTTTAATCGTCCCATGGTGCCACTGACGACCTTGTCTGAACAAGAAAAAATTACGCTCCCAATCACGATTACTCCACCGACCCTCGGTACGTTCAAGTGGATCAGTACCCGTAATTTGCAATTTATTCCTGAGACCACACTGATTCCATCATCTGACTACACTGTCTCGGTCGGAGAAGGAATGGTATCGCTCGATGGGCTACCGATTGCTCCTTTTACGCACTCCTTTGTGACGCGGCCGCTCCGCTATGAATATATTTCAAATGGTGAAATGAGCTACCGGGCGCCGATAGTTATTCAGTTTAACCAGCCAGTTGATCTCGCGAGTACAAAGTCGCAGATAGAGGTAAAAAAATCCAGTGACCAATCAGTTGCGATTGATGTCGTTTATGGGGAGACTACCTATTACGATTATGAGTCCGGTACGTACGTGACCGAGGCAGACCCGAGTAAGCTATTTATTTATCAAAAGGCCGATACGCATGGCCGGTCTTGACTGTGGGATTTTGACACGACGTACTCTGTTGCGATTGGGAGCGCGACTCCTGAGGCGGGTACAAAACGACTTGAAGCAGGGAAGCGGTCAGTGGTGACGATTCCCAATATTATCAGAAGCACAACCGCTACATCTGATCGGACATCCCTCGTTCGTCCAGATTTATTTGATCCTACGGGTACTTTGGTGGTGACATTTTATGATGAGATCGACAAAGATCGTTCAAGTATTACTGCTAAAGGGCTCCGTGCGATTGCCTACGGTGAGCGCTGCAAAACTGACGAGCAGGGTGAACCACTCTCATTTGGATCTGGCTGTGAGAAAGAGTCAGACCGTAAAACCCTCATCTTTAATTTTGATGCCAATGCATTTACGCCACGCGAGTCCTTTGCGGTTGCGTTGCAGCGAATTGTGACGCCTGATGGTTTCCGCTTGTCGGAAGATGAACTCAAGGTCCCTGTCACTATCTACCCAGCCTTACAGATATAGCGAACGGTCCCGGCTAATGGCGCACAAGCCGCTTCATCGGGTGATGGTATTTATATTTGTACCAATACGCCACTGCTGGCTCCCGAGGAGGGATATGTGGATGA
>CAYXOF010000095.1:0-1987 GCA_964466905.1 uncultured Candidatus Saccharibacteria bacterium | reverse complement strand
AAAGTTGAGTGGTCTCTAGATCCTAAAGAAATAGTATTTGCATCATACTCTTTGAAATCAAAATAATGCGTCTGTCCACCCACCGACTTTGCCGACAAGCTCGTAACTGTTTCATCTCCATATTGTGTAAAATGCGCATATGGCCTCAGAATTGGATCAGTATCAACACATCTTAGATTACCCGTAATTAATGTAGAGCAAGTACGCCGAGAGATATTGCGGTACTCGAGTTTATTGATTGTTTTTAGGCCCACGCCAACAATATTATGCACCTGTAAATGCTCTGGTGGTTGCCAGGCGTCAAGATATGACTGGTGACTTTCAAGGGCTTGTGTCAATAATAGCGGGTTTGTCGTGTAGGGTGTGCTGATGTCGTTTTGTACCGGATTTCGTCCCTCAACACCGTTGAGAAAATCAACGTATTCTTCTACCGAATCAACCGCTTCTCCAAATTGTGCTCGTAGAGCTTCCGTTGTGACACCCTCGCGAAATGTGATGATCGGAAGCGTCGACTGTGTCAAATATTCCTCACTTGGCAATAGTGCGTAGGCACCCGGTAGATTATTAATCACTTCACGAGCGACTTCGTCATCAATCACGAGTCCACCGACTTGTTGCTGATCATAGCCGTGGAGTACCGTACCAAGCGCCTTCGGAGTACCGAGATGTGGTGTCCCAATAAAAATAAGTGTGTCGATAAGCTCGGCCTGACCAAGCCGTTCAAGTTCACGTATCAAGGCTTTAGCAAGAAGACCCCCGTTTGAATGTGCGACGATTGTCACCTTCCCTGTGTATGAATCCGCAGAAAGATCCTCGACACTGGTTATCAAACTTTTAATTTCCTCCCGGTGACGCGCACCACTCACGACAATATCCTGTACGGTATAGCGCCAGTCATACGCAAACGCTTCGTACTCTCGTATTGGCATCGTCTCGGCTCGCGTGAGGCGTTCAAGAAAATTAAGGAATCCGCGGTAAATGTTACTGACTTCGTATATCTCATCGAGCACATCTTTGGTATAGACCTGATGCATACTTACTCCAGTCTCACTCATCGCAAGGGCTCGGACATCATCATTATTTCCTGGTTCCCACAGCAGCTCATCTTTTTCAATATCATTATCCCAGCCTGGATTACTGATGGCTGTACCCGCATAAAGCCGACTCGCCTGGATCCCTGGCAGGAAAAGTACGCTTGATGCGCCAGTGGGAGGTGGCGGTGGCGGAGCTTCGACGGTAAAAGATAGCGTGTACACCTCATTATAATCTTCATAATATGCCTCGGCAGTTGGCAGCACTGCAGCCAATAGACGCTGCCACACATTTTTATCATGCTGATTCATAAAAATTGATCCATATGAAAATACGAGCACATATGTCCCTGGTGCAAGCACTGGTAGAGCCGTGTAGTCGTCAAGCCACAGCGCTTCTGCATAGTAGTTATTACCGTCTTGTCGGTACAGATCAACGGTTAGAGAATTCAGGGATGGGTCGGTCTTGGTAATCGTATACTGGAGTGTCATGATGCTCGTATCGGTTGGTTGGACCACGGTACCACCAGGTGACACGGGGGCATCGTTGATCGTTACCGTCGGATAGTATGAGACAGTGGTATCGGCATTGAATGGATTATCGCAGTCTTCAATTTCCGTCCGCTCCTCTTCTTGCTCCTCGTATTTGAAATTCTCAGGAATAACAATTTCGCCGCAGGAAGCGGCGATTGGTTCATCAATTAGATCATCTGTCGTCGTCGCAAAGGCTGGCAATGCTCCCCCGCCAACACACAGCGCGATAAGCAAGACATGGATCCCACCAAAGTGCAGGAGACGATTCATACTTAAATGATAGTGACTTTTCCATTCTCATGCAAGCCAGCCTGTGCAAAACTTTCTGTCACTGATCATTCATACGTGTACACGCGGTACCACATCATCACAAAGTGCTCTTAGATGTGTTTATGGATCAATGAAGAAACCAAGGTTTGATA
>CAYXOF010000094.1:0-2081 GCA_964466905.1 uncultured Candidatus Saccharibacteria bacterium | reverse complement strand
GCTGAAAGCTCGACACAAGTGTGATCGCACTCACCAAGAACGTAAAGACAGCCACCAACCCCACCTGCATCGCCACACCTACCGTCTTCAGGTAGTGCTGCCACAAAAATCTCCGATACAACAACGCACCCATAAACGCACTCACAATCACAAGCCACTCGGGGTACCGCCCTTCCGTCACCACCACTCCATTAAATCGTCCCCACCACAGCATTCCCGCGAGGACCACCGACAGTCCAATCAAGATCGCTAACTGCTTCACCCAGCCCGCCCCGTAGCGACTATCACTCGCCAAGCGTACAATATCGATAAAAAATTGAATTCCCTGCTTCAGACTCGCCTTACTCTCCTCGCTGTGACGCTTCCCAAAGATAAACGGCACATCGACCGAGCGCGCGGTTTGGAGGGCCACGAGCAACTCGACGAGAATCTTAAAACCAAAAGACGTGAGGGCGACTCGCGCCAACACCCCGCGCCGAAACGCAAAAAATCCCGTCATCGGATCGGTCGTCGATTGAGTCGCGGGCAAAAAGAGCCAGACGACAAATGTACTCATCCGCGACACGAGGTGTCGCACCGCGCCACTGAGGCCACTAGCACTCCCGCCCTTGGTGTACCGACTTGCTATCGCGAGATCAAGACCTGACTGGGATTGTAGCGCCGAAATAAGCTCAGGGATCACCTTCGGCGGGTGCTGGAGGTCGGTATCCATACAGACAATGTACTCTCCCCGTGCCTCCCGAAAACCTCGATAAAACGCCTGCGTGAGCCCGGTGCGCGCACTAGCTCCGAGCCGGCGGACGATCGTCACCAAGCCCGGGTACTCTCCCGCCGCGCGCCTGATGACCTCAAGCGTTGCATCAGTACTATCGTCGACGAAGATACACTCATACGAGTGATTCGTGGGGAGCATCGCTGCCTTGATCTGGGCTAACAGCTCGACGATATTGCCACCCTCATTGAAGGTCGGCAAAATGATCGAGACGAGGGGCACGGGCACGGACGCACGCTTGATGACCAGCTCCTCCACTCGCTCGGCCTGTGGCGGCCGCTTCGGCGCTGGCGAGGTGGGGGTAGTTGTTACACGCTCCAGCCATTTCATATGCTAGGCTTTTTCGTTACTCGGCTCTAGTACTTGTCCTTTGACGAGTCGCGCCACTTTCTGTCCTTCCATCACAGAGTAGTTCGTCCCCCGGTCATCAGGGAAAATCTGCGTGAAGTTCGCGAGATAAATATTTGGTAGTGGACTTTCATACGGGAGAATCTTGCGCTCATAATTCACGTCGACGATGTGTTGCGCATTCTTGAAACGGAAAATCTGACATCCCGTGATCGTCGCCGGGTCAAAGCTTGGGATCATCGTCTGTACGCCAGCCACCCACTTATCTTTAAGTGCCTCATCGCTCATCGTGAAGTATTCATGATCATGTGGTACGTAGGCACCAATGTACGCGACATGCTGGCCATCAAGGACGGCTGGACCAGTGAGTGCAGAAAGGCTCAAGAGGACCAAGAATGGGTGATTTTGGTAGTTAATATTGTGCCAAAAGTACTGCGTAAATGGCTCACTCGTCGCAAACACCATCACCACCGCACCGAGGTAATCGACCGACCGCAACGTCGCGAGGTAGTCAGCCGGTACGGTATTATGCGCACTAATGAGCTGCTCAAAGACATGACTCGGGGTCGTCGCCACACAGGCATCAAATTCCATCGTCGTCGCGCCGACCTTGATCCCTACCGTCCCATCCGGATGAGCAATGATCGCGTCTGGCTTGGTACTCGTGAGGAAGGTCACGCCCCGCTTGGCGCTCGCCGCTACCAAGGCATCAGTGAGCACTCGGAAGCCACCGGAGAAGTAGCCGAGCTTTTCGGTCACATCACCCTTGTCTTTAGAGTTAAAACGGACATAAAGACGTGACCACACGTACGACATCGCGATCGTATTGTAATAATTAAAGAATTTCCCGCGGAGAATCGGCTCCCAGATGACCCTCGTCACCTCCTCGCCCGCCCAGCGGTTGAGCCACTCCCAGGCAGACACCTGCGCAAAGCGCTTCCAGCGCTTTGTCTTCCCGAGA
>CAYXOF010000093.1:0-2197 GCA_964466905.1 uncultured Candidatus Saccharibacteria bacterium | reverse complement strand
GTGTGGTTGCTCTGACAGTACCTGTGCTACTCCGAAGTGGCAGGTGCAGAAGGTGACGAGGCCGGTTGTGTCCACTTCGCCAACGAATTCTGTTATTACTAATCCAGCCAATACGAGCAATATTTACTTTGCGGGAGAGTATCCGCGAGTAGCGGTAGTCAAGCGGGCTGGCCCAAATCAGCTAGTGGTAGAGGTTGATGATTCAATTATCCGTCAAGGGGTATACAATGAGTCTACGCGCTCTAGTAGCGGATTAGTAAAAGAGCCTACACCGTGGTCGTCGCCGAGTTGGAATACGTGGCAGTTTTCAGGTAGTCAAGCGGGCGCTCTCTCACTCACTAGTCGCTACTCTGTCCCAAATCAAATGAACGGTGGGACTCGAGCACTGCGACATAAAGTGCTATTGACCATCAATCGTCCACTCATACAAGGAGAAACAATTACCCTTAAACCACAAACAGGTGGAGAAACACTTACAGCACAAGTGTCTGACACAATGCTATCAGCCGTTATTTCTGTGCCACATCATGGTTGGACAACTAATAGCCTAGACAAGAAAGCTTTTATTGGTGGCTGGTACGGTGTGCCGATTACGGGTTTTTCCGCTAACACACAGTGGGGAATCGTGGATGCTACCACCGGAAAATTTGTATCTGGCTGGGGGTATACTAATAATAAACCATCGTTGCGGGTACACCGATCAGCGAATCAATTATTTACGTATTCGAGTAGTATTAACAATTTCACGTTACGACACGACTATTGGGAAGCTGATTTCTCAACCTTAACTAGTCCGGGGAAATATCAGGTGGTTGTACAAGGTTACGGTGCGTCAGTACCATTTGAAATTAGTAACAATGTGCACCTACCGCTCGTGCGGCACACTATGCGGGGACTAATGCATCTAGCTCATGGATATGAGTACCGAGCTCAAAGTGGGTTACTTGGCTATACCCAGCCCACGTTTAAGTATGTCGCTAAGGTGGTTAGTGGTGCTACGGCCGCTTCGTGGTCGCCAGATGGAATTGGTAATCAGGGTAAGATTTGGGAAGGGCCTCGAGGGGCTACGCTGACTGAACCAGGTGGTGCTACTATGGTAGTGCGAGAGGATGATTCGGTGCTAAAAAACTTTCTGCCAGATGATATTGTGGAGGGCTACCGGGACGCAGCCGACTATGATATTCGGCCACAGCATTTAATGATGCTAGTCGATATGACGACTGTTGCGATGGCGTACCCGTGGCTTAGTCAGCAAGATTTTGGTCGTGCTGAACCAGCTGTATATAATAAGGTGGTTCGGGGAACACGTATTTCAGGTTCTCGTGCACTCTCAGATTTTGATCAAAGCATACTGCACGGCGTTGATGCGTGGGCGCGCATGCAACTCATTAGTAAAGCTGGGAGCTGGGTACCAACTGCTATGCCGAGTAATCTAGGTAATTGGGCTGGTGCGGTACGAGGGGGATTTGAGATGGGTGCGTATCTTGGCTGGGATACTAATTTTATGTCGTGGGCACGTAATCCAAAGCAGCCTAATAATCAATATGTACTTTACTTCTTACGTCCTGATCCTTGGTCTACGTATGCGGCCGCTGCAGCCTTTGGCGCTACCGCTCTTCGAATGAAGCAAATTGGTGATCCGGTGCTCGAAGAGTATTATCGAGACCGAGCGGTCGCTGCCTGGAACTGGGCGATAGATAATGAAGATAGAAATTATACCTATAACGGACGAGTTGCGTGGAGTACAAGTTGGCGTAGCGATCGTGAATTTCAAGAATCAAAAGCGACGGCAGCCGTGGCACTCTGGCTCCTTACTGGCACGCAGTCATATCATCAGGTCTATACAAGTGTTACTAATCACGATGACATGACGGGAGTTGATCGGACGGTAGCAGCTCGACTGTACTACATTGCCTCAAAAAATCCAGCACTCGGGAGCGGCCGCAGTTTCTCTGATAGTGTGTTAACTCAAATTGAACGTGACGCAAAGTCAACACTCTCGACCCTCAGTCAACGTCTTAACAGTTCAGCTACCTCGCTATTTTATCGCCCAGAAGGCTATGGATTTAGTAATCCAAATTTTCAAAACAGTCCGCCTAGTCCACGATATGCGGAACTGGTGTACCATCCGCTTATGATGATGTATGACGCGCTATCTGTGACCGAAAAGCAACAATTGCGTCGGATGCTCGATGCT
>CAYXOF010000092.1:0-2232 GCA_964466905.1 uncultured Candidatus Saccharibacteria bacterium | reverse complement strand
TTCGTGGCAACACTAATTTTACCCTTGAGTTTTTTATGGAGCGCGAGCGCGAGTTTGTTATAGTCTTTCTTTTTGGCTGGCATGAGCATTCTACATTCAAAATGATAAGACGCGACGCCAGATAGTATACATGAAAAAATGTAGCCCCGCCCCGTCGTATGCCTAGACATACGACGGGGCGGGGCCATTAGCCTCCCACCAACTCTCGAGCCGCAACACCATGCCGCGCTTCGAGATGCTTCTTCATCTTGCGCAACGCCTGCACCTCCAGCTGACGCACCCGCTCCTTGGAGAGCTTGAGCTTAGCGCCGAGGCTCTCCAGCGTCTCGGTCTCATCCGAGAGCTTGCGCGCGATGATAATCATGCGCTCGCGCTCGGTCAGCATCTTGAAAGCATCGGCCAACCACTCCCGTGCCGTGCCGAGGTCGCTGTCGCGGGCGACCGATTCGAGCGGGGTCGGGCCGTCATCTTCGAGCGTTTCGACCCATTCGCGACCCTCCTCGCCCGCCTGCTGGGAGTTCAGCGAGAGGTCGGACCCAGACAGTCGTACCTCCATCATCTCCACATCGCGTAGCGGGCAACTGAGTTCAGTGGCGATCGATATTCGGATTTCGTGCGACGTAAAGATGCTGAACTCTACCCCCTTTTCGCATTCAAGTTTTGCTCGCACGCGACGCATGCGAAAGAACAGCGACTTCTGCGACGCAGTTGAACCTACGCGCACCAGCGACCAATTCCGCATCACATAGTCCTGGATCGACGCCTTGATCCACCACACCGCATAGGTACTGAAGCGCACGCCGCGGTCGGGATCGAATTTCGAAGCGGCCTTCATCAGCCCGACGCCGGCTTCCTGGATGAGGTCGTTCATCGGAGCGCCATTGCGGCGGTACTTACTGGCTGTGGAGATTGCAAACGGCATGTATGCAGTGACGAGGCGGTGCATGGCCTGCTCGTCGCCGTTGTCGCGCCACGCACGGGCAAGCGATTGCTCAGTCGCAGCGTCAAGTAATTCATTCAGCTGCCGATTCTTGGCGACTGACAGGGAAGCACACTGTATTGGTCGGTGACGTACCACTGTATTCATAGTACTCCTCCTGTTGAGATGATGTGATACTGATTATCTATTCTAATCATGAACTATGCGATATAAATTTATTTTTTGCAACTAACTCCAGGTTAGATCCAATATAGTTGTGCAAACATGTAGCCGTGTAAGCACTATAGATTAAACAAAAAGGCGGGAAGGAAGCTATCGCTCCCTTCCCGCCGACAATTATCCTAGACCTCATGCATGAGCAAAGATCATGGACCTTTTAACTCATGGCGACTTGAGTGCCTTGAGTGCCTTCTTCTCTGCCATATCTGGTGAGTGGGTTTTACACCCCCACTCCCGAGCGACTTTCTGCCGGAGCAATAGGGCGTGCAGGCACGGCAGATCACGATCATCAAACTTCGAGACCCGCAACACTTCATGAAATTTTGGTTCGGAACGAAGTCGAACGTACACCTGAAACCACTGACTCTCATAGCGGTAGAGGTGTACCGTATGGTGCTCCCCAAACGGTACAGTTGGCACGTAATCTCGTTTATAATGCCACACCAATTTTTCGTTTGATCGTACAGACTCAAGCACCGGCCGGGCTCCTGCGGGGGCAACCCGTGACAGCAATACCCGCAACTTCATCTCCGGATCGACTGAAACCACGAGGTCGACATAATACCCCTCAGGGTGATCAATGACCGGCAGATTTTCAGAGTAGTGTTTCAGGACGTAGTTTTTCAGCACCTTAGAGGGATCGGTGATGACCATAACAACTCCCGTTTGCTTAGGTAGCTCATCTCTTTGTATAATTAAACAAAAAATACTATTTGTCAACATCTGCTATACTTTCCGTATGCACCTACATGATCCCCTCACCGCTCACTTCCGAATTGACACGCCGCATCAAAAAGCCCTCAAAAAGCTCGGAATTGTACGTGTGTCAGATCTTCTCTCTCACCTCCCTGCCCGCTACGAAAACATCGCCGACGTGCAATCAGTTGGCGGACTTGAAAAAGGTCAGGACGCAATTGTATACGGGCAGCTCTCGGGTCTCAAGACTCGCAAAGCGTGGAAGAGTAAAGTACCAATTGCGGAGGGCTACGTGGAAGATGGTTCAGCCAAGATAAAGGTGATGTGGTTTCACCAACCATACATCGCGAAGATGTACACAAACGGTATGTACGTGA
>CAYXOF010000091.1:0-2245 GCA_964466905.1 uncultured Candidatus Saccharibacteria bacterium | reverse complement strand
GGACTCATCAATGGCGCATCGGGTGGTAAGGGTCTTGGACATAAGTTTTTACGCCACGTGACGCGTACTAAAATGCTCGTACACTTGGTTTCTTTGGCTGAGGTAGATCCGGTCGCTGCGTATTACACCATCCGTAAGGAGCTTGATATTTATGACTCACGCCTTTTAGATAAGGAAGAGTGGATTATTTTAACTAAAAAAGACCTTGTAAATAAAGAAGATATTGAGCACATTAAAAATGAACTTGCCAAAAATAAGAAACGTGTCTTTGTTATTGATCATAATGACGAAGAATCAATCAAAAATGTACGGGATGCTCTTGTCGCACATCTACGGACTACGTTACAATAAATACACCAATCACATTTCGCTCTTTAATCGTAAGGTAATTGGTTAGTAATTTCTCTATGACATATCGCGCTACCATTGGACTTGAAGTGCACGCAGAAGTAAAGACAAAAAGTAAGATGTTTTGCGGGTGTCACAATGCTCCACACGGTAGTCAACCAAACGCCAATACCTGTCCCGTATGCCTCGCCCACCCAGGCACCCTGCCCGTTGTGAATGAAGCGGCAGTGATTAAGGTGTTGCAGTTTGGAACGGCAGTTGGGGGATCAATCGCAACGTTCTCAGAATTTGATCGCAAAAATTATTTTTATCCCGACATTCCAAAAGCGTATCAGATCAGTCAGTACGCATATCCGTTCGTGAGTGGTGGTGAATTGGCGGGGGTGACATTGACTCGTGTTCATCTTGAGGAAGATACAGCGAGAAGCCAGCACGACCGAGGAGAGGGGAGTGTGGTTGATTTCAATCGCGCGGGAGTACCACTGATGGAGCTCGTAACAGATCCAGTCATTCATGACGCGGACACGGCGGTCACATTTGCGAAAGAGCTCCAGCTCATGCTTCGGGTGCTTGGTGTGAGTGGTGCCAACATGGAGCAAGGAGAAATGCGGGTTGAGGCCAATATATCGGTGAGTAATAGCGATACACTCGGTACCAAGGTAGAGGTGAAAAATCTAAACTCTTTTCGCTCAGTGAAAGAGGCGATTGATTACGAGATTTCGAGGCAGATTAGTCTTATTGAATCAGGTACGGCAATCCGGCAGGAGACCCGGGGTTGGGACGAAGCAACCAAAAAAACCTTCACCCAACGGAGCAAAGAGACAGCAAAAGACTATCGCTATTTCCCTGATCCAGACATCCCGAAGATGGAGATCAGTAGCTATCCCCCTTTTTCAAAATCTCGGCTAGACGAGAGTAAACCAGAATTACCAAGTAAAATAAGGGAAAAATACACTAATCTCGGCATAAAGAGTAGTGATACTGAGACGATCCTGGCAGATGATGGTTTACGCTGTTCTTTTGATCAGCTACTCAAACTCATTCCAAATGATCGACCGGCGGTGACCTTGCTTGCCGTAAACTACCTACTTTCTGATGTTACGGTGTTGCTAAATGATCAAGGTAAGAGCTTCCTAGAGATCCCGCATGTACAGTTTGTAAAGTTAATGACTATGCTCGTTGATAATAAGATTGGCTCCCGTGTTGCCAAAGACCTACTGCCTGAGGTTTTGGCCACTGACGCAGATCCAGAGGTGCTCGCCCGTGAACGTAATCTTCTGCAGGAGTCTGATCCGGAGGCGCTGCGCTCTGTCGTCGTGGCGGTAGTTCGTGACCATAGTGCAGTTGTGGCTGACTACCGTGCTGGTAAGGAGACGGCCCTTAAGTTCTTACTCGGGCAGGTGATGAAACAGACTCGAGGCACTGCTGATCCCTTGCTAGCTGAGTCGATTCTACGGACAGAGCTTAGTAACTAGTTTTCAACAGCTTCTCGTTTTGCCGAGCGGTTTGTGCTGGCGCTTTGGTATACTAAAGGCATGGATAGAGTGACGTTTGGAGATGGTGTTAGCTACGAGAAGGCATCGGTGATAGCTAAACGATTTAAGTATACCGCTGACTACGTCGGACAGCTTTGTCGTGGACGTAAAGTCGACGCACGGTTGGTGGGTCGTACGTGGTATGTGAACCCAGATTCACTCGAAAAGTATCAATTTAAAAAGAATCGTCCAAACGAGAAAGTTTTAAAAAACAATATTATTTTGAGTGAATCTCGTTTAAACGTGGAGCCTGTCATTGGAAAAAATACTTCACGTTCTTTGCGTTTCGCATCCCACCAGTCCGTTACATCTGTCTCTCCGCTTCACTACGATGTCGATGAAAATGATTTATATCCACGTGT
>CAYXOF010000090.1:0-2377 GCA_964466905.1 uncultured Candidatus Saccharibacteria bacterium | reverse complement strand
ACGAAAACAGAAAATGACTGATTTCATGAGACAAAATCTCGAGAGCCTCGCCAATGTATGGCAGGAAGCAGGCGCTGAGGGTGTCTTCCGGCTACACGATACATACGGCATTCGCCACTTCGGTCGGTACGACCCAGACCTGCTCACCGCCCAAGCCCTACACCAAAGGGAAACGACACCCACCAAAGAGTATGTCGTGGTCCTCTATCCCTTTGAAGATCACAACGGAGCCTTCTACCAGCAGCAAGAAGTGTTTGTCAATCTCATCGAACAACTCGAAGAGACGCATCACATCGTGATCACCGAGTCAGCTCATCGGCGCGAGTTACTGCGGCGACTCACGATCGCCCACCGAGAGTATGGTGGAGACAGTGGTCACCCAGCCGATATGGTACTACTCGGAGCCCATGGCAGCGCTGAACGGATGTCTTTTGGAGAATCAGTACCAAGTCACCAAATCACCAAAGAAGACCTCACAAACCAAACCCCGCCACCAGGGATTGACCGAGTGATTAGCAAACAGGCGCCGATTGTGGTCATTTCATGTAGCACCGGCAAAGACGATGGTGTCGCCGAGCGGGCTGCTGCTACCTTCGGTCGACCGGTGATTGCCCCCGATAAACCCACCAACCTTACCGACATTGAAGTTACCCTCCGTCCTGATGGGCACATTGGTGAAGCGTACCCGACGTACAATGCGAGTAAGGCGCGGACCTTCTACTTCCCGGCCAACCAAAGCCGACCTAGAATAGTTTCCAAATCGCCTGATCCTCTTCGCCGTCAATCTTAAAAAACGCGACTCCTCGTACCTCATACTTCTCTGCCAACTTCAGTCTCGCCTGTGCTGACTCGGCATCAGCGTAGGAAACAAATCGTACTGGTACCTCTTGCTTCGTCGCATTTGCAAACAAGAGTGCGCGCGCAGCATTCTCAAAACCCTTTGGAGTTCCTTTTGGTACCGGCAGGGCTGACAAGACCCGGTATGGTGAGGTCAGTGGAAAATACGTAATGACGCCCTCATCTCCAGCCGTCCGACCAATCGGCGCATCATATTCCTCTGATAGCTCACGAATCCGAGGCACATTCAGTGAAGCGACACGCGTATAATCACGGTACCAGTCAGGCGCCACTGTCACATCCCAGGCCCGACCATATGTCGGAATTCCGATCAAGACCTTGTCTTCATCAAAATCCTTCAGCGCTAATTTCACTACTTTCTCTACCCACTCAGTATCCGCGACTGGATTATAGGGCACCCCGCGGCGCTTTTGGTTGAGGGTAAGGTCGGCCCGCTGCTGGTCATAGGTCATGAGCTCAATACGGTCACAATACTTGCTGATTGCTCTATAGTCATTTGCGTACACGAGTGGATTAGGCACCACCCGGTGGAGATCCTCGGGCGGCGTACGAGCCTCTATTGCGCAGGTCAAGAGCTTTTTTCCAAGCGCTCGATTAAGCTCTTTCAGAAACGTCGAAAAATGATCAATCGTCCTCGCTTCCTTCTGCTCGTAGTCAATATTAATACCAGCAAAGTCACCATCCTCCACGATGGCGACGATGTCTTTGATGTGTGCTGTTCGAGTCTTACGATCACTCAAGGTCGCATGAATGGCAGCACCATCAAACCAGGCAATTGAGGGGATGATCTCTACCTTGTTGCGTTTCGCAAGACGAATAAAATTCCGCCATTGCCGCTCTGACAGGTCAGCTTTATCGACGATCTCCCCAGTTACCGAATCTATCTCATACACAAACGGGTAGACGGTATCAAGCTTCTTAATGTGCTTCGTCGCACTCTTTAGCCCCGCAGTATCTTGCCACCACGGAATCCACCCAGCCACCTCACCATCATACGCCGCACTCACCGCGCCTGGGGCCATGAGCCCAAGCATCACAATCCCCAGTACCCATTGTTTCAGTATCATACTATTTGAGACGCATCACACACGTATATCTTTCAAAACGTCCGGGCACTCCCGACGACCACTCCCCACACAAAGACGTCGTCACTGTCTGCGAGCAAAATGGGCGCATACCCTGCCTGCTCAGACACCAGTGCCGCCTCACCACGCCGTATTTGGAGGCGTTTTACCACCAGCTCACCATACACCGCCGCTACGACGATCATCCCATCCCCTGGTGTGATAGACCGATCTACCACCAGAATATCACCATCGAAAATCCGTGCACCCTCCATCGAGTCCCCCCGCACGCGGACGAAAAACGTCGCTGTTGGGTTATCAATTAAGAGATCATTGAGATCAAGTGGCGCCTCGACCAGATCATCCCCCGGTGCTGGAAAGCCAGCCGCTGGTTGCGAGGCAAAGAGGTCATGCTCGGACAACGGCCCACGCTCTACTGGCATGATATGTGTCAC
>CAYXOF010000089.1:0-2404 GCA_964466905.1 uncultured Candidatus Saccharibacteria bacterium | reverse complement strand
CTTTGACCTTACCATTAATGGTGTAGACCAAACAGTTGCGACGTCCTCTTCAGGTGCAACCTGGGGAGTAACTGCAGCAGGTCTCGTCGTTGATATTGAAAGTGGTACGACTGCCATTGGTGCAGGAGCCACGGTTACAATTCAGATTGGTACGAACGCTACATTTGGTGGCGGTGGTAATAGTCAAATTACAAATCCTGGTGTTACTGGCTCATACGAAATCGACCTGCAAGTTGGTACCGCCAACGATACCGGGAGTACTCGTGTTGCCATTGTTGATGATGTAACTGTCACTGCTTCTGTCGATACCCTGTTTACCTTCCAGGTTGCCGGTGTCGGAGGGAGTGTTGAAATTACGCCATACGCAACGACTTCAGGAGAATCGTTTGCAACCTCCATCCCGTTTGGTGAGCTTGCGGCAGATGATGCGAGTACTACAGCGCAGACCTTAACGGTTAACACGAATGCCGCTAACGGCTTTGTGGTAACGGTACAGGTTGATCAGCAGCTACTCTCAGCCAATGGTGCCGACATTGATGGTTTCCGCGATGGAGACTATGATGCGACACCGGTTCCTTGGCAACCACCATCGGCCACCCCTGGGCAAGAAAACGAGTACGGACACTGGGGCTTGTCATCATCTGACACGACCCTCACTGCTGGACTCATTGACTTGTACAGCCTTGGAAAAGACTTTGTCTCGGTGTCGACGACACCAGTTGAAGTCTTCCGTCACGATGGCCCAACCGACGGATCAATTGTTGGTGAAGGTACTGCAGAGGTGATTTATCAAGTAGAAATCACGGCTTTGCAAGAAGCGGCAGATGACTATACTGCTACGTTGACATACGTAGCGACCCCAGTCTTCTAATAAAGACTGGACTCTAAGCTTGGAGTTACAAACAGAAAACCCTATCTCCCACCACGAGACGGGTTTTTTGTTTGTG
This sequence comes from uncultured Candidatus Saccharibacteria bacterium, assembly GCA_964466905.1. Taxonomy (GTDB): domain Bacteria; phylum Patescibacteriota; class Minisyncoccia; order Phycocordibacterales; family UBA918; genus OLB19. Next base: position 1,457 of record CAYXOF010000089.1, on the reverse strand, counting down.
TGCACAAGTAGGTGGGGTGTGGTTGGTTGTGCTTGGTATACTACAGGAAATGATGCGTGCGCTATTTTTTGTATTGATTGGTATTGTAACGTTACACGCGAGCAGTGCAGCTGCCGCCTCGCTCTATCTCGATCCTGCTCGGACTATGCTGTACCGGGGTGATGCAATGACGGTCGCAGTACGACTAGATACTGATGAAGCTTCGGGTGAGTGTATTAACGCTGTTGATGCAGTCATCACCTACTCAGAGCAAATTATCCCCGTAGACACCTCAATCGGATCATCTATCCTGAGTATGTGGGTCGAGAAGCCTCGCATCGATACTGATAGCCGTACGATCACCTTTGCGGGTGGAATACCAAATGGCTACTGTGGTCGAGTCGATGGTGATCCAAGGTTAACTAATGTGCTGGCAGAAATCGTCTTTCGTTCACCAGGCCTCATGGTCAGAGGAGGAGATGCTGGTAATGAGGCTTCAGTATTATTCGGACCAGAGACAACCGTCTATCTTAACGATGGTCGTGGTACCAAAGCTGAACTCCTCACCTATGGTTCGCTCATTGAACTATCACGTAACCCCGGCACCTCACTGGTAGATCCGTGGAGTGAAACGGTCAGAAATGATCTGATACCACCAGAGGGTTTTAGTGTTGAGGTGGTCCGCATTCCTCCGGAACACGGAAGGTACTACGCAATTTTTAATACCACCGATAAGCAGACAGGGGTAGATGATTATCAAATTATTGAAGAGCCAATTGATCAACTCGGTAGCTTTACCTGGGGTAGGGCGGATGCGCCGTGGGTGAGTGGTCGTAGCCCCTATGAACTACGCGATCAGTCACTGGGTAGCACTATTCGAGTGAAAGCCATTGATAAAGCTGGAAATGAAACTATTGCGGTGTATGTACCATCCCAAGGAGAACGTTCGCTCTCACTGGCCACGTTGATGGTATACGGCTTCGGCGGCTTCGTGTTGATGAGCCTTCTCGTACTCATCGTTATACTCTGGCGACGGCGTGGGGCGAAGAGCCGGGAAGTCGACTCACACGAAAGCGAACAAGAAATAATATGATATATCATACTTTCCTCGTATCCTTGAGATCTTTACTACTGATTATCGTTTTACTCATTGCCAGCTTCTTTGTTGCACACCTGGCTGAGGCTGCTTCACTGCGTGTTTCGCCCGCTACGGGCGTGTACAGCGCCAATAGCACATTTACGGTACGGGTAGTGGTTAACTCAGAAGGTAAGTCAGTCAATGCTGCAGAAGGTACGCTCACGTTCAACCCGCGTGAATTAGCGGTGGTTTCTGTCAGCCGAGCCAATTCAATTTTTAGTTTATGGGTCGCTGAGCCAGCTTTTTCTAATACAGCCGGTACTATCACTTTCAGCGGCGGTTCACCGGCTGGTTTTACAGGTACTGCGGGCACGATCATGGATGTAACATTTCGAGCCAT
>CAYXOF010000088.1:0-2445 GCA_964466905.1 uncultured Candidatus Saccharibacteria bacterium | reverse complement strand
CGGTAACACCCTCACGGTCTACATCAATGATGAACCAGAGCAGGCGGTGACGGTAACGCAGGACCCTGTGTCGTCAATCAGCAACTTCGACCTCTACGAAAATCGGGTCATTATCAAGCATGAAAGTGGGGCCCCGATGACTGTCGCCGACATGGGTACGTGGGATAGCGATAATGATCCCGATGTCCTCTTTGATGTTGAGACTGCGGGTGGTGATGTGATTACGTTCGCACCAGACACCAAAGTCATCATCGCGAATAATAAGACCTTTGCTCCGGGTGGTGATGTGATTATCCCGGGTAATGGAAGTGGCAATGACTATGATGGAACACTTGAGTTACGTAGCGGAGCTACGTTCACCGGTACTACAGGCGCTGCCTATACGATTGGTGGCAGTCTCCTGTCAGGCACGGGGGCGATCTTTACGTCTGGTCAGTCAACTACGACCTTCACGTCAAATGCAGTGTTGCCACAAACGATTGATGTAAACAGTGGGGCATTCCATAATCTTTTCTTTACCGGCACCAGTAGTTGGAGTGTGACTGATCCAACGCTCACGATCAACGGTTCATATCTACAGACAGCAGGTACGGTTACACTGCCGACGGGCACGACGACGGTTGCCCGATCATTTTCAGTCACTGGTGGTACGTTTGATGCGAGTGATGGTTTGATGCGATTTACTGCCTTGACGACGGGTAACGAGGTACGCTGGAATGGCTCTCCCGCGGCTCGAGTCGAGTTTGTGGGTACCGGTGCATGGCTGATGGCTGATGTAAATGCCTCTACTACGGATACTGTTCGGGTGAGTGACGGCACGGTCACCTTGCCGAGCGGGACACTTGAGGTGGATGGAGACTTTATTTCGACAGGTGTCATTGCCCACAATAATGGTTCACTCTGGCTGGTTGGCACTTCGACGTCACACGTTCTCACCACAGATAGCGATCTTTACACAGTACAGGTAAGGGCACCGCTGGGGGTCTATCAAATTACCAACCCATCTGTGACGTTCCGAGGTGATGTAGTAGTAGCCACGGGAACACTTGCATTGGGTGCGAGTACTACAGCGATTGGTGGATCGCTCGATGCGACGGGTGGTACGCTGACAACCGCTACCGGTACCGTGCTCTTTAATTCAAGCGATGGTGGTGAATTGATTGATCCAGGTCAAAATGAATTTTATAATCTCACCTTTGCGGGAGCAGGTGGTGGCTGGAAGATGCTTGCCAGTGCAACTACCACCAATAATCTTACGTTGTCACTTGGAACTAGTTTAGTATTCGCGACTGGTACCCGGCAGTATGTCGGTGGGGTCTTTACGAACAACATTGGTGGGGCAGCCACAAAGTGGGATGGAACGACACTGGTGTTGGACGGATCAAATCAGTATGAAATTAATGGCAAAACAACCCCAACGGAACGATATGACACCCTGATCATAGGATCAGACTCTGATATTAGTAGTTGGAATACTGTAGCGACGACGACCTTGGTCGATGCGACTGCCTCATGGTATTCACAGGATCATGCGGGAGCTGATGGTTCACTCTTTATCTACGGGGACCTTACTATTGCAACAACGACTGAATATTGGAGTTATGCCACTGACTTTGACGGGGCAGCCCTCGGTATTCCACGTCCCGTCACAGTCCGACTAGCGAATAATGCTACCACGACCCTCAGTGGTACTGGGGTGCTTCAGATGCTGGGTGGAGTGGGGGCAACCTCATCGGTAGAGACACAAACAGCTGGCACCTACACCTTCCAGGTCACCGGCGGAACTCTCAATGCTGATCAGTATCGTTTCCGCGATCTCACTGCCGCTGGTCTACAGCTGTCAGGTAATCCGCTCGTTACTTCGCTCAATCGTGGTGATTTTGAACAAGCCGCCAACAGTACAACCCTTATCACACTCAGTACCAGTGCACTTAATGCGAACGCTGGTCTGTTGATTACAGATACGCGGTTTGCCACGGGTGGCTTTACGGCGGGTACCAATATTGCGCTCGCTCTACCATCTACCAATAGTTGGCGCCTAACTGGAGCGATCGGAAATCTGTGGGGAGAAGATTATGATGTAGATGGGATCGACGAATGTAGTTCGATTCGCTGGGATGATAGTGCGTGTTTGTTGACCGAACAAACTAGTTACCGGTGGCGTAATGATGATGGGGGCGAAGGTGCTGCACCAGGCACCTGGTACTCAGCAAGCTGGGATAAACGGGCTCGGGTACGAGTGATTAATAGTGATCTGCGGGCATATAACCACACGGCAGTGAAGGTTCGGGTGACATACGACAGTGATATGCAGACAGACTTCGATGATCTTCGCTTCACTGATGCTACGGGAGTAGCGCTGGTACCACACTGGACTGAGCAATTTGTAAGTGGAAGTTCGGCTGAAGTGTGGGTACAGGTGCCAACACTCGCGACGAGTTCAGT
>CAYXOF010000087.1:0-2510 GCA_964466905.1 uncultured Candidatus Saccharibacteria bacterium | reverse complement strand
TTATATTAAAGCAACTGGCTTTGGTTTTGCTGTACCAGCGGAAGCAGAGATTGTAGGAATTGAAGCGTGGTGGGAAAAAGCCTACAGTATTGTAACGACCGGGTATGTAGTCGATAATGAGGTGAAGTTGGTAAAGAATGGGACGGTGGTAGGTGATGATAGGTCTGAAGTAGGTGACGCCTGGCCCACACAGGGGGTGATTTCTTCGTACGGTGGTCCGGGCGACCTGTGGGGAACGACCTGGACACCCGCTGACGTTAATAACGCAAACTTTGGAGCTGCTCTCTCAGCTAAGGGGGCAGTGGCAGGTACCGATGGTACGGCTCGGGTTGATTACGTGGAAATGAAAGTCTATTATCGGCTGTCGCCAGATATTATTCTTGCTACCTCGACCTATATCGGTGCGGGAGGAGCCAATACTACAGGACGCCTCACTCCTCCTAGTGGCAAAACTCTCAGTGACTTTGATGCGGGGCGAATTCAGGATGATGAAAATCCATCTGACCAGATAACTATTTCCGCCAGTGACTACACCGAAGTCGAGTGGGCAATTATGGCGACGGGTACCGCGACCACGAGTGATGTGTATGAGCTCCGAGTGGCACTGGGACCACATGCAACACTGACGTCGTATACCAATGAAGCGTTACTCACCATCGGTACGTATGTGGCAGATGCTCCGGATAGTATCAATGATACAGTGCTCCTGTCTGGTAGTCTCCTAGCGTCTGATATGGTTACACCTCTGACGGCTACTCGTACGATCGCAGCCTTGGTACATGATACCGGGGAGACTAGCACTACATCAGTAATCGACGGTGAGTGGAGTATGTCAGTTGAAGCAAGTCCGTATGGCGATGCCTACTGGACCGCGTCTGATGTATTAGATAATAACGACGAGTGGAATAGTCTCACCTACGGTGAAGGACTCTTTGTGGCCGTTGGTGATTGTACGGGGGTTGATCACTGCGTGATGACCTCACCTGATGGCATTGCGTGGACAGCACAAACCCCTGCTGAAAGTAACGAATGGATGTCGGTGACCTACGGTGAAGGACTCTTTGTGGCAGTCTCCATTATTGGTACAAACCGGGTGATGACCTCATCTGATGGTATCACGTGGACAGCGAGAAGTGTGCCAGTGCGAGGGTGGCGTCAGGTGACATATGGTAATGGGCGTTTTGTGGCAGTGGGAGAGAGTGGACGATACATGTATTCAGATAGTGGAACAACTGGCTGGGTTGAGGGAGTATCTCCTGAGGCAAATAGCTGGGAGGGTTTAACCTACGGTGAAGGACTCTTTGTGGCGGTCGCGCGAGAGGGAACAAACCGGGTGATGACCTCACTTGATGGTAACACTTGGACCATGCGAAGTGCTCCGGCAGTAAAGTTTTGGCGGCGGGTTGTCTACGGTAATGGCCGCTTCGTAGCGTCTGCATCTGATGCAACTGATAATTTTATGTACTCTGATGATGGTATGACCTGGTACCTCGCGACTGATAACACTGGCTCGGGTAGCTGGTTTGGTTTGACCTATGGTAATGGGCGCTTCGTGGCAGTATCAGTGGATCCGGGAACCTATGGCGACCCCGTTCTCACGTCTGACGATGGTCTCACTTGGAAGCCACTGGCTGTTGCCACTACGAGTTTATATACGGTAGTAGGATATGGGGCTGACCGCTTCGTGGCACTAGCTGAGGCCGGATCCACCGCTACCTCAAGTGAAGGGGTGATGGTGGCGGATGTAGGGGTAGCACCGGTATTAACGATGACCCTGTGGGTTGAAGGTGATCCAGAAGTAGTCGGTGCAACACTTCTCCAAACTAATCGTGGAACTACATCGGTTTCTGGTGTTACTTTAGTGCGTGACCAGATACGACTACGCGACACTGCGTTCGTGAAAGTACCAGTTGACCTCTATACCCTGGCCACTTTCGATAGCACCGACGATGATGAGCTGTTGTATACGGCTTCGACTACACAAGATACCCTCACGACTGCGCTTGGTAGTGAGCTCTATATCGAGGCAGGCGCGAGTCTCCGCTTGCCCGGTACGACAAACGTAGGTGGTAATCTAGCTAATTACGGTACGCTGTATAGTACACCCACTGACACCCTTGTACTGGCTGGAGAGACCAGTGCCCTGACTGGAACATTGATCAGTACGAGCTCACTCGGGCGAGTGGTCGCGAGTAGCACTATCTTTCGCAATGACGGCGCGACCTGGACAGCGCAGTCCGCTGCGCAAGCCAATGAGTGGCGGGCAGTGGCGTATGGCAAGGGTCTCTTTGTGGCAGTGTCGGCTAATGGTACGAATCATGTGATGACCTCGCCTGATGGTATCACGTGGACGCCGCGAGCAGCTGCAGGCGATGATGATGTGTGGGCAGATGTGATCTATGGTGGTGGACAGTTTGTGGCCGTGGGGGACGGTAGTGGAGGTGGGACTGATAGGGTAATGACCTCGCCAGACGGTATTAACTGGACAGCGCAAAATATACCAGTAGCGG
>CAYXOF010000086.1:0-2529 GCA_964466905.1 uncultured Candidatus Saccharibacteria bacterium | reverse complement strand
CCGCTCAAAATTGGGGGGTAATATTTTATCCATACGCAAGATAGTATAGCGCACCTAAGGTACCCGGCGCGATTCCACTTCTACACTACTCAAGCACCCGGAAGGTCTCCATGATCTCACGAGTGAGTTGTTCCTTGGGGGTGGTGGTGGCGCCGGTGTAGTTTTGTGCTATTACATTAAATACCTCACCGTTTTTGTTGTGTAATATAATCGCATAGTCAAGCGGACTTACCACCTCAATAGCTATCTGATTTTGAAAATTAATCTCTGAAATTTTGAAATCACTAGGTTCAAGCTTCAAACCTAACCTGGATGCGGTCCTTCCTTCAATCAGCTGCGGTATTGCTATCTCTTCATATTTCTTTTTTAAATTAGCACTACTCGTGGCAGTAAAATCAATTACCAAGCCGGCAATAATTTTATATAGTTGATCATTAATCTCGTCCTCTATTAAAACCACCTGATCTTCTTCTCCGGCAGGAGCTGGTAACTGTGTTAATTGCGATGATCGCAAAAATGTTACAGTGGGGGGATAACTAATCTGGTAGCCGTGGTTCGTATTCGTATACGTCACCCACTCCTCTTTCGAAGTACTGAGTGTAGTTGCGTCTGCTGGTGGGAAGGTCTTTTCGTACAAATTATAAGCATCTTTGATCATTAGTATTAAGAAGCCAAGGAGAATACTGAGGACGAGGATACTGAGCCAGTCAGTGATTGTTTTGGGGTGAGCGATACTCATGGGGGTACTATAGCAGAAAGTTTCATAAAGTAAATGTACAGAGCGCTTAAACACTCGCTTTTTTCACACGGCATGATAGGCTCATGACTAGATGCACCATCATGGTGATCGTCCTTTGACACAACACACGAGGTACAAACGATGGCGACCAAAGTCGAATTTACCGGCAACTACACTGTCGACGAAAACAAAGGGACTATCAAGTTCAAAGTGGTACGGACCGGTGACCTGTCAAAGGGCACCACGGTCTTTTTCACAGAAGACTGGGGTCGCTCCTCGGCAACTTCGGCTGATGTCTCATTCAATCAGGTGATCAGTGCGTCCGTACAGACGTTCAAAGGTACCAGTGGCGCGTTCTATTTCGCTCCTGGCGACGATACCGCATACATCGAGTACCGCATCACTGATGACGTGAAAATCGAAAACAACGAAACCTTCTACCTGAAACTGACCAGTGCCATCGGTGCTACGATTGATGACTCGGATACCCGGCTCACCATCACCGACAACGATACTCCGGTCGAGCTCCCGCCTCCGCCTGCCCTCCCCGAGGTCATCATCGACAATGCGGGCGTGGTGAACGAAGGAGACTTCGCGACCTTCACGGTCCGCGTCGTCGGGCAATACACCACACCGGTGACTGTCACCCTCGCCACCTATCGGCTGGTGGGTGCTAATGCCGGTGGCAATGACACCGACTACGACGGCATCGGCGACCCGGGCACACCAGACCTAGTCCTCACCTTCAATCCGGGTGCGTCAAGCACCCAGACGGTGCGGGTCAAGACCTTCACCGACGCGGTGCTGGACGATAACGAGCAGTTCCAACTCAAGATCGAGTCTGTTTCACCCAATGCCACGTTCGAACCAGATGAACAAGGCACGGTGACGATCAGGGATGTGGTGCCGGCTACTACGCCGACGACCGATCCTACACTCCCGTTCTTCCCCCTACCTGATCTCACAACCGCTAGTGGGAATCAGGCGTTCCCTGACGATGTGAGCCGTGCTCTTGCCCGGGACGCAATAACCGCACTCTTACAGGCTGCAGCAGACGACCGTATACTCACGGGCACCAATGCGGTCACCTTCGGAATCGAGACCAACAATACACTGGCGTCTAACTATCTGTGGAATGAGCTTCGGCTACATTCCATGGGCCTGACAGACTCCGCAGTCATACCGGTGAGCGTGTATACACCAAACGGTGTTAAAACTGCCACTGTATATGATGCGATCGGTGATGTGGCACTACGCAAGCCATTCGGCACGGCTTTGAATTATGTCGGCAAGGCTGGTGACGTGATACAAGTCGGAGTGAAGTACAGCGAACTGACTGCTGATAAAAAACTGTCCCTTGATGATGTGCGTGAACTAGATGATACTGTATACAACACTCTCGTCGCCGGTATACTGACGAAAATTGCTAGTAGTGGCCTCGTCATACTTGTCGGCAGTACGCCGGTTGGATGGGGTGTTGCGATACTTGGTCCGATAGGCTTCTCAATCTTCGTCGATACAGGCGTGGGTTGGGTCGATCCATTGACAGGGATCGCCAACATCACGAGTCGACCGGCTGACTTCAACCCCTTCCAGCGGATCGATGCGATGCTGGATCGGTACGGTGAAGAACTGTTTGGTGAAGAGTATCTGGGTGGCCGAGGTGGTGGCGCTGGGTATCCCGGACTACTACCCTCCTCAGATGACAACGACACCGACGGTTCCTCAGGCGGATCTGGCGGTGGCTCCAGTGGTGGTTCATCTACCCCCACTCCGCCACCGAGCACTGA
>CAYXOF010000085.1:0-2529 GCA_964466905.1 uncultured Candidatus Saccharibacteria bacterium | reverse complement strand
GTAAAATTGCCATGCTTAAAGAACGATTCCCTAAGAAATTGATATCAATTGACGGGAGTGTGAACGCCGATACTATCGTTCGCCTCAAAAACGCTGGCGCCGATCGATTTGTCTGTGGTTCAGCTGTCACCTTACAACCTGACCCAGAGGCGGCATACTATGCTTTAGCAGCACTTATTAACGATTAGTAATTTGGTGATGCGTGTTTACTTGGTATACTAGAACATATTATGCAGTACCTTACATCTGAAGAAATAAAAGCCCTGGAACGAAAAGCGAACAGTATTCGCCAAAGTATTATTGAAATGTTGACCGAAGCAGGCAGCGGTCATACCGCTGGTCCTCTCGGTATGGCTGATGTATTCACATTGCTTTACTTTGGCATCATGAAGCATGATCCCGAAAATCCTGATTGGGAAGAGCGTGACCGTTTGGTGCTCTCCAATGGGCACATTTGTCCGGTACTGTACGCAACGCTCGCTCATGCGGGATATTTTCCAACTGAGGAATTACTCACGTTGCGTAAACTCGGCAGCCGCCTACAAGGACATCCACACCGTGGGGCATTACCGGGTATAGAGACCAGCTCTGGTCCGCTTGGTTCAGGAATCTCACAAGCGGTTGGTATGGCGCTTGCTGAGCGAATCGACAATCCTTACTCAGCAAAATTCATTTACTGTTTGACGGGAGATGGAGAGCTCAACGAGGGGCAGATATGGGAAGCACTCATGCTTGCTGGTAAAGAAAAACTCAACAATCTGATTGTGATTGTCGACCGCAATGGCATTCAGATTGATGGATACACTAAAGACGTCATGCCTCTTGAACCACTTGCAGAAAAATTTGAGTCATTTGGGTTTGATGTGCAGGAAGTAGACGGACACAATATCCGAGCGCTTAATGACGCGGTTGGAAAAGCACAGGCCGTGTATAGTCAGCCGTCAGTTATCATTGCACATACGATCGCCTCTAAAGGAGTCGATGTGTTCGAGCGTGATTTTCGCTGGCATGGTAATCCTCCTGGTAAAGGGCCGGAAGATCGGGTTGAGAAATCACAGCAGTCAGTCGTCGCACTACAAAAACTACGTTCACTCGCTGGTACCATTAGACCTCAAGATATTGATTAATTTATGTTTGCAACACATTTACAACCAAACCTTACGAGCGACACTGTAGAGCGAGTACCTACTCGTTTTGGGTATGGAGAAGGTCTTCTTGAAGCAGGGAAGCGTGATGAAAAGGTAGTCGCACTTTGCTGTGACCTCACCGAATCAACGCGGACGAATTTATTTGCGGAAGCATTCCCTCATCGTTTTATACAAATTGGGATTGGAGAACAAAATATGGCATCAGTCGCTTCGGGAATGGCAGCGATGGGTAAAATTCCTTTCATGGCGTCATACGCCATGTTTTCGCCCGGTCGAAATTGGGAACAGGTCCGTACCACTATTGCGTACAATAATAGCAACGTGAAGGTGATTGGTGCGCACGCTGGAGTCTCGGTTGGTCCCGATGGTGCAACACACCAAGCGATTGAAGATATTGCAATCATGCGGGTGATTCCGAATATGGTAGTTATCGTACCGGCTGACGTACACGAAGCCCGTAAAGCGACGCTGGCGGCAGCAAAATTTACCGGTCCAGTCTATATTCGTCTGGGACGTAGTAACACTACTGTTGTCACTACCCCAGAGTCTCCATTTGAGATTGGAAAGGCACAGCTGCTGTATACGAGAGACGCTTCGCTCGATAAAAAAGTAGGAATTATCGTCACTGGGTCTTTGCTCCACAACGCACTCATGGCAGCCGAAGCGTTACAGAAGGAAGGTATTGGTGCGTCAGTCTTACATATCGCCACCATCAAACCACTTGATGGGGAAGCAGTACAAGCGTTTGCCGCTGAACACGGTGCTCTGGTAACTGTAGAAGAACATCAAATCACTGGTGGGCTCGGTGGGGCAGTGGCAGAACATCTAGCTGAATGCTGTCCAACTAAAATTGCTCGGGTTGGTGTTATGGATCGATTTGGTGAATCAGGAGAACCTGACCAGCTTATTGTCCATTTTGGACTCGATGTACCAGCAATTGTCGCCGCCGCAAAGCGAGTAGCTTCTTAAAATAATTTAAAAAAGGCGGGGCGCTTCGCGCCCCGCCTTTTTAGGTATGGATGCTAACTAATCTTTGTTGCTTCGTATCCAGTCGGTCGATTGGCAAGATGTGCGAGCAGTGCTTCGCGGGAAAGCAGCCCGGCTTGAGCGCCGATATGCTGGACCACGTTCATAGAATTGATTGGTCCCCAAGCGAGCGCTTCAGCTGGATCTTTGCCAAGGATGATGGCAGCGGTAAAGGTCGATGAGAATGAATCACCCGCACCAGTACGATCGACTGGTTCTGCTGGGTCTGGATACATCGGCATATGCCAGGCTTGATCATCGGTATCAATCACATACGCACCATTCGGTCCATCGGTCACCACTGGAAGGGTTGGCCCACGTTCACGCAGACCGCGAATAAGGGTTGGTATGTGTT
>CAYXOF010000084.1:0-2604 GCA_964466905.1 uncultured Candidatus Saccharibacteria bacterium | reverse complement strand
CGCTAGTAAGAGGTTCGAGGATCACGTCGGCTTCTGGCTCAGTCACCGAAGAGGGATCTGTCACCACCGGGTCACTCACATCCTCAGGTGGTGCAACTAACTCAATAATTGGTTCGCCATCAGGTTCAGCTGATGAACTATCTGAAATCTGTTCGGGTACTTGCTCAGCGGCGTTACTACTCGTGGCACTAGTATCAACTACCGCTTCAGGAGCAGTGATACTTTCTGTCGCACTAGTGGAAGTACCAGTACTATCTGCACCGACCTCGTATGTAGTTACATCATCTACGGTAGTATTATCGTCTTCACTTTGGTTGTGTACTAGTGTCTGTGGCTCCACCACTGGCGGTACCACTACCTCAATCACCTGTTCGTCAGCATTTGATTGCTGCAGGAGTGCTCTTAGATCATCGGCTGTCACACACACATCATCCACACACAACTCACTCGTCTCAACCCGGTCGGCTTTTAGGCCAGTGAGTGAGAGTACGCCATCAACGAACCCAGAAGCCAAGCGCACCAAACGTGACCAGACAGTATCTGCTTCACCAAGCGTCAGGGTGGAGGTCGCCTCACCACTCATCATAAGCCCCGCGAGCATGGACTGCTCTACTTCACCCAAGTAGCGATACCCGAGATCAACAAACATAACGATTTGTCCGACTTGTACCGAGCGATCAGCCGTAAGCGTTACTCGCGCACTGCCCTCCCGCGCCAGACGACGCAGCTCGCGCTCGCGCGCTTCCGAGGCTGCCAGTATCTCTGCCTCACGTACTCGTGCATCGGAAGTCGTCGCTACCAGCGGTACACACGGTGCCTCATCCGCCGTACCACCACCACCGTAATAACAGCCATCATTAATCCGTGGGTCCGCTACAGAGGTAACCGGTACATACTCTGGCACAATGATATTGTCTGCATACTGATTAATATATGTATCAGAGTAAGCACGGTTCTCATCGAAGTCCTCAAGCGCAATACCGATCACGACACCACTACTGGTTGCCTTCATTGCTACACCCGGTAATGATGAAAGCGTGAGCTCGTCCCCAGCCTTAATCGGTCCATTTTCATTTGAAAGTTTTATCGGTACACGTCCTGCAAGCGCAATTGGGTACGCGGTCTCGTCAGCGTTGAGGGAGGTATCATCCGCACCCATCACGAGGCCAGGGGCTGTCGACACCACCCCGAGTACCGTCCGCTTGGTCTCCGTCGTAGCCCTCGTCACCGAAAGTCCTTCCTCGAGCGAGACGATTTCGCCCCACGCGAGTGCTTGACGTGAGAAATACATTTCGGCAAGGTCAGAGTTACCACCCTGGAATTCACGCGCGGTAATGCGCCCAGAGGTAGAGGCGGTACACGCACCGTCATCATCGACACAGATGCCGCCGTTTGGAATTTGTAGACCGGCTTGCGTGATCCCATCACCGATGGTCGTCGTACCAAAGGCAGTGACACTAAAGACCGATGTTCCTGCGTTTTGGAGATCAATAAAGCGTGAGCTTGTCGAGGCAAAGTCACCGGTCGTATTACCAAAGTTCATCTCCAAACCAGTGCCGGTAAAGGTTGAACTTGCTTGGTATAGTGACAGGAGTGCAGACGTGGTAATTGTTTGCGAGAAGCCACGAATCGCATTTCCCTGCGTTGTCCCCTGAGTCTCAAAGAATCCACCCGCTGGCTCGAAGCTGCCACCCGCATCGCCCCGTGTCGTACCACGTACGCCGAAGGTCCGAGCAAACCCAGAGAGGGCGGTATTTTCTCCTTGGGTGTTGGACCCCCGATCTGCCTGCACTTCCAGTCCCCGGACAGTATTACCGTATGTCGTATTATCACGTACGCGATATATACTCCCAACTGTTGTCGTCGTTGCAGTATTAGCTGCATCGAGGAAGAAACGATTACCAAACTGGACGGCATTAAGGGTGGCATTGGTGGTTTGCAAGTACTGATCAAGCCCCACGACACCAGCCCCATTGAAGCTTAGTCGCTGTAGGGAGAAGCGTGCAGCGGTACTCGTTGCTGCAGTTGAGGTACCGAGGAGCAGCCTTCCACGTCCGAGCATATCATCCCCAAAGATACTCGTGCCATTAACGGTGAGGGCTGGTGAAGTGATTCCGTTGGTGGCGAAGGTGCCGGTCGCGGCGGCGGAGACCGTCAGACCACTGCTCACCTTGAGCCCCTCAATCTGCGTGAAGCCAGCGTCTGAGATGGTGAAGAATGGGAAGTCTTCGTCATCCCCGACCCAGACAGCGGGTTCGGAGAATTGATAGACGCGGAGGTCTTGGTTGACACCGTCGATAAAGGCGACACGATTGGGACTGAGCGTGGAAATCGAAACTACGCCAACAGCACTAATGTTCAACTCCGTCCCTACCTGACTCCAGGTGCTGCCGTTGAATTCGTAGACGCGGAGGTCGTCGTTAGAGCCGTCAATGTATGCAACACGATTAGGACTTAATGTATCTATGGATGGACCGAAGGTCATTCCGCCAATGTTTAAGTCATTTCCCACCTGACTCCAGGTGCTGCCGTTGAATTCGTAGACGCGGAGGTCGTTGTTACCATTATCAACAAAAGCAATTCGACTCGGACTGATACGAGAAA
>CAYXOF010000083.1:0-2624 GCA_964466905.1 uncultured Candidatus Saccharibacteria bacterium | reverse complement strand
ATGTCCAGCTCTATAAATACCTGACAGAGCTCGGCTGTACTCCCATACTGGAAGAATAATCGAGACCAGCCAACACACAGACGCCGTGACGCTTCGGCCTTCAGCACCGCGCTCCTTCAAGGGACCGCGGTGCGCATTTTATTCTAAGTAATCTTCACCCTTCAAATGTTGGTCAAGGCTACTATTAATTTAGCGTGTGAAATTCTGCTATAATCAGGGTATGAAAAAAGGGAAGCAAACAGAATTAGTCATTTTTACCCACGGGCGGGAAAAAGTGAAGCTCAAAGGAGATTTTGACCGCGAGACACTATGGGCGAGTCAGGCGGAGATCGCGGCAGTTTTTGGTGTTGATCGATCAGTCGTTGCAAAGCATATTCGTAACATATTCAAAGACAAAGAATTAGATGAGGTCTCAGTATGTGCAAAATTTGCACATACTGCCGAGGACGGAAAAACTTATCAGGTACAGTACTATAATTTAGATATTATTCTAGCGGTGGGTTATCGGACCAATTCTGCCACCGCTATCCACTTCCGCCAGTGGGCGACGAAAACACTGCGAGAGCACATCACGAAAGGGTTCACCATTAATCCCAATCGGATCACGACCAATTACCAGCAATTCATAGATGCTGTCAACACAGTAAAGAAGCTTGCGCCCGCTGATGGGCCAGTTGATACCGAATCTGTCCTTGAGCTGGTACGACTGTTTGCTGATACGTGGTTTGCGCTTGATGCCTATGATAAAGAAGCACTTACACCGAAGAAAGTCACGAAGCGCTCGGTTACACTAAGTACCGAAACACTGCTGGCGGGAGTCGCGGTATTGAAAAAAGAGCTCATACAGAAAGGAGAAGCGACTGAGAACTTTGCGCAGGAACGCAATCGTGAGGCGTTACAGGGAATCATCGGGAATGTAATGCAGAGTTTTGGCGGTCAGGCACTCTATCCGACCATAGAAGAAAAAGCAGCACACCTCCTGTACTTCATTATTAAGAATCATCCGTTCGTAGATGGTAATAAGCGCACTGGTGCGTACGCCTTTGTCTGGTATTTACAAAAAGCCAAGTTACTTGATCCGACAAAACTCACTCCATCAGCCCTTACCGCCCTTACCCTCCTCATCGCCGAAAGTAATCCAGCTGATAAAGAAAAGCTCACCAAGCTAGTTGTATTGCTTCTTGGTAGTCCAAAGCTCTCATAAAATGAAAGCAGCTACTGTACCAAACACACAAAACGCTGGCTCTAGAGCCAGCGTTTTGTGTGTTACGACCGTACTATGACAGTGTAACCAAAAATGGTGTTCGGTGTCACCAAAAGCCTTCATCTAACTGGTGAAGCTAGCATTGCCTAAAGGGCAGGAGTATCATAGTAGACCTGCGAGCCAACTACTGTGTCATCGGCGCTGAACAACTGAATCACTACGTACGGTAGGTTGTAGTAACTCATCGAGGACGTGAACGCAAGATACGCTTGTAGATCAGTATCTGATGTATTGCCACCGTATTCGTGTTTTCGTTTAAGGCTTTTTGTCTCGCACATCATAATGGTATTGCCGACGACACTCGTCTCAATAGCGGTTGAACCATCGTGTGGCGAGACTATTTCCTGGTAGGTAAGGACAGGATTGTATTCGAAGTTACCTACCTCCCACAGAGAGAGACTACCTGAGGGAACCTCATCTACCACCACTTGCGGGGCGGAGGCGAAAGCAAAGGTGGAAAATAAAATAAAAAATTCCAGCAAAGACCAAGGTCGCTGCTGCGGCTGGCAAAGTGGAACGATTGTATGAACCACGTCGAAATGTATATGTTTTCATGTAATGACGCTGAGCGCCAATAAGGAATTGTGTAATTGATTATTGGTGTCGTTAATGACTAAAATTATGACTGATAATACCTAAATGGTACTCCTCTCAAGATTAACTGTCAAAAGATTTGCGCACCTGCTCTATAGAGTCGATCACGGACTTCTGACTGATCCGAAGTTGCATAATCTACTTCTAGTGAGAGAATATAAGCTATGTTTGACTGGGTCATAGCACACGATACATTCCTGGCGCTTTGTTGCCTGTTTGCAGGCTACATTGTTGGTCTCGGTGCCGTGACGGTCATCGACTTGCATGGGTGGTTTGGACGCACGTCGCCATACTGGACTGAAGCAACGACCCGCACGCATAAGATCACGAAGCCGCTCATTTGGCTTGGTCTTATACTAGCCACCATTGGGTCAACGCTCTGGTTTCAAAATCGTCCGTGGTGGGGCACTCCCGCACTGATCCACGCACTCTACGCGATCCTCCTTAGCAACGGACTCTACCTGAGCTTTGTGATCAGTCCGTTTCTCCTTCGACGTGAGACAGCCGGAAAGGCGACTGAATTATTACCATCCTCGATGCAGCGCGGCATTATGATCAGCTTTATTGTGTCTTTCACACTCTGGTGGGGGACATTTCTGCTCATCATTTGGGACATTGCACAACGGATTGCGTCCTAGGTGCATAAGACAGGCTGACGGATACTGTCGACGGGTGTACACTTTTTTGGTTATCACTGTAAGTCATACTACCATGTCACACACCTTATCTCCCGCCGTACAGGAATGTCTCGTTACAGCAGCCGCAA
>CAYXOF010000082.1:0-2640 GCA_964466905.1 uncultured Candidatus Saccharibacteria bacterium | reverse complement strand
AATCGGCGAATTGAAATCACAATGTACCAAATCGACACCAGTAGTAACCCAAGGAGCGCAATCAACGGGACAATGACTGAAAGTGCACTAATGATATAAGAGCCAATTCGAATAAAACCGGGTTCCTGTACAATAAATCGGACGAGATGGGACAGCTCACTTTGTGCACCATACTCATCAGTCGCTTGCGCGGTGAGTTCATACACGCCACTCATGAAGCGACCAGACGGTATAAAGACAAACTCGCCAGTCTCATCAGCTGTCACACTTGTCAGTGTTGCCTCCGCACCAACCTGGCGTACAATCACATCTACCGTCGCACGGGGTCGCGTTGAACCTTTAATCACAGGAATTACCCCCTGATTGATTTCAGTTGGATATTCAGTAAAGAGCGGACGATCAAATGAACTGATAGTAAATGATTGTGTACCAATTGATCGATTACCCGCTGCATCGACCACTTCCAGTTGCACCACGTAGTAACCTGGGGTAAGCGGCGGAAGGGTCACTGTTCCGCTCGCGTGCACCGGAAAAACATACGGACCGTCATCATTGATCATGACGACATATTCATTGATCCCAGATGTGTCGGGATCGGTCGAAACGATGAGCGATTGTATGGGGCTTGCTAAATCAATCGTTGCATCTCTAGTGATCACCAACCCGGTGGGAGGAGTACGATCAACCGCGATACGATAGTGAGCTACTTTTCCCCACCCATCTGAATTTCTAAACTGAAGATGAAAATACGATTCACCTTCAGTTAAATCAGTTAGCGTAATCTCTGAAATAGGTGGCTCATAGACTTTCGTCGGAACCGAAGTTGGTAGATCATTGAGTAACGTACGAACCCCCGTAATGCCAGAAGGTACATCCCACGCGAGTGATGATTCATTGTCAGGATACCAAGCGGTTTGATCTACCTGAGTGGTTGATGTAATGACTGGTGCAGCTGGCGTATTAGCTGGCGCCAGATACTCAACGATCACTTCCGGTGCAGGTGTCGACGAGACAGCTTGGATAGTATACGAACCTCCCGACATAGTTGTGAGAATATTGGTACCCCGACCATCATTTGCGAGTACGGAACCATTGGTAAGTGAGGTACGAACTGTACCGGAGCCAATAGCCCGAAATGTTACATCCATAATGGTGCCCGCTGCTCCCGTGAAGCCAGACGGAGAACCGCCGCTAAACGTGATGGTGCCAGCTGAATTTGAAAAGGTTGGCTCTGCGACCCATAAACTAAAAATTGAACTCGCTCGACTGACAGAAACCACGGCTAATTCTCGAGGATTAAACGTCAGTGTACCTTCAGCTGCATTAACTGATTTGCCTTCTGAGTTGACGGTGACTCGTACAGTGAATACTCCATTAGCAGTGTATACTCCGGTGGCAGGCGAAACACGCAATGAAGCGGCCTCTGTCAGTTGGGTAGTTGCAAAGCAAGCGAAAAGTACCAACGCAGTGAGGAGAGCATACTTCATGGACACACGGAGGGTTTGATATATCATATAATCTCTATCTCACTTTCAGATAGATCAGATTCCTGCCTCTTCGCCCTGCGACGTCGCCACAGCACGATGGCTGTCACGAGGAGACTGGCAAAAGTCACGATACCCAGCCCGTATACAAGCAGCGGACTGATTGAAAACGAGTGATCTCTTTGTGGTGGGACATAGACGGCAATGGTTTCATTCCCAGCCTTATCGATAGCTTTCACTCGAATAGTGCTACCAAGCGACTGATCGCGTAGCTCATAGGGACTACGACCACTCACCCACGGTGCATCTGCCCTACCCCACGTAAAGCTACTAAGTTGATCAATCGGCTCTTCGATAATCTGATACTCATCAACACCGGTTTGCTTATCTGTTGTATGAAAAATTGCGTAATATCTGCCGTGTTCAGGAGGAATGCGTTCGACCTCAACACTGAAATTCTCAGGTGGTATCTGGTCGTTTCTGACCGTTTCACTCCATGGATCCACAAGCGAAGTGCCTGGGTTGCGCGATAGTTCAATGAGTGAACCGTAGGTAAGAAGTTCAGCTTTGGTACCGCGCCCATCGTTAAGATAAACAGCCGTCTCCGGTCCGAATGATAGCGAAGCTTCATTACCAGCGTCACCTCCACCGATCATTAAGCCTGGTGAACGAAAAACTATTTCGGCCAGTACATTAGTCAACCTTGGATCACCCACGACTCGCCCACAGTAACCATTGGGTATCCCTCCCGCAAAGGTGATAGTACGATTATCAGTATCGATGAGTGGCTTCTCTACCCACATACTCAAAATGGAAGATCCGATCGAGGTATCGACGGGGATAATTTGCTCTGAGTAGTGAAGGACAACGTCTACCGTATTGATACACTCACTGATTGCTTCATCGGTATCCAGGCGCACTGCCACAGTCATTGCATCACCTCGGAACAGCTCGGCTCGTCCTGGATCAAGATACAATGATGCCGCACTCACAGTACTCGCATGAAGTATACCAATCACCGTCAATCCAAAAAAAAGCGTGCGCATCATTTGATGTAGTATACCAAGTGAACACGACGCCGCCCCACTCACTTGTACACATAAACAAAAAACCCGTCTCGTGGTGGGAGATAGGGTTTTCTGTTTGTAACTCCAAG
>CAYXOF010000081.1:0-2645 GCA_964466905.1 uncultured Candidatus Saccharibacteria bacterium | reverse complement strand
TTGTACTCACCGAACAAAAATACATCGATCTCATCAAGTACGTACCACACCCCGCGCCAGACCATGACGAGCCCAACGACAATGGATAAGGTTTTAATAAAGTAACGAATGTCTTTATGTGTTTTCATGCATCCATTCTAGCATTATGTTTATGTAAACAAATTAACTCAACTATAATTCTCCGCACGCTTCATTACCGGATTTGATTGTGCACGTTGTCAAGACATCATTTTGCTCAAGCTGAAAACAACTTTATATCCTCGACGACGTGCACGAAAAAACGCCGGAAGAACATTCCGGCGTTTTTATAGTGGACCCGACAGGATTCGAACCCGCTGCCTCCTCAGTGCAAATGAGGCGCTCTACCAAGTGAGCTACGGGCCCAGTTAAGGGCATATTGGTCTGATGTAGCGTTGGGGACACTTCGTCTTCAGTGCAAATGGTTCGACAATCTCCCAGACTGTCTCACCCCTCCCACGTGAGCTACGGGCCCAGGTGATCTGGGCTACTGTTTTGATACAGTGCGCACAATAATACCGACCCGAGCGTGTGAAGTCAAGCAACATGACTTCCGGACTAGAGTGTGGCGGTGTCGATGAGGTGTACGACGAGCTGGGGAAACGAGAGGCCGACCGCAGAGGCCGCTGCGGGATAATTCGACGTCGCAGTAAAGCCGGGCAACGTATTGATCTCAAGGAAATACGGAACACCGTCGCGGATAATAAAATCAGCTCGTGAGTACTGTGACAGGCCAAGGGCTGTGTGCGCGAGGATGGTGAGTTCAGCCAAGCGCTCTTTCTCTGTGGTCGAGAAACGACCGGGGCAGTGTCGCGCGGTTTCCCCGTTGTACTTTACCGTCATGTCATGAAAGGCGGCGTGCTCTGGTGGGATAAGCTCGATCACCGGTAGCACGTAGTGCCGTTCCCCACGGAAATCTTCGAGTAGTCCAACAGTCGCTTCCCTACCCTTGATGTACTCTTCGACCAACACCTCGGGATGGGTGGCGAGGATCTGGGGGAGCTCTCTCTGTAGCTGTACAGAGTCATTGATCTTGGTCGCACCATAGGATGAGCCGTCCGCGACCGGCTTAATAAATAATGTCTCCCCGAGAGTGGCATTGAGTTCATCAATGAGGGTGGCGATATCCGTCACTTCACCCGCTTGTACGCGGCGACTCTTCGGTGTCTCTACCCCGAGTGGCGCGAGTGTTTCTTTTGTGAGGTGCTTATTAAATGCCACTGCCGACGGGAAGGCGCGGCTACCGGTGTACGGGATGCCGAGGCGATGAATGATACGCTGGATCTGCCCATCCTCACCATACGTCCCATGGAGTGCGATAAAGACGACGTCGATCGCGTGGAGGACCTTCTCTGGTGAGCGCGGGATGCCACCATCAAGCCATTCCCCACCCTTGGTGATGACGACGTCTTTGTAGGGCATATCTAGCGTCCGGATGGCTTCGAGGATTGCACCACCCGTTTTCATCGAGATAGCATACTCAGTACTCGGGCCTCCACGAATAACAGCGATACGTTTCATACTGATTATTTTAGCACGTTGGCCGGGCCATATACCCCTGCTACCAAGTCCGCATCTTTGCCCGTGGTGCGCAAGAGCGTGAGATTGTAGTCACGGATGGCTTCGAGCATGGGAAGGGCTGGATCAGTGGGTTTGGCGGAGCGCAGGGTGTGAATGAAGGCTTCGAAGTCTTTAATGAAGCAGTGACCACCCGCTCCCCGTCCGGTCTGGTGGACTGGCTGCATGTGTGAGGCACCAATGCGAGGATCGTGCGCCATCGCTTCAGCAATCTGCTCATAGTCCACCCCGTAGGCTTCAGTGAGATCATAAAGCGCATTCATAAAGACCACCTTCGTGTAGAGGAAGCAATTGCCCGCGTACTTGATCAGCTCTGCTTCAGTACTCGAGAGAGTGATGGCGTATGATGCCGGCGGCAGGACCGCGTGGACTGCTACCGCTGCGCGTTGATGGGCATCGCTACTATGTGGGATCCCGATGATGTTGCGCTCAGGATGCGCGGCATCGTAGGCTGCGGTCTTTTCGACTAAGAACTCCGGGCTATGGAGTACGATGATATCAGGGAAATCAGTCTGGAGTTTTTTGGTGGTACCTGGTGCGAGGGTAGACTTGATGACGGCGACCTTCCCTGTACCGATTGTGGTGAGTGCGCTCCGTACAGAGCTATCATCAAAGCCTTGAGGGGTGGTCGGAGTCGGGACCGCAATAAACGTGATGTCACACTCTGCGATGCGTGCCTGATTCCCTACATACGGGGCCTCCAGGGCGTAGCGGACGACCGTGTATCCGCGGGCTTCAAAATCATCAGCGTAGTGCTTCCCGATCCAGCCTTGTCCGACAAATCCGATGGTTGTTTTCATATGCTGTTTGTAACTTGATAAATATGGTTGAGGTTATGCCCGGAAGGTCTTGCCACGTTTGGCGCGGTGATACGCGATGGCAAAGCGGTGGGCCTCGGCATTCGCCAGAAGAATGGCTGATTGGTGGAGCTTAAGTAATGCAGCCTGACCAATGAGCCGACTGGCTTTGTGGCGGTCGTCTTTGACGACCGCCACCACCGGTATCATGTGCGCTGCTTTGGCGAGTACAAGCTCAGTAGCACGTTTCTG
>CAYXOF010000080.1:0-2774 GCA_964466905.1 uncultured Candidatus Saccharibacteria bacterium | reverse complement strand
CGCTTTCATCATTACCGGGTGTAGCGATGAAGGCAACCAGTAGTGGTGTCGTGATCGGTATCGCCCTTGAGGACTTCGATGAGACGCGCGCCTACTCTGATACATATATTAATCAGTACGCTGACAATATCATGGTGCCCGAGTATGTGCCGGTTACATCACCGCGAGATCCGCGGATCCAAGATGGGTGTTATATGGGCGGCGGCGGCGAGGTGGGTATTGCTTCATGTGTACCACTTGTCGCAACGACAAGCGACGCGCAGGTGCACGAATCTGAAACCCTCGCGGCGGCGGAAGCTCGTGACCGTGAATTGCGTCGTCTCGCTCGCCAGAGCAGTGCACACGTAACACTTACCGCCGACCAAGTAGTACAAGTCGGGCAAATCGTCATGTTTGTTGATCGTGGGTATCGCTACTTAGGTGAGACCGAGCAGTCAATGCTGGCGGGACTCATGATGAGTGCGGAAGAGGCGAGGATACTTACGTTTGAAACAGATACTATCTGGTCACGCCTCGTGCGCTTGGCGTCAGGTTTTGTCGACGGGGTACTTTCCCTTACGGGTATTAAAGCCGATCGGGTTGAGACGGGTACCTTGTGTGTCGATGATGTGTGTCTAACCGCGGATGATTTGCGGGCTCTGTTGGAGCGCTCGAATAGTGATGAACAGGTCATTGAAGTGATGATGTCATCATCAAGTCAGCCGACGTCACCGACTCGTGAGACTGAAGTACCAGTCACACCGTCAGTCGACGGGGTTGCGCCTGTAGACGCGGCGTCGGGCAGTGTAATGGATGCTCTCGCGACGACGAGTATAACTTACGACGAAGGAGCGAGTACTACGATTACGGGTAGTGGTACGACGACCTCGTCGACACCGCCGGTAGACAATGCGTCATCGACTGACGCGGTCTTCACTGCTGAATCTGCTGTTACCGGTACTACCCCGTCAGCCTCATCGACTGACTCGTCGTCAGTCGTAGACTCGACGCAGCAAGTGATGAGCACCAATGATGAAGATGATGAATCGGCTGTGGAGCCGGTTATACCACCAGTGACCACCGATGAAAGTCAAGCACCCATGTCAGCAGAGGTTATGAACGAATCAGCCATTTAATATATGCATCGTAATCCATTCACATACAGCGCACCACGCATCCTTAGTACCGGGCGGATACTTATACTGGGTAGTTTTTTGTTAGCTGTATGCTGGCTCACGGGCGGAGTGGTGGTCGCTGAGGCGAATGAGTGGACCACTCGCACGGCAGCGGGAGATAATGATGGCTGGAATAGTATTGCGTATGGCAATGGTACGTTTGTTGCAGTGAGCTATGCTGGAGACCGAGTGATGACCTCACCGGATGGCATTACGTGGACGGCTCGAGCGCCACTTGGTAATAATGATGGCTGGCTTGGAGTAACGTATGGCGCTGGACTATTTGTCGCGGTTGGGGCAGGGGGTGACTATGTGATGACGTCAGCTGACAACGGTGCTACCTGGTCAGTCGCAACAGCGGCCCAGAATAATACCTGGCGTGATGTGACGTACTCAGAAGAACTCGGACTGTTTGTGGCGGTCGCTTTTTCGGGGACGGACCGAGTGATGACGTCAATCAATGGAACTACCTGGACTGCGCGCAGTACACCGGGCGATAGTGATGCGTGGGAAGCAGTGACGTATGGGAACGGCACATTTGTAGCGCTGGCGTGTGGGAAGACTGGTACGTCATGTAATACAACAGCGGGCGATGGTAACCGTGTCATGACATCACCTGATGGGATTACGTGGACGCTACAGTCGACTGGCTTAGGTGATGACCAGTGGCAATCAGTGGTGTACGGAAATGGAATGTTTGTGGGTATCGCCGATTCTGGGAGTGATGATGTGATTGCTACTTCACCGGATGGTATCACGTGGACCTCGCGCACCGTTAGTGGCACGTCAGCCTTGCATGATGTGGCGTTTGGGTCGGGAAAATTTGTGGCAGTCGGCTACTGTGAAGGTGGTTTATTTACCTGTACAGCCGAATCGACCGACGGTGTGAACTGGGTAGCGATTCTACCGCCGGTCGCGGATGGTGGATGGATAGCGGTAGGATATGGTGAGGATACGTTTGTGGCAGTTAATTACGGCTTCGGTACGACGACTGGTGCGATGACACTGCCAGCTACTACCTCACTCGACCAATCAGCCTTTCGGTTTGTGACTGATGATGGATCAGAGTCGGGTTCATCGTTTGCGATGAGTTTAAATAACGATATCGTCTGGGGTGTCAATACTCCGGTGCGCTTCCGGGCACAGATTAACTCTTCACTACCGACGACTTCACGCAATCACTATTACCTCCAGTACAAGGCAACCACTTCAAACTATTGGCACACGGTAGGGGTAGATGACGAGGCTCCACAGATCGTGGCCACGAGTAGTAGTCGATCTACGGGTGACTTATCAGTGCATCCGGTCAGTATTCCGGCTGGTAACGTGGAGGATTTGCTGTTGGTGGTTTCAAGTTTTGATAATGATGCGTTAGCCACTACGACCACTCCGGGCTGGTATAAATTTGGTGAAGAGACGCAAAATAATACGAATAATGCAAATGCAGCAAATGTGTCGCAAGTCGTGTGGTGGAAACGGGCAACCACCACGACGTCTGAAACTCTCAACATCACTATTCCACCTAGTGCTGAGGAAGGCTCGTATGTCGTGTATCGCTTGAGTGGAGCAGGGACGCCGGTCTTCAGTTCTGGTCAGACAGTAAGTGGTAACACCTCGGTA
>CAYXOF010000079.1:0-2788 GCA_964466905.1 uncultured Candidatus Saccharibacteria bacterium | reverse complement strand
ACAGCTTTTGCGGGCGAGACGTATGATGTACGTGTAATCACTTCACCGGGTCTTGATGAGCTTGCGTATGAGCATGATGCCCAGGTGACAATTGGGTCGTATGTGGCTGATGGACAGTTGTGGAATAGTGCAGACTGGACTGCGCGAGACATACTCGTGATTGATCCAGCCAACATCGACGCCACTCTCACTGACTTCCCTGTATATGTTGACCTCGCAGATCTGTCGGCAGATTTTTGGGCAGGAGTGGCGAGTGATTGCGGAGATATTCGTATTACGAATGCGGCGGGAGTAGAGCTGCCGCGCGAGGTAGTCGCCTGTGATACGGCGTCAGATACCGGGGAAGTACATTTCCGAGCCGATACAATTTCCGCTACGGTACCGACATCATTCTCTATTTACTACAACGGTAGCGCTAAAGATTACCTCGATACACAGACGTACGGCACGCATAATGTATGGAGTAACGGGTACTATCTCGTGCAGCACTTAAATGAGGGCGATAGTACCGCGAGTGATTTCTACCGTGACTCTACTGCGAGTGGCTTGCACGGAACCCTCACTGATGCTGATGGGGACTCTGTCAATGTAAGTGCTGGTCGTGTCGGTAATGCGTTCAACTTCAATGGCGATGCTGACAGTATTAACATCTCTAACTTCTATGTTACAAGTACAGGTACAATCAGTACCTGGCTGAAGCGTGATGAAATAGATGCTGAACGCATCCTTGGCTCCACAGACGCTTATGAGCTTCGTACTGGTGGCTTTGCGGTCGGAGAAGTGGTGGATAAGATTTTCGTTGATTCGTATGTTACTGAAGCTTCTGGTCCAAGCACTGGACCAACAGTGACTGATACAAACCGCTGGTACTACGTATCATCCACCTACGATGAGCCCAATGATGTGAGTACAGTGTACCTTGATGGACAATTTGCTGCTTCAAAAGCGCATAATACCGCGAGTGCCGGTGCGGAGACAAACCTCACTCTCGGTAAGCGGTTTGATCTCGCTAATTTCTATAGTGGATCACTCGATGAAGTGCGTATCTCAAACGTCATCCGCTCCGCGGCCTGGATTAAAGCTGAGTACTATAACCAAGCCACGACGACCGACTTCTATTCGCTCGGGGCGACTGCCACGGCGACACTCGCTGCTCATAGTGATGGACGTCTCACCAATGTCTTTAGCTTCCAAAACAAAACAGACGAGCCAGTGTACAGTTTCCGTCTTACACCAAGCGCTGCTGTTACCGTTGATCAACTCGCCGTTGCCGTCACTGGAATTAAGGGGATTGAGAGTGGTGAGTTGGCTGACTTCCGTCTCTATCGCGATACCAACAGTGATAATGCACTTGATGGTGGTGACGTGCAGGTGGGAGGAGCGGGAGTATTTATGCATAGTGGCCAGACTGGCACAGTCACCTTCAATACAGATTTCACCTTAAGTAGTGCAACTAACTTCATTATGACAGCTGATCTCACGAGTGTTGATACGAATGATGTGATGGTGTTTGGTCTACGTCCGACTAGTGTAGTGGCGACTGACGACCAGTTTAGTTTACCGGTTCGTGTTAGCGGAACAGTCGCTACCGTGCAGCACACGCGGTCAACCAAGGGTAGTGGCGGTGGAGGCGGGTCTGTCCCAGACTCTGTCGGGGGCGAGGCGCCAGAGGGAGATGGTGATGTGGGTGGTGGTGCGGGCGGTGGTGGTGCGGAAATTGGACAAGTGCCAGACGGAGAGAATATCTCGGAAAACCCAAATTTCTTCCGTCCAAGTGGCCAGAGTGGAAGTTGGACTGATGGTGCTAACGCGCTCATCTCTGATGGTGTCCGCGCCACCGCACCCGGAAGCGTATCGCATGTATTCAGTAATTTTGGTTTGACAATCCCTGGCGGAAATACGATCGTCGGTATCGAAGTGAAGCTAGATAGTCGCTTCAGTAGTGGTGGTGGAACGATCTCGGTTGATCTTTCAGGGAATAGTGGCTCTAACTACACGACAGAGAAAGCTACCCCATCTCTGACTGCATCAGATGTGGTGTACACGCTCGGTGCTCCCGCAGATGCATGGGGTAAACTATGGTCTCCTAGTGAATTTAGTGATGGAACATTCCGCCTGCGAGTCACCTCGAGTGCGGCCAATCTCCAACTCGATGGAATAGAAGTCCGGGTGTACCACCAATCGACTGGCGGGGGGGGAGGTGGTGGGGGAGCGATATGATATAGTGTATTATACATGGTGTATGCGCTTCTTTACTAAAAAACGTCATCATAGTGTTATGAAATATTACTTGCTCTCCAATCCGGCACACTTCCTGATGCTTGGTCTTGGTTTGCTATTATGCTGTGTACCTTTTGTTTCGGAAGCCGCCACCCCCTGTGGCGACTACCAATCACCAACCACCCCCACCGGCTACGGCAGCGCATACAACCACTTCTCAGGAGAACAGGAAGTCATCGTCGAAGCTAGCTGTACGGATACCGGCTTCACTCCCTTCACTGGTTCATACAGCACGAATCAAACCAACTTCGCTGTCTACAACCAAGGTTACTACTGGACCGGTACTCAGTGGCGACCATACACCTTTGCCCCTGTCTCTGGCTTAGCCCTCGCCTCTACCAAGAACCCTGGCTGGATCTTAGGTCCTGGTGCTGCTCCCCTCATCCCATACCAAGGTGCCACCACGTACTTCGTGGCCTACACCTGTCATTTTGGACCTGGTCAAGCCCCCAAGTGTGGTTGCTCTGACAGTACCTGTGCTACTCCGAAGTGGCAGGTGCAGAAGGTG
>CAYXOF010000078.1:0-2842 GCA_964466905.1 uncultured Candidatus Saccharibacteria bacterium | reverse complement strand
TACCGCCACCCATCACGAAACATCATGGTTATTGGGATAACTGGTACCAAAGGAAAGTCATCCACTACTGAGCTCCTGACTCGAATTCTGCGAGCCGACGGCAAGCGCGTCGCATCCCTTTCAACCATTCAATTTTCAATCGGTGACGTAACGGAACGTAATTTATATAAAATGACCATGCCCGGGCGTTTTTTTGTGCAGAAATTTCTACAGCAAGCCGTTGATGCTGGTTGCAGCCACGCGGTTATTGAAATGACCTCGGAAGGAGCCAAGCAATTTCGTCATCGTTTTATTGAGATCGATGCGCTTATTTTCACCAATCTCACTCCTGAACACATCGAATCACACGGGTCTTTTGAAAAATATAAACAAGCCAAATTAAGTATTGCAGAGGCAGTCGCTAAATCCTCAAAACGACCTCGGTACCTGGTTGCAAATACTGACTCCGAACATGGAAAGGATTTTCTTAATTTTCCAGTTGAACACTGTATCCCCTATTCACTTAAAGATCTAACCCTGTATTCTCTACATACCGATAGTATAAGCTTAGTTTTTAAAGACCTCACTATGCGTATTCCACTTGTCGGACTCTTTAATGTGTATAACTGCTTGGCAGCCATCACGCTCTCCCGCGCCCTTGGGGTATCGCTGACAACCATTGAAAGAGCACTGAGCAAAACCCCTGCGATTGCTGGTCGAGCTGAACAATTCCATGCCCCACTAAGCAGTCCACACCCCGTAACGGTAGTAGTCGATTACGCACATACCCCAGATTCACTAACCGCAATTTATGAAGCCTTTAAGGATAAACCTAAAGTGTGTGTCCTTGGTAACACTGGCGGGGGGCGCGATACGTGGAAGCGTCCAGAGATGGGCAGTATCGCAGAGCAATATTGCGACCATATCATTCTCACGAATGAGGACCCCTATGATGAAGACCCAAAAAAAATTGTCGAAGATATGCGGCGTGGCATGAGTCAGCAAGCCTCGGTCGAAATCATCATGGATCGACGAGAAGCGATTGCGACTGCAATTGAGCGGGCGCCTGGCCATGGGTACGTGATCGTCACTGGTAAAGGAACTGATCCGTATATCATGGGTCCACACGGCACCAAAGAGACGTGGAGTGACGCAGCGGTAGTACAAGAGTTACTACAAGTACAATCAATTAAGAGCGAGTAGGAATCTCAGCCACCCGCACTTCCCACAACGCTCCCTTGGCGTACAGCTGTGGAATATAACGGTCACCACTTGGAAGATAAACAGCTCCCACTCCCTGATTACCCGCACTCACAATACTAATAGCGTTAGCCCTAGCCTGTAGCCGCAACATCATCGTCAACTGCGGTGTGAGCAGTGAGGTAGATTGAAACCACCCGTGTGAGAAGGGGTGGGCAATAAATGGCACGTTTCGTACGCGGAGCTTCTCCACACTTCGTGGGTCAACTCCTTCAAAACAAAAAAGTATACCGGGGATATGGGTGAGATCGGCTGATAGCCGATCAAACGGTCCTGGCCGATAGCCGACTGATCGTTCCAAAGCTGCAAACACACTGCCCCACCCGAGTGCTGTAAACAACGGAGTGATCACGTAGCTGGGGACAAATTCACCGACCGGAACGAGATATTGCTTATCGAGAACATGCTGCGTTACCTGCTTTCCATCAAGAATGGTGGCGCGCAAGAGAATACCCGCTGGGGTTGGTATTGATCCGCTATCAATCACCACCACACCATCAGTCTCTAGTTGCTGGAGATACGTCAGTGCGGCAAATGATCGTTCACTGTCATCACCTCTCATGAGGCCGCTGTCTTCCGGGAAAATAATATACTCAGCACCGCTCGCTCGTGCAGACTGCAGTGCTTCTATGAGTGCCCGTTGCCGAATCACTGCCCCACCAACACGACTACCCAAAGTGGCTTTGAAATTTGTATCTACAATCGCAACTGTGGTGGTAGTACCATGAGACACAACAGGCACACGATCGTCTTCAGATACTATCAGACTCAGGGCGATACTACCGACAAGAAACCCCGACAACAAACCCCGCCGTACGCCTGTCAGACGGCTGATGCCGTAACCACAGATAAGCACAATAAAGACCGTCATAACAGTGACACCATACACCCCACCGACCGACGCAAAAAAGAAAAGTGGTTCAAGAGACGCACTTACATACCCAATATATCCGAAACTAAAAGCGGTCGTAATCGTTCCACCCTCCCCATAGGTAACAAGTGAAAACAGTAGAGAGCCCAATACTTCTGCCCCCACCCACCCCAACGAATAAAGGAGGTACCGGATGGGTACTGACGACAGATACCGGTGCGTCAGACCCACCACCAACCCCAGAAGTACTCCACCTATTCCAAGTGAAAGACCACTGACAAACCAACCAAGGCCGATGGCGGGTAATTGCCAGGCTGAAACTGGTATCGATAACCATTCAATCGGATAGACTGACCAAAACCACGCAATGCCACAGAGTGATTTTAGACTAAATGCCACCACCACTCCTCCACACCGGGCATACCAACTGGTTGTTTGTTCCAGGGCAGTGATGAGTACCCAAATACCCAAAAGTACCAACGGCCACATAAAACTGTACACAAAGCCTGCACCCAACAAACCGCCACTTATCAAAAATTGTATTGATAGCGGTATGGATGATACATGGATCATAATCACTTGATGAATTGATGGTATAGCACGATGCCGGCAGCCACCGATACATTGAGGGACTCCTTCTGCCCCATCATGGGGAGTGCGACAACATAGTCACACCGCGCACAGGTTTCGAGTGGTATGCCAGCAATCTCATTCCCGAACACATACGCAATC
>CAYXOF010000077.1:0-2851 GCA_964466905.1 uncultured Candidatus Saccharibacteria bacterium | reverse complement strand
CGATTAATCTCACGCATCAGTGACTCGTCCACGGCCTCAAGGGTGAGTGTGGCGTCGACTGGTACCGCCTCACGAATGACCGCAGCCTCCCCGAGGGTCTCATACGCCGTATTCAAATGCGCACTCAAAGAAAAAATTGCTTCATCTTTAACCGAAAACCCCCCCGAAGCATGGTGCCCACCGAATTCCAAAAAAATATCCGGGACTGTATGCATCAAGGTCACAACACTGACTGCGCCTCCCGCTCGACATGAACCCTTGTACACTCCATTGCCATCGCGCCCCCACAAGAAAACTGGTCGACCATGCTCTTCAGCGAGTTTGTTGGCTGCCAGACCCACGAGCGCCGGTCGCCAATCAGGATTACCAAGCACCAAAACAGGCGGGATTTCACTCAGTAGTTTTAGTCGCTGGTGGACATCTTTCGTCATCAATGCCACAGCAGTTTTCCGTTCTTGGTTGAGTTTTTCAAGGTGTGCCACATGATTCCCTGCCGTCACCACATCACTTGATGCCAACATATGAAACGCATCTTCTGGGGTATCCATCCGTGACGCAGCATTAATGCGAGGGCCAATCGTGAAGCCAATATCCTCTTCTGTCAGATACTGGGGTTTTAATTTTGCTACCCGAAGCAGGTGGTGTAGACCAGGACGACGTGACTTCCGTAGCACTTGGAGGCCAAAGTGCGCGAGCACTCGGTTTTCACCTCGTAGTGGAACCATATCGGCTATAGTTGCAATTCCCACCATATCAAGCCACCACTTTTCGTACCCGACTGGTAGCGTATGTGAGATTCGTCCCATGAGGACCTGCACCACTTTATACACCACGGCCGCGCCACATAAGTCCGAAAATGGATATGTACCAAGCTTTGGATTCACGACCGCGACGGCTGGTGGCAACGTTTCACCTGGTTCGTGATGATCTGTGATGATCACATCGATGCCGAGTTCATTTGACGCAATGACCGCCTCCACATCTGAAGTCCCACAATCGACAGTAATGATTAATTGCACGTTATCCGCCTGAAACTTTTCGACTGCGCTGACACTGAGACCAAACCCCTCAAAGTGACGATGTGGAATATAGCAGGTAAAATTCGTGTATCCCACAGCGGTAAAAAAATCGTGCCAGATGACCGCTCCCGGGATCCCATCACAATCGTAGTCACTGAATATCGCAATCCGTTCTTGCTGTTTCATTGCATCCTCAATCCGCTGTACTGCCAGGAGCATGTCATGCAGTAGTAGCGGATCGTGTAAACCAGTTAGATAATCTGGAGCAAGAAAAACCTCAGCCTCAGCCTGGGAAAGGATGCCACGTTGCAGTAGCAAACGAGAGAGGAGTGGTGACAAGTCCATTAATTCATGCTCAACGGGTACAGCCGGGTATTGGTACGTACGCATAGTGTTGACGTATGGTACCATTCTGCTCATATGAGTACCATTTTTTCCAAAATCATTAGCCGAGAAATTCCTGCCGATATTGTCTATGAGGATGAGTACGTAGTCGCCTTTCTTGATATCAAACCAATCAACCACGGCCACACGCTGGTGGTGCCAAAGACAGCCTGTGCCGATGCGCTCGCGTGTGATACCGAGACGCTAGCACGCATGATGGTCGTCGCCCAAAAAATAGCCCTCGCTTTGTCAGAAACTCTCTCCTGTGACGGCGTTAATTTCATCATGAATAACGGGGAAGTCGCAGGGCAGGAAGTATTCCACGCCCACCTACATGTTATTCCGAGATTTACTGATGACAATGCGCTACCAAAGCCAGACCGAAAGGAATACAATGAGGCTGAGTCAAAACGAATCCAAGGTCTCCTCATGACCACGCTCACTTCATAACGATACAAAAATGCGGCGTGTCCTGGGACACCCCGCCTTTTTCCTGATGCTCAACAAAGCTTATTTCCTAATGAAACCGTCCCGACCCTCGAATAATGTCCAGGCGAGGGGATAGTAACCCGCACTTCAGCCATTACGGCATCTCATACCATGGCTGTTTTGCGGAACGTAATTTATGTAAGTAGGTCAATTGCTTTGGTACTACCATGCTCAAGGAACGTGAGCATGGCGCCACCGCCGATCGAGACAAACCCAAAGCGATCGAGTAGACCGAGCGGTTCAATCGCTGCAATCGTGTCACCCCCACCGAGGACGCTAAAGCCTGGCGCCTCGGCAATCAGCTCAGCGAGTGCTTCGGTTCCGCCTGGAATACCGCTTTCATAGAGTCCCATTGGTCCATTCCACAAAATGGTTTTTGCCGTGGCGATAACTGGCGCAATGGCGGACACCGTCAGTGGGCCAATATCCACGATCACATCTTCTGCTTCGACCGCATCTTTCATGACCACGACCCGACTATCACCTCGCTTTACCACCACATCAACCACGTGAATCAGTTTTTCACTTTGTAGAAATGGCGCTCCCGCAAGTGATACCGGCGACACAAGTGACTTACCGACCGCATACCCCTCGGCCAGTAATATGTCATTGAGGAGTGCCCCACCAACAAAGACGTGGTCGTAGATCGCAAGATATTTTTCGATGAGTGGAAGCTTGGTTTCAAACTTTGCACCACCAAGAATAAATAGTGACGGTGAAACGGGCTTCATGGTCTTTGCCAATTCAGTCACCTCCTCTGCGAGGGTGATTCCCGCATACGCTGGAAGGCGAGCCGGCACCCCCACCATCGACGAGTGCTCACGATGTACATTATCAAACGCATCATTCACATACACTTCGCCGTACGAAGCAATCAACTCCGCGAAGTCGTCGGTATTCTGCGTCTCCCGCACATCTTGTCGAAGATTTTCTGCCAAAAGCACCTCGCCTGGTTGCAT
>CAYXOF010000076.1:0-3031 GCA_964466905.1 uncultured Candidatus Saccharibacteria bacterium | reverse complement strand
GGTTATGAGAGCATACGTTGCTTCCGCTCGGTACCACTCCTCTAACCCGCTCTATGCTTTCTGACACTTTTTACGTTGCAACCCCAATCACAGTGGAGGTTATGAGAGCATACGTTGCTTCCGCTCGGTACCACTCCTCTAACCCGCTCTATTGGTATCGTCTACCATACTCCATTTTTGACTGAGTGGCAAGCTAAGAAATCCCAAATTCACTAAAGACTCGACGATATTGTGCGATCGTCTGCTCAGCCATTCTTTTGGTAAGCACAAAATCAGCCCCATCATGTGCGATACGGTTACGTACCTTATGCGCCTCCCAGGCATCATCAATTGAACTGAGTTGTGATGGTGTAATCGTGCGCAAACGTTCACCGAGCGAATTACCCACATACCCACGCTGTTTCAGCACATCATCAAGAATAATGTCAGCTTCAATAATAGCGAGCTTCCAATCATTTGGTCGATCGGATTCAATATGAGTTAAAACATCTTGCAGGCGACTATTGCGAGGTGCGCCGCGATACATCTCTGCGTAGGCCCGTTCCATTGCCGCTATCCGCTCATCATGTAGCGCTTCGAGCTCGTTATAGCGGATCGATGCAAATACGTACAGACCGAGCATACCAATACAAGCTAAGTACGCAATAATTGCGTACACTGACCAAACTGCACCCAAAAACGACAAAATGCCCATGAGCGACAGAAACTCACCCAGCCCACTCGTACTCAGTGCATACAAAATTGGGGACAAGCCATCAATCCCAACGGGATTCTGCAGTGGTGAAGTAAGTGAGGAGGTGGTGGCGGTCACTGGTGTAGCATCCATATACTGCTATGATACCGCACGGTCGTAGACCGTTTTTCCGATTGCAAACAGTCGAGCCTCTCCAGCATGGGGAGCGATGTACTGCACCCCTACTGGAAGCGTGACCGCCTCTCGAGTGACCTGCCCCATTGGGAACGTCAATGCTGGCACACCAGTGAGATTAACGGGTACAGTAAAAATATCTTGTCGATACATTGCGAGTGGATCTTCCTGAGCGCCTATCTTGAAAGCGGGTGTCGGGGCAGTTGGCGTGAGGATAATATCTACGGTCTGAAAGGCGGTTTCGAGTTCGCGGCGCATTTTGCGACGAACCAATTCAGCCTTACCATAGTATGCATCATAGTATCCCGATGAGAGTACATACGTCCCAAGCAAAATGCGCCGTTTTACCTCTGCTCCAAACCCTGCGGCTCGGGTTTGCTCATATGTATCCAAGAGATCCTTACCCTTTACCTGGAGTCCATATCGCATACCATCATACCGTGCTAGATTTGATGACACCTCAGCTGGCATCACAATATAATACGCTGCTAACCCTTGCTCAAATAATGGCAGTTCAATATCGACCACGTGGTGTCCAGCCGTTTTCAGCGTTGCGATGTGATCGTTGAATACCGCCAGCACATCGGGGTCAATCCCATCAGCTAAAAACTGACGTGGGACACCAAAGGTGTACGTTTCTTTTGTCGGCACAGGCGGGTACGTTTCATCTGTGATCGTCGTACCATCAAAAGGATCAACACCAGCCATAATACTATGTAGTAGCTCAGCATCAGCGACGGTATGCGTCAGGGGGCCTGCTTGGTCAAGCGATGATCCCATGGCCATGAGTCCATATCGAGACACCGCACCATACGTCGGCTTAAAACCAACCAACCCACAATAGCTCGCGGGTTGTCGAATCGACCCTCCAGTATCAGTCCCAATTGCTGCTGGTACCGCACCCATTGCAACCGCCGCCGCCGAACCGCCCGATGATCCACCAGGAACCCGAGTCACATCGAGCGGATTTTTGGTGATCCCAAAGGCAGAGTTTTCGGTCGAACCTCCCATCGCAAACTCATCCATATTTGTGGCACCAATAATGATTGCCCCCGCCGCCTTCAGGCGCGCTACAATCGTTGCGTCGTAGGTCGCCGTATATGACTCCAATATTTTTGAAGCGCCAGTCGCACGCTTCCCTTTTACGAGAATATTATTCTTAAGGGCAAGCGGAATACCAGTCAGAATCGGGGTGGCAGCTCCCTCAGCTACCAATTGTTCTGCCGCTTGCTCTGCTTCCGCTCTGGCAGTCTCTGCGTACACCTCAAGAAACGCGTGTAATTCTGGATCGCGCTCTGCAATAACCGCCAATAAACGGTCCACTACCGCAACGGGGTTGGTTGTTCCTGCAATGTACGCAGCACGTAACTCATGAATCGTATCCATATGACACCCACTATTCATCGACGGATAATATCTTTTGTACCTGCAAATACTGCCCGGCTCGTTCGGGCATTTCAGAGAGGAGTGCCTCGGTATAACTACCCGGCTCGTTCGTTACTTCATCGGTACGAAACACGTTATGACGCACCCCGACATGTGGCTCTTCGGTCGCTTCGTCGGCAGCAATTGCCGTCACCGCGCTCACGTAGGCCAAAATGG
Organism: uncultured Candidatus Saccharibacteria bacterium; assembly: GCA_964466905.1. Lineage (GTDB taxonomy): Bacteria > Patescibacteriota > Minisyncoccia > Phycocordibacterales > UBA918 > OLB19. Next base: position 561 of record CAYXOF010000076.1, on the reverse strand, counting down.
AGGGCAGGTCTTTCTCAAGCGAATCTAATTCTGTGTCTGATAGCGCCAAGCGTGAGAGGCTCGCGAGGTGGATAATATCATCCCGTGTCATAGTATTTGCATCATAGCATTATCATCCCGCCTTGGCTACGAGTGCAAGAAACGTCGCCTCATCGATCACCGGCACCCCGAGTGTTTCGGCCTGCGAACGCTTACTCCCTCCTCCCATACCGGCGACGACGTACGTCGTCTGCTTGGTCACCGTATTTCCGACGCGCGCACCATGCTCACGAGCGCGAGCGGCTGCTTCCTCTCGACTCAAGCTGGGGAGCGTACCCGTGAATACAATGGTCACACCCTGCAAAGCTAGTGACACGGCTTCCGATGTGGGTGGACGAACGGTAATCACGGAGGTTAGCTCTGAAAGAAGGGTTTGATTGTCTGCATGTGCAAACCAAGCTACTACCTCGGCTGCAATGATATCACCAATGCCATGGATGGCTCGAATCTCATCAATAGTAGCGGCGCGTAGGGCGGGGACAGTCTTGAATCTCTCAGCCAATAAACGAGCCACCTCAGCCC
>CAYXOF010000075.1:0-3066 GCA_964466905.1 uncultured Candidatus Saccharibacteria bacterium | reverse complement strand
CGTCAGATGTGACTGATAATTTTATGCATTCTGATGACGGTATTAATTGGTCTCTCGCAACTGATAACACCAGCTCTGGATCATGGTTTGGTCTGACGTACGGTAATGGACGGTTTGTGGCGGTTTCAGAAACACCTGGCTTCTATGGTGATCCCATCCTTATATCCACCGATGGTATCGTCTGGCAGCCACAGGTAGTATCAACCACGACTTTGTATTCAAGAGTCGGGTATGGCAGCGGTCGCTTTGTGGCGTTAGCTGATGCAGGGTCTTTGGCGACTTCAAGCGACGGTATACTCGTATCAGACGCATCATACTCACCGGTGTTGACTGCAACCATATGGGTCGACGGTGATCCAGAGGTGTCTGGTGTGACAGTACTACAAACCAACCGAGGTACGACATCGGTCTCGGGTATCACACTGGTACGTGACCAAGTACGACTGCGCGATACCGCGTTTATTGAAAAACCAATTGATCTGTATACGCTCGCTCAAGCGGACAACGTTCAGGATCCTGAGTTACCATTTATTGCTTCAACCACGCTAGATACGTTATCGCTCTTTGCGGGGATTGATTTCTGGATTGAACCAAATGCATCATTCGTGACACCACGGACGGTTGCTCTTCAGGGTAGTCTTTCTAACGAAGGAGTGCTGTATAGTGACCCAACAGATACTCTCTTACTGACCGGTGAGGGTAGTGCCCTTACGGGTACCTTTTACGGGACGAGTACTCTTGGACGAGTGGTCGCCAGTAGTACGATCTTTCGGAATGACGCAGTCACCTGGACTGCTGCGTCAGCCGCCCAAGCCAATGAGTGGCGAGCGGTGGCGTATGGAAACGGGCTCTTTGTAGCGGTAAGCGCAGACGGTACTAATCATGTCATGACCTCACCTGACGGTATCACCTGGACCGCCCGCAGTGCCGCGGGTGATGATGACCTGTGGACTGATGTCATCTACGCGGGTGGTCAGTTCGTAGCGGTGGGTGATGGGAGTGGCGCTGGTACTGACCGAGTAATGACGTCGCCTGATGGGATTACGTGGACACCAAGAACCGCTGCGGGTACGGGCGCCTGGCAATCAGTCGCCTACGGCAATGGTGTCTATGTGGCGACTGCAGTGGGAGGTGACCGGGTCATGTCTTCACCAGACGGCATCACCTGGACACTCCGCACCGTGCCATTAGCAGTTCAGTTATATAACGTGACGTTTGGTAATGGTCGGTTTGTCGCACAAGCCGACGCTACGAATGGCTCAGTTGTGTCGTTTGATGGTAAAAATTGGGAAGATTATCCAATTTTGGGAACGTCTGATGACTGGATGGCCATTACCTATGGAGCTGGTGTGTTTGTTGGTGTAGGGGATTGCGCGGTTGGTAATTGTATTGCCACTTCGCCAGACGGCATCACCTGGACCGCCCGGACATCACCAACGAGTGCGGCGTGGGATGCGATTGCGTACGGCAACGGCCTATTTGTTGCTATCGCTCGTAATAGTACAGCCATCATCACTTCGCCTGACGGCATCACCTGGACCGCTCTTACGAACACCGCTGCGAATTCTTGGTCTGATATTATCTATGGTGATGGGAGGTATGTCGCCGTGTCTCGCACAGGGACGAATCGAGTCGCGGTATCGACAACGGGTACGACCACCCCTGGGGTCGTGAGCTTTGCGACCACGACTGCACTGACCGACCTTACGATTGCTACTGGTACAGCGGTCGCGACTGAGCCGCTCTGGGTTGCGGGTAGCTATGAAAACCGTGGTACCGCCTACCTCACGGGTACGACGACGTTCACGACGAGTGCGGCTGCGTTCACGATTTCGTCGTCGACCGTCTTGACTGATGAGAGTACGACATTTTCGGTCGCGGAAGCTGATACGTTACCACAAGACATCGTGTTTCGCCCAGACGGCCTGGAGTTGTACCTGGTGGGTGGTATCACTGATAAAATTTTCTCCTATACATTATCAGTGCCGTGGGATTTGAGTACCGCAACGCTGAATGGTTACTCACTATTTATTGGCGACCAAGAGACTACCCCCCGTAGCTTACAATTTAGTGCAGATGGTACCCAATTATTTTTCGCTGGTATAGTCAATGATACGATCTACCGCTACACGCTCACGACGCCGTGGGATCTGACGACTGCTACTGACAGTGGGGTTAGTTTTAGTATTGGAGTACAAGAAGGATCAATGCAGGTAATGCGTTTCTCACCATCGGGGACGAAGCTCTATATTTTTGGTAATGGGGGTTTTGATGTAACACAGTACACTCTCACCACTCCGTGGGATCTGACGACAGCGGCCCATAATGGACAAGCGCTAAAATCAGCTGCGGATGAACTGGCTCCGCAGGGCATCATATTCCATCCCGATGGTCAGTTGTTGTATCTCATCGGGTCAGATCAAAATCGCTTTGATGGCTACACCCTTACGACCCCATGGGATACACTTACGGCTACGAGTACTGGAAGCGCATTCTTTGTGATAGATTTTGAAACGAATAGCCAGCCAGCCCAGTTTTCGGCTGACGGTAGATTCTTGTATCATCTTGGCCAAGAAAGTGATGACATTACAATCTATCCGCTCAGGGTGGCAGACCAATCAATCCGCGGCACGCTGATTGGCGATAGTGCATTTACTAAACTCGAACATAGTGGCGAGAGCACACTCACCGTGACCGAGCCACTTGAGGCGGTGAACCTATCGGTCACGAACGCGAGTGGGACGGTACGGGTCGCTGATGGAGTCCCACTCGTCACGCGCGAAGGAATAGTAAACATGGGTACCCTCGAAGCACCAACGTCACCAGTGATCTTTGGTTCCAGTACTGGTTTCTATGTGACGGGTGGGACTACGCTGGGTTCACCGTTTTCAGTCAGTGGCCAGGATAGTACCCCGTACGGAATCCATATTAAACCAGACGGTACAAAATTGTACATGCTGGGGCAAGGCAATGATCGTGTGTATTCATACACCCTCACGACCCCGTGGGACATGGGTACCGCAGTGTACGATGGGGACTTTACCACGGTGAAAGACGGAGAATTGA
>CAYXOF010000074.1:0-3074 GCA_964466905.1 uncultured Candidatus Saccharibacteria bacterium | reverse complement strand
GGCATCGAGAATAGTATCAAGCGCTGATTGCGCATATGCTGATGCATCACGAGTCGAAAGATCACGGCGAGCCAGTGTGGTGTATTGTAACAGGAGAACGGTTAATTTACACCAAGTGTTCTTACCCAGTCTTGCCCATAACTTTTAAAATGAGTACCTGGTAAATCATGAACAGGTAGTCCTTGTAAATTTTTTTTATACATCTGATAGGCAGCAGTATCTTTAATCATCACAATCATTGCCTTTGTTAATTCATCACAGTCACCCACGGGGACAACAATTCCGTGCACTCCCGCTTGCATAACTTCACCAACACAACCAACATCGGTAGTTACTATAGGTAACTGAGCACACATCGCCTCTATCAAAACTCGACCCCAACCCTCATAATTTGAACTTAGTACATATGCATCAGCACCACGCAAAAAGGCCGGAACATCGTCTGTCCAGGACATCATGATCACTGGACCTTGATCAGGGGATTGTAATCCAAACTCTTTAGTAATCTGATCTTGAATCAGCTTATGTTGAGGACCTTGCCCAATCAGCACTAGACGGGCATGGGGACATACTTCATAAACTTTTCGAAAAGCCCGCACAAGGAGGAATAGATTTTTTTGAGGTACAAACCTTGCAACAGAAATAAATTGAAATTCTGTCTTATTCACGGGTCGCTTGATAATACTCGAATGAACGGGCAGATACGCACTTGTGTCTATAGCCACTGGTAACCGATTGATCGGAGTTTTTATATTAAACAACTTAATAGAACTTTCAATTCGTTTCGACACAACTCGTATTACATTCGCCTTACGTAAAAAATACTTACCGAGTACATATCGCAATCGGTTGAGAATTGTCTCTTGTCTCCAATAAGATCCAGAGAAAGCATCTGCATGTTCTTGTATACACCACCAAATGTTATGTCGTACTGATATTAGATAAGCTACTAATCCAGTCTCAAAGGCATCCTGTGATGTGATAACTAATGACTGATGATCACAGCCCTTAATCAGGTTGTTAATTATCGTAAAGGCATCGTATAACATTACCCAGCGCGAGGAAGAATTTGTTGGAATGATCGTTAAATTATCAACGGTTTGTTTCGTGATGCCATCATCAATATGTGTAAATATAACCATTGTAAGTGACCGACACATAGTGGCACATTCTTCCATTCTTAATCGCTCAGGATTGGTATCTTGAAATAACTGTCTACCATATCCAATAGATATTACATCGAGAAGTTTTTTAGCCATACCATTCACGGAGTACCGTCACAAAGCGGTCAACGACCACCGCTTGGGAAAATTCTTTGGTTCGGAGTCTGGCTGACTGCACCATCCGCGCACCAGCTTCGGGTTGATTAAGAATATACCGCACTGCCTCGGTAAGCGCATAGTCATCATTAAATGGTACGAGGAGTCCACTGACACCGTGGCTGATCAGCTCTGGATTACCGCCAGCCGTCGTCGTGACCACGGGTGTACCGAGATCCATCACCTCAAGTAGCTGATGTGATAACCCTTCATAGGCGGTGTTCAGTACAAACACATCTCCTGCCTTGATCGCCGCACCCAGGGCTTCTTTCGAAACCGAACCGACAAACCGCACGTGTTCACGCAAGCGATACTTATCGACCAACGATTCAAGGAGCGGTCGGTCGGGCCCGTCTCCCACGATGACCAACAAAATCTCTGGGTACTCTTCACGTAGTTTGGCCATCAAAATGATGAGGAGCCGAAAACCCTTCCACGGTACGAGCCGGCCGGCGGTGACAAGGGTCGGCTGACGATATACAAGCTGGTGACGAAGCGTGTCTTTACTCCCTTCCACTATGAGTGGGAAAAGAGCACTATAGATCACCACAATCCTGGTCTCATCGATTCCCCACCGCGCAACGATTGTCTTTAGATACTCACTCGGTACAATCACCAAACTCGCCTGTCTGGTCACGAGTGATTGAATATTGGCGAGTATCCGTACTGGCCAGCCATACACACTGATATCCTTGATGTAATCGTCGAGGGTATCCGTGACCCCAAACCGAACTCGGCCTTGTTCCCAGGCGTAATCTCCTCCTAAGCGAATCATAAACGGTAGCCCCCGGAGCTTGGCCACCACCATCGCTGGTAGACCGACGCTCACCGGATCGAGGGCATACATCACATCAGCCCCCCGACTGGCCTGCCATAGTTTAAGGGCATACACGACATGACGGAATACTTTTGGATACCCGCGCACCCACCCAAACGGTACGACTTCGGTTTCAATCTGATGCCCCGGCAGGGACTGCTCCAGCATAGTCGCGTACGTCGCTGGACCACCAATTTCTGGCGGGTACAGCCCAGTCGCAATCAGAAGTTTCATAACCCTGCTATCTTACCATTTTATCTTTCAGGTACGTAACGACGACATCGTCACAATATCCATAATACTGCGCGCAAGACGACGCGGATCGTGGCGGAGTAGGCTTCGCCGCACCGTGTCACCTGATACTGTGGTGACTGTCTCAGTCGCTAGTAGATCAGTGCGTACCACCTCGGCTTCACCCACATAGTCATCAGTCACGGGATACTCATCCTCAGCCTCATACTTCTGCATCAGATCAACCGGAAACTCGCCCGTATGTATAAGAATCACATCTGGTTGTCGCGCAGTGTACCGTACAATCTCTGACACATGCGCCGTCACCCCCATGCCTGCCGTCTGACCGGCCCTGGTCATTAAGTTACTTACGTAGACTACGCGAGCAGTACTGTGCCGAATAGCCTCACTCACTCCTCCCACCACACAGTTCGCGAGAATACTCGTGTATAGATCACCCGGACCAAGAATGATGAGATCGGCTCCGAGGAGCGCATCCTCAGCCCGCGGGTTCACCATCGCTGGTGGTGTGACGGACAAATCAGCGACCGTGTGCAGGTGTCGGTCTGGCGGTGGTTCGTCGATTTCATGCTCACCAATTACCTCATAACCATCACTGTACACGGCCTTCAGATGCACTGGCTCAGTCGTCACCGGGATCACACTTCCCTCCACTCGGAGCACCCGAGCCGCCGCACGAATCGCCG
>CAYXOF010000073.1:0-3103 GCA_964466905.1 uncultured Candidatus Saccharibacteria bacterium | reverse complement strand
ATTGGTATTCCAGAAGCAGAGATACCGCAATTATTCCGGAAATTCTTTCGGGCGAGTAATGCGCAGAGCCAGCATACTGAAGGGACTGGTCTCGGGCTGTATATCGTCCAAGAAGCTGCCAAACAGCTCGGGGGGAGTATCGAGGTAGCTTCAGAAGAAGGGAAGGGAACGACCTTTACGGTCATTCTCCCACTCCAGTTGATTCGGTAGGGAAGTAGTGAGTGCAAATGCTATCGCACCAGCACTTTCTTTTGGTACAGATGCGCACTGGTTCACTTTCATGGCTTCACAAGCAGTCGCACCACTCATAATATCGGGTAGTTATTTTTTCTTAAAATATTTCATGGCATTCGCTCGTCGGTGTGGACAACCAGGCCAACAACACGGACGACGTTTACCTTTACGTAAATCCTCACGCAGTCGCTGTATATGCTCAGCGCGCGTCTCTTTCTTTTTGACAATCGTGACCCAACAAATCCACTCATTTCGTGCCAGTGGTGTGAGCTTTTCCCATAGTGCTTTCACGGTCTGATCAGACGCTAATTGAGCCTTGAGATCAGGGGGGAGGGTATGTCGGAAGTCCGCGCTTGTGCCAGGTACATTCATGCTTTTAGTATACCAAATCTATATTCATGGTTGTTATCAATGTAAAGTACGTTCGGTGCGGAATAAGGGTACTTCGTGACATTAAGTATCCAGCCTGGTACGCCACGCTCTATACCATTTGAACAGGTGATAGATGCTAACCACCCATATCGTTACCGCAATGATGAGCCAGATAATCCCTGGTATTCCAAACGCTAAAAGCATAACGAAAAAATTTGCAATGGTTGAAAAGTAAGATCCCATGATGTCAGCGGGGCAGGTCATCGTTACAAACGTCTTGGTTTCGTATGTACACAAAGAGAATAGTATTGATGTCATTATGAGTGCAGGGGCACCGACTGGTTTTCGTTTGTATCCGAAGTAAATCGTTAACGACCCTTCTCGAGAGAATCAAAAAGTGACAAAAGTGACACTTTTTGCATTATCTAGCTTTTGGGACAGGTCACTGTCACACTTATAAAAACTTATATTTTAAGTCATTTTAAGCTAGTAATAATTGTCACAGACTTCATTTCTCTCATGACACAGGCAGGTATTTCTCCATGAGAGCAAGAATCTTTTTGTAAGTTATCGAGCACTGATCTTTTTTCGTCACCTACGATAAAACCAATGGCGTGTGTTACGTGTTCGAGTAGAAACTGGGGCGTAACGGTAATGCGTTTTGTATACGGATTGATTGATTCTTGTACTTTATATGAAGCGACCCAGTCATCACCTGAAAAATACTCATTGTATGCATTGGGGAAAATTCCAGCAGTATGACCATCAATTCCGACACCCATGGTTGCAATTATAACCCCACCGAGATTCTCATTTCGCCAGTCTCGTAGTGCTGCTTCAAATCGTTTGCCAGCTTCTTCCAAAGTGTCTGTTTCTATCACAGAAGTATCTATCATAGACACTTCTTTGTCTTTTGCTCGTCTATAAAATGCGGTCGTTTTGATCTGAGTGAAGTTGTTAACATCTGGATCAGTAGAAAACCGTTCATCAAGCGTGGTGATGGTCAGCTGTGGTCCAAGTACAGTCTCAGTAACGTGGTCAAGTATTGAGAGCGCAGAGCCACCTGAAAGTAAAAGTAGTGTTGGTTTGTCTTTGTAGTGCTCTAACAGCGCGCTCAGTTCCTCGCCAGCTGTTACCGCAGGTATTGGGCTATGTTTAATGTCCATGGTTATTCTTTGTTGATTACCTTATGACCACCAAACTGATTACGCATAGCGGCCACTAACTTTCCGAGATATGATGGATTTTCTCTGGTTTGTTTGCGTTGCTCCAATGCTGCCTTAAGCACTTTCACATCTCCGATTGTAGTGACGTGCTCCATTTCTGACTCGGTTTCACCCGTTGGTACCTCGCCCTTAATGAGTTCGATCTGACCCTCCTCATAGGCTTCTCGAAGCCATGACACTAGCTTGCTTGAAATAATGCTCTCGTGCTCATATGGTTTCATTACCTCACCTAAATCAATGCCAAATGTATCTTGATGCTCATGAAGCACAGTGACCCCTTCAGCAATCGCTCCCATCATGCCGTACTCAATACCATTGTGAATCATCTTCACAAAGTGTCCGGCTCCGGGGCCACCCACGCGCGCATATCCATTCTTGGCAGCCAGTGCTTCAAATACGTGCTCATGTTTTTGAAATACATCCAATTCACCACCGACCATAATAGAAGCGCCGTATCGAGCACCACTCATCCCGCCTGAGGTACCAGTATCGAGAAACAACAATTCTTTTTCTTTGAGCGCTTGATGACGTCGTAGTGAGTCTTGGTAGAAACTATTTCCGCCGTCAATAATGGTGTCGCCGGTGCTCAGACGTGGCGTGAGTTCATCAAGCACGCTGTCCACGAACTTACTCGGTACCATGATCCAGACCAATCGGTCAGGCGGTAGTGTGCTTGCCATTTCAGCATACGAATCAACTACATCAACCCCAGCATCTCGTGCAATCGTTCTCGCTGCTTCACTTGGATCAACACCCACTACTCGATAGCCTTTTTCAACGAGCAAGGTAGCCATGTTGAGTCCCATTCGTCCCAATCCGATAAATCCGAGTTCTTTTTTCATAGATAATATTTTTACGTATTTATAATTTCTTCAGGCCCCTTAGAACCCGGTGCGTAGGTGTGGAGGGGTAACTCATTAAATTGTTCTAAGATAGGTGTAATAAACTGCCACGCTAACTCTACCTCAGCACCACTTACAAACCTTGTCTGATCACCAGTAATACAATCAAATAGTACACGCTCATACGCTTCGGGCGACGCACTCTCTTCACTTGAAGTCGAGACAAGTGTTAACTCTTGCTCATGTAACGTAAAGACAAAGCCGGGCGCCTTCGTCCACATGGAGAGGCAGATATGCTGCTCCGGTGCAAACTTGATACGCAGCACATTGCGATGCTCATGTGGTCCAGATTCGGCTGCACAACTACATAAATTTCGTGGCTTAAAGGTAATCACTGCTTCGTTTACATGTTCATTAAGTGCTTTCCCG
>CAYXOF010000072.1:0-3120 GCA_964466905.1 uncultured Candidatus Saccharibacteria bacterium | reverse complement strand
ACGGTTGGGCTAACCACATGGAATATCGGGGTCGGTTCACTATAGGTAAACGTCGTCATTTCATTACTCGTACTTTCGACACCAGTTGCCCCATAGTACATATAAATGGTGGTCTCCTCACCTGCCGACAAGTCGGCTATTTGTACCCAAATGTCCGCTTCGTCAGCGGTACTGTCGAAGTGTTGTACCCAGTAGTCAAGCTCAACAAAGTCTGTAATGGCGAGCGTTTCAGCGGTAGAGGTGGCAATAAAGTTTAAAATATCACCCATGTTGGCGTACTCCACCCGGGCCCAATCTGGACTACGAACCACATATGCGAAGCGCAACTCATCGAGATCGCCCTCAAAATTTTGACCCGTCGAAAATCCACCTCCCAGGGCATCTTGTTCTTGCCCAATGATCAAACCGCCATTTGCAATATCAAGTGGCACAATTGGTTGAGGATCAGGGTTTTCAGTATCACCCACGCCGTTGACATAGAAATTGACCGAATCAATAGCGTCTTCTCCTGTCACCATGAAGTGATTCCAAGCACCAGTATTGTGACTCGTAATCGTATCTGATAGACCAAAATCTTCTCGCGCTCCTTGGTAGTAGATGCTGAAGTTTGTTGGTGCACTTAAATACGCAATATACTCGTCAAACTGAGTTGTGTTGGCACCACTCACAATCGTTTGCGCACCAGTAATTGTGGTCCTATGCCACCACGAGGTAGTGATATCACCAACGCCATTTAGAACCTCACGAGGGACATTGATGTAATCGGTTTGACTAGTATCAGAGAACGACTGACCACGCCCAAATAGTCCACTTTTACCCGTTGAACTGTTGTAGTCATCAGCGTGATACTGATTACTGGTCGCATCTTTGTATACATCGAAATTAGTGATGCCTGCCGCATCCTCCTCGAGGTGATATACCGCCTGAAAACCATTCGTCCATACATTCTCCGAGCCGTAGGTATCAGTGCGCGCATACGCCAGGGCATCTTGGTTGTCAAAATAAACATAGAAATCATTTGGCGCTTGGTCAAACAAATCAGCTTTAAAGTACAACTCTCCTGTTCTGGCTCCCGTGTTAATTGTTACTAGTTCAATCGGTACCTCCGTCACCCCATCACCTAGCGTCACTCGGATATCTTTTCCGTTACTCGCCACTCGACTGAAAAAATCGTCCCCGAGTATAGAGAGGTCAAGATATACAGGAAAATCAGTAAGGTCGCTTGGAATACGACTCTGTGGAATTGCCAAGGCAATCCGACCATCCCAACTCGTGCTATACCACGAGAGATTGGCAGCATTATCTGGAACCTGAATGGCACCAACTGTCACAAACGAATCGAGGGCAAAGAGAATTTGATTTTCTACTCGGACGCGGGCGTCACTAAGAGTAGTGGTAGCAATCCGCAGCTCATCAAGTAAGCCAGTCCATGAACCACCATTTCCCTCTCGACCGATCTGAAACCCAGCCGCATTCGTATTTGAGGGGTCAGTCACTGTCTGCGCGACTGATTCTATAAGTACAGTGTCCTCGTACACCAAATTTACCCCAGACGTGGAGGTGGTCCCCACGGTACTAAAGGCATGCCACGTGGTAGTAGCAAAATTACGTGCATACGCTGCTCCGCCGGTGACCCCAAAATAGTGTAAGCCATCAGCACTCAATGGGTTATTATCGTTATACCATGGTCGAAACTCTATCTCATTGGGGTTTGATCCAATACCCCACTGCCAGATCGCTTCACTGCTTCGCGCTGCCATCTTATAGATACCTGAGGTAAGTAGAGGGTTTCCAGCGGGAAACAGCCACGCGGTATTTTGGAGGTAGCCACCCGCACCATTAAAGCTATAAGCTTGGCCAAACTTACCGGTCGTCGTTGCGAGCACCGCCCCCACCACCACCACGTCATGTCCGTTGCCGGTTACATCAGTCGTCACATTGGAAATTACCGTCGGATCATCACTGAAGTGGTACACCGCCTCATAGTCAACCCACACAGCATTACGGCCAGTCGGATCCGTCGCTGCAGGTAGACTAGCGACAGCATTATCAAAGTATACATAGAAGGTCGATGCGCCCGCTCGTACAACTGTATCAGCCAAGAAGTGGAGATCGCCCGTCTGTGTCACGGTATTAATGTATCCAATATCTACTGGCAATTCTTCTCCGGCACTATTGGTGACTCGGATATCACCGCCATCTGCTTTCACATTACTCCAGAAGGCCGATCCAAGCGTGGATAAATCAAGTGTAATTGGTAGATTCGTAAAGTCCTCATCAACTGTCAGTGCTGGTATTACGATAGGGATCCGTCGACCATAGGCAAGATCCCACCAATTATTGATGGCCGTACCCTCGTTACTGAAGTTCCCCGTTGATACCTGTTGCGCAAACCGAATATCTGAACCATCACTTGCCACACCGTTCCAAAAATCAGTGAGTGAACTATCGAGTTCAAGGAACACTTGATATTCCGTGCGGTCATCCCCGCTTGTGTTGTCGACCGTAAGTGGCAATCTAAAGTTCCAACTGGAAGACCAGAATGGATCTAGTAAACCATATCCACGCTTACCAACCGCTTCAATCCACCATTCGCCCTCTGAGAACGGTGGGAAGACGATCTCCATTTTGAAATATTTTGTTTCACCGGGCGCAATCGTAAATACGTCTGGCGTGAAGGTGTGCGGGATAAATTCGTCTGGAATCGGCTTACGATCTGGCCCAAACCCAAACAGTGATGCCGCTTGTCGGAGGAGCCCTGGCGCTGGCATCGTCCCTACTTCCTTGACCACTGGAGTCCAGCCTGGGGCATAGCGGGTGACCTCATGGTCAGCTACTTTGACGCGTTCCACTCGACACGCCGTATTGTCTCCATCAAGCGAATCACACTCCCGTACAATAGTGGTATTGCGACACGCATATGCCTCGACCAGATCATCTGCTGGGGTGGTCGTGGCGACACTGGTAGATGAAGCGACTCTTTGTCCGTCAATAATCGCCTGCAAGAGTCGCTCAGCCGATGGTACACGCTGGCTGACTGTCGTTGAAGCGACAGACTCCTCTACCGGTTCGCTGTCATGTACCTCTGGTGCTGCCACTGTATCACCAGCAACAGCTCCA
>CAYXOF010000071.1:0-3154 GCA_964466905.1 uncultured Candidatus Saccharibacteria bacterium | reverse complement strand
CAACTCCCGCTTGCTTAGGTAGTTCATCTTTTTCTAGAATTAAACAAAAAATACTATTTGTCAATATCTGCTATACTTTCAGCATGCAGCTACACGATCCCCTCACCGCTCACTTCCGTATCGATGCACCACATCAGAAAGCACTCAAAAAGCTCGGGATTGTACGTGTGTCTGATCTCCTCTCTCACTTCCCCGCCCGCTACGAAAACATTGCTGACGTGCAGTCAGTCGGCGGACTTGAAAAAGGTCAGGACGCGATTGTGTACGGGCAGCTCTCGGGACTCAAAACCCGCAAAGCCTGGAAGAGTAAGGTACCAATTGCGGAGGGCTACGTGGAAGATGGTTCAGCCAAAATAAAGGTAATGTGGTTTCACCAACCATACATCGCGAAGATGTACACAAACGGTATGTACGTGAAGCTGGCTGGAAAAGTTGCGGGTAGCGATACTAAACTATATCTCAGCAACCCAGAAGTCGAACCCCTCGACAGTCTCCCGATCGATCGTCATGATTCAATCTTCAAAGGCAGTGAAGAGGCCGATGACACACTCTATCCCGTCTACCGAGAGACCAAGGGTGTGACGAGTAAATGGTTCTATCACACGGTCTTGAAGTGTTTTGAAAAAGGCGTGCTCGATCGGCTCATCGACCCTATCCCGAAAGTGATTTTGCAGCGCTATCACCTACCCGAACTCAAAACCGCCCTCATCTGGATCCACTCGCCGAAGAAAGCCGAACATGCCGAGAGTGCGCGTAAACGGTTTGCTTTTGAAGAAGTGTTTTATATCCAAATCCAGAAGGCACAAGAACGCCAAGCAGTAAGTGCTGCAAATACCTACAGCGTGAACACCACGCCGACGCACATCGCCGCCTTTGTCGACCGCTTCCCCTTCCCGCTCACAACTGCCCAGACCCGCACTATCGATACCATCCTCTCGGACTTCACCAGCAACCATGCGATGAGTCGACTCCTCGAGGGTGACGTCGGTAGTGGCAAGACTGCTGTCGCTGCGACGACGGCGTACGCAGTCGTGACCAGTCGCCCCCCTGAAGGGATTGGTAAAAAAATCGAGTATGGTAATCTGCAAGTCGCGTACATGGCCCCGACTGAGATCCTTGCTAAACAACACTTCGAGAGTTTCATTGAGTACTTCAAGCACCTCCCGATTGCGATTGGTCTTATTACCGGGAGTGGTTGCTATAAGTACCCAAGCAAAAGTGATCCAACCAAGCCGACCAAAATATCGAAAGCCCAGCTCTTAAAGTGGGTAAAGAGCGGTGAGGTCCCGATTCTCATCGGTACCCACGCGCTCATTTATAAACGTGTTGAATTCAAACACCTCGCCTACGTCATCATCGACGAACAACATCGCTTCGGCACCAACCAGCGCAAACAACTCGCTAAAAAAGACGCGCGCATGCCTCACCTCCTCTCCATGACCGCCACTCCCATCCCCCGCACCCTCGCCCTCACCATCTACGGCGACCTTGATATCAGCCTGCTTGATGAAATGCCCAAGGGTCGTAAGCCCATCATCACAAAGATCATTGGCCCAGGACAACAACAACCGATGTATGACCACGTCGAAACCGAACTGGCGGCAGGTAGGCAGGCGTACGTGATCTGTCCACGTATCGATGAACCCGACCCAGATAAAGAAACGGTGGTCAATATGAAAAGTGTAGTCGCGGAGGCGGCGCGTCTTAAAAAAGACATTTTTAAGACGCGCCGGATCGCTACCCTGCACGGCAAAATGACACCCCCCGAAAAAGATCGCATCATGGCTGACTTCAACGCGCATACATTTGACATCCTCGTCGCCACTTCAGTGGTGGAGGTGGGTGTCAATGTCCCAAATGCCACCTCGATCATTATCGAGGGCGCTGAACGCTTTGGTCTTGCTCAACTTCACCAGCTGCGCGGACGCGTCGTCCGCGGTACTCACCAAGCCTACTGCTTTGCCGTGACCGAGAGTAAAAGTGAGAAGACCCGTGATCGTCTCAAGGCACTCGCGACTGCAAAAAACGGTTTCGAGCTCGCTGAGCACGACCTCCAATTCCGCGGGTCAGGTGAGCTCTATGGCGGTAAGCAAAGCGGTCTCTCCGACCTCGGCATGGAAGCGATTCGTAATCTGAAGCTCGTCGAGGCCGCGCGCACCGAAGCGCGTCACCTCGTCGATACTCACCCTGACCTCACCCGCGACTTCCCTCTCATCGCTGAGCGTGTTGCTCGCTTGGGCGAAGTGCTCCACATGGAGTAATTGGATAAAGCACTTCGGTGCGCCTCTTGGAGACGCACCGATTATATTTCACACCACTCTCAACAGCAGAATTGATTGACTTAATGCACCATACTCACCGAAAAGCCCCGTGCCGCCGCCCGCAAAACAAGATTGGTGAGGTGTGTTCCCCACAAGAACGGCCATGGGTATTGCTCTGTCCGTGCGCCATAGACTGGCTCATACAACTGATGCATAAGGTCAGGCACATCTTCCTCCCGGAGCACGCCGACATAGGCAGTCGGTCTCTTTAAGCTCGGTTTGAATTCCATGATTCTGCTCCGTCTGTACTCACTAACTCTGTTATACCATAGTGTCAATGACGTAGAAATGCCTAGATATTTACAATCATTAATAACGTTTGTACCCGCAATGACTCGCATATACAGTTTTCTTTGATTCGATTACTCTCCTTCACTTATCCCGTATCTGCAACCATTCGTCAATGTGATTGTTGTGATCTTAAAAATTATGGAAAACCGAGACAGAAAAAGGCCGCGCAGTGACGCGCGGCCGGTCCTGAATCTAAGCCACTAGTGTGACCGCACAGGCTGTAGAGGGGCGGGTGCCCACTACATCAGGGTTTTCTTTGCTCGGGGCACCGAGCACCCTCGTACTGAATTCACCTCCCTTCAGTTGAATGCGAACTCGGTCTGCAGCAGTTCCGACTGTGTGGCCGGAACGACGACAGGCTCTTGCTGCTGGAGACACTCAGACATGACCACCGGGGGTCGGGTCGAAACCTGGAGTTTCGGGAACAGTAGAAGGGAGGGGTCCATCGAGAACCTCACTTGCTTAAAGATGCAGGAGCGCATCCAAGTATAACAGTACCTGTAACATTCAAAGAATGCAAGAAACAAACCGTATACATCGAC
>CAYXOF010000070.1:0-3157 GCA_964466905.1 uncultured Candidatus Saccharibacteria bacterium | reverse complement strand
CGACCTTACCATCGGCGGATATGACTATCGGCAAATCGGGCTCGGGGTGGCGGGCTTGTTCGCACTTCTCGGGCTGATCAGCTTCTTCCTTAACCGCGGCTTCACCAAGAAGCGGGTGAGGGGAGTGGAGGATACTCTCCGCCAGAAGATCGCTGAGGTCAAAGCCGAAGCAATCACTGCCGTGAAAGCGGCAATGATCGATGAACTGGCACAACCCACTTCGGATGCCGCCCAGGCACTTCGGAAGGTTGAGGCGCTCCACGAACAGGTGACGACGGCGGAAGCTATCGCTACCGCAGCGTCAACCCTTGCAGGACGCACTCGCGACGTGGTCAGGGAGATGCAAGCGTGCCTCGACATGAAGGAGATCACGCTTCCTGAGAATCTCACCTATGATCTGACCATGCTCGCGGTCGACCGCCAACTCGACTTCGAGATGAAGATCGACGGGGTTGTCTATCTGATCCGCGTCCTCAAGACGAAGATCGGGTACGTGAAGGCGCTCGACGGCTGCATCGCGAACCAGCATAACGAGATGAAGATCGACGCGATCGAATCGACCCTACGCCGGCACGCCGGAAAAGATCGTATCGTCGGTGTCGCAGCGGCGCAGGTGATCATGTTGCCTGCTCCGAAGCAATAACCAAGGGTGGCGCGAGGCAAGCCTCGCGCCACCGACACGAATGCCATTGATTATGTCATTTAGAGCGATCACTTCTGGCATCGACCAGCTGTGACGCACTGACACGATCACTTCTCACGGACTACCGGCATTGATCGGTATTCATGATGAGCTGTGACGAATCAGTTCCCGTTTGTGCAAACCGTGCTAAGGTGGCACGTAAAATCACCGATGAAATTTGGGAAGACGGCAATAAAAGCAATGTAGCCGCTTCAACTCGTTCTTTATAGCGCTAACTACGGTTTGGCAGCTTGTTCTTCAACCCCCGTTGCGCCGGTACTCATACCTTGGCAGCGACACAACCCTAAGCCCCCGCATCGCGCGAGGGGCTTTATCGTTATGTGTGATTGGTAAGTAGTGTGTGCGTATGGTTGAGATGTATAAAATTATGGAGCATCACCCTGCATATTTTTTATCACAAAGCGAAGCGCTAGAGTATTGCTCGATACTATTTACTTTATTAAATAAGTATTGTATAAATAACAAAACGTTCTTTGGAGTAAGTCATGACCAAATTCAGTATCCTGCTATGGAGTGGACTGCTGTCGATCATGGCGGGGTGCGCTTCCGTTTCGCCGCCAAGTGGTCAAGCTGCGTTACCGCTCATCGCCCGCCAAACTCCAGTTCCAACACAGGCAGTGCCAGCTACCCGGGCACTTGCTGGAGGACGTTACGTTCCAGCTACATCACCGGTCAAGTGCCGATTTGATCGATCGCGTGAGTGCATTGAGGTCGATGTGACCAATAACACCCTCCACCTATATCGCCTCGACGATCAAGGTGATCCAGTGGGAGTGATGGGCTACCTGGTCATTGCGCCGGACCCTGCGACTATTCCTGGAGGATTACGGCGAGGTTATCTCGAGCGGGTGGAATACGATCCCGTCTGGTGCCCGACACCGACCATCAGACGAGCGTATACAGAGCGGCGCCAAACTGATCCTTCTGTGCCACTACTTCCGTCTGGGTGTGTGCCAGCGGGCGATCCACGCAATGCTATGGGGGACGCTAAGTACGTGATCTCAGGCTTTGGTCCGATTCGGATCCATGGCACGAAGGGCTACGGTGCCAACTGGGCGGACGAGACTACGTTTGGTTGCGTTCGGCTCTGGAATGATTGGGATAAGCATAATGCTGAACCGGAAGGTATTCTCGAGCTCGCCTCCCTCCATGCCCCCAAAGGTGTAGAAGTGGTGTTCTTCGTTCAGTAACAGCAAGACAGGGTGGCGCGATAGCGCCACCCTACCAATGACATAGCGTTACGTATGATGTACGTGACCAGAATCTAAATTGTTCATGACGTTCATTAGCTCTAAGTATGCACCACCTCTTCGGTGGTTTTTTAATCGGTACTCCACTCGTACATGTTACTATTATTCATACGTATGCAATCAGTACTGGCCAACCGTTATGGATTCACCCTGATTGAACTTCTCGTCGTAATCGCGATCATTGGCATCTTGGCAGCGGTAGTGCTCGCGTCACTCGATAGTTCACGAGATCAGGCGCGCGGCGCTCGAGCGGAACAAGAGATGTCGAATATTCGCACCGCGATGGAATTGCTCCATCTCGATACGAAGCTGTACCCGCACAAGCAGCCCACGTACTGTCCACCACGTAATGCTGCCGACAATGAGGTGAACCTTGCGCTGGCCGCGTCCGGGCTGGTGACTTCAGATGGTACGTACCCGAACTGGAGTGGTCCGTATACGCGGGGTGTCATTGATCCATGGGGCACCCCGTATTTCCTTGATGAAGATTATTACTGTACGGCGGGTGCGCGTGGCTGCGGTGGGTTCTCTGCGACGAATGTCAGTGAAATTTGGTCAGTATTAGTTTCGTGCGGCCCAGATGGTAGGCTGGGTGATGATCCATCAAACCCACAGCCAAGTAATGGCACCGCCTGTGCGTACAATGATGATAATATCGTACTCCCTCTCTGTCGGAATTAAGCAGGTGAGGCCCTTGCACATTTTTTCGATATCTGTATAATGCTCAGCACTGTTCTACGGAGGTATCAACGAGGCGCTTATGAGCGCCTCAATGCACGGGTAAGTTCCGCGCGTACTTCCGACCGGGAACCTGTCATTTGACAACTTAAGAAGACACCTGCAAGGCGCAACCTTGTAGGTGGTCATGCGTATAGATGAACATCTTGGTTCATATATATGTAGACATCACAACAAAACAAACCAAAGGCAAACGTTTCTTAATGAAAATGAGTTGAGGCCGAAATTTTTTAGGAATAAAAATGTGACGGTATCAGTTCAGGCTATGGTCTTAGACCATGACACATTGAGTTTTCTTTTGTCTTATCCTTTAGGTTAAAAATAGTGTGTTGAGCGCGCAGAACAGAAGTACATTAATGCGCACCATGCTCACACACGCAAGGACAAAGCTTTTGCTTTGTCCCTGTCTTCAATTAGAGTTTGATCCTAGCTCAGGATGAATGCTGGCGGCGTGGATGAGGCATGC
>CAYXOF010000069.1:0-3263 GCA_964466905.1 uncultured Candidatus Saccharibacteria bacterium | reverse complement strand
CTTACTACTCATCAACAGTGCTGTGCTGTTTCTCTTCTCGTTCGTCATTTTTATACTTTTGATCGAACGTTGGAGTAGTAATGCGATATCGACGGGAGACTTTGTGCTCGTACTCGCTCTCGTGAGTCAAATTACTGGTTCGCTTTTATTTGTTGGCCGGGCGTTTAATGCGACCGCCCGGACGATTGGAGAATTACGGGAGGGGCTGGATGAGCTGGTGATCGGTCATGAAATAGTTGATCACCCAGACGCTGCGACACTTCGTCCTGACACAGGATTAATTGAGATGTATGACGTCAACTTTACCTATAATACTGCGCGAGTGCTGGAAGGGTTTTCTCTCACGATTCCGGCGGGGCAGCGCGTCGGTCTCGTGGGGGCTTCAGGGGCAGGGAAGAGTACGCTCGTCTCGCTCCTATTGCGACAATACGATATTGAGTCAGGTGAAATTATGATAGACAGACAAAATATTGCCAGGGTGACACAGGATAGTCTTCGGGCGAGCATTGCGGTCGTGCCCCAGGAGCCAGCTCTCTTTCATCGCACGATTCGTGAGAATATTGCCTATGGAAAAACGGGAGCAACGGATGAGGAAATCATCGCGGTGGCGAAGAAGGCGTATGCTCATGACTTCATTATGGAATTGCCTCAGGGCTACGACACACTCGTGGGCGAGCGCGGTGTGAAGCTCTCTGGCGGTCAGAAGCAACGGATCGCGATTGCGCGGGCCATGATCAAGGACGCTCCGATTTTACTCCTGGATGAAGCGACTTCAGCGCTTGATAGTGAGAGCGAGGTGGCGATTCAGCGGGCTTTGCATCAGCTCATGCGCGGAAAGACAGTCATCGCGATTGCGCATCGCCTATCTACCTTGCGCGAGATGGATCGAATCATAGTGCTAGAGCAGGGGAACATCGTTGAAGACGGTACCCACGATACGTTGCGAGAATATGGCGGGACGTACGCGCGACTGTGGGATCATCAGGCAGGAGGATTCTTGATTGAGCCCGTGCTGTAACGTTTTTTGGTGTCCGGTGGTAGTATTAGGTATATTAGCCTAATCACTACGTATGTGTGGAATCTTTGCGTACACCGGGACCAGAACAGCGGCACCACTCTTACTCGATGGTCTGCGCACACTTGAATATCGGGGGTACGACTCAGCCGGTATGTATGTCGCCGGTGCCGGCGTGGTGCGGGCAGTCGGACCGATTGATAATCTGGCGGCGAAGGTACCTGCCCAGTTTCCTGGTACTGCCGGCATAGCCCATACCCGCTGGGCGACGCATGGTGCACCGACTGAAGTGAATGCCCACCCCCACCATGACATGAGTGAGGTTATTTGGCTGGTGCATAATGGCATTATTGAGAATTTCCGCGAACTAAAGGAGGGACTGGTGGTACAGGGGATTACTTTTACGTCTGATACTGATACCGAGGTGCTGACGAAGCTGATTGGTAGTGTCTATCGAGGCGATCTGGCGCGAGCGGTACGCGAAGCCGTCAGTGTCGTGCGTGGTACGTTTGGGATCGCGGTCATGAGTGAGCGTGAACCGGGTTCGATTATTGCCGCCAGGCGTGGCAGTCCGATCGTGCTTGGCCTTGGTGCTGATGGCAACTATATTGCATCAGACCCATCAGCCCTGCTGGCCTTTACGAAGGATGTCGTGTACCTCGAAGATGATGAGCTAGCTGTCATCACCCCGACGACGTACACGATTACTACTCTGAAGGGCGTCACGCAACGTCGTCAGCCAGAGCAGGTGGAGTGGTCAGCCGAGGCGGTGCAGAAGCAGGGCTACGAGCATTTCATGTTGAAGGAGATCATGGAAGCACCAGAGGTGATCGAAAATACCCTGCGCGGACGCTTACTTGTAGATAAAGGTCGCGCAAAGCTCGGTGGGCTCGAGGGCGTGTTGCCACAGCTACGCGAGTTGTCCCGTCTGACGATTGTTGGGTGTGGCTCGGCGTACTATGCTGGTCAGATCGGCCGGTACATACTCGAGGAGTATGCAGGGATTCCTGTTGAGGTTGAGCTTGGTAGTGAGTATCGGTACAAAAAATCATATCCAGAGCCAAAGGGAGCGGTCCTCGCGGTCACCCAGTCAGGCGAGACGGCGGATACCCTTGCCTCAATTAAGTCAGCGAAAGCGCAGGGCATTCTCACGCTAGGCGTGGTGAATGTGGTCGGTTCGTCAATCGCGCGCGAGACGACCGCCGGTGTCTATAATCACGCCGGCCCAGAGGTAGCAGTCGCCTCCACCAAGGCATTTCTGTCTCAGCTCACTGTCTTTGCGCTCATGACACTTCTTCTAGGACGTGAGCGGACGATGACCCGTGAAGCCGGGATGGAGATTGCGACGGCCCTGACGACACTACCCGAAGTATTGCGTACCATGCTCGCCAATACGACCGCGATAGAGCGGGTGGCTAAAGATCTCGCCAAGTATGACAATGCGATGTATATCGGACGGAAGTTCCACGCGCCGCTCGCATCTGAAGGGGCCCTGAAGCTGAAGGAGGTGACCTATATTCACGCCGAAGCGTATGCCGCAGGTGAGCTTAAGCATGGTTCGATTGCGCTCCTCTCACCGGATTTCCCGGTGATCGCACTTGCACCACAAGACGATGTGTACGAAAAAATGATTTCTAATATTGAAGAAGTGAAGGCGCGTCAAGCACCTATTATTGCGATTGCGACCGAGGGTGATGTGCACCTCAAAGATATCGCTGATCATGTGATCTACGTCCCGCGGGTACATCCACTCCTGCAGCCGATCGTGACTACGGTCCCACTTCAGCTCCTCGCATATTATGTCGGTGTCGCCAAGGGACTCAATGTGGATCGTCCGCGTAATCTCGCGAAGAGTGTGACAGTCGAGTAGTAAATGACGAAGTGGTGGAGTAGAGCCTCAGTCTACCTTAGTGTGATAGCAATCCCACTTCGGCCACGATGCCTGCGTGATCACTGAGGCCAAACTGAAGTCGTACGTCGTTAGTAATAAACTCCGGAGTACTTAAGAGATAATCTACCATAAATGAATCAAACAATTGGGTTTTTTCAGGGTTGGTACCGAGACGATGGAGGGCGCGATCGAGGCTCGATGTGTATGCTGGTGGGATGTGATCGGTATAGTGTGCTACCAGATCAGGATATGACGGATTAATGCCACGGGGAGTATTCATGTCACCTACGAGGATGTGGGGGCCGACGGATGAGAGG
Organism: uncultured Candidatus Saccharibacteria bacterium; assembly: GCA_964466905.1. Lineage (GTDB taxonomy): Bacteria > Patescibacteriota > Minisyncoccia > Phycocordibacterales > UBA918 > OLB19. The sequence continues at coordinate 40 of CAYXOF010000069.1, read as the reverse complement.
TGTGATCGCAAAGCAGCGATGTCGGTTGCGAGTGGCTCAT
>CAYXOF010000068.1:0-3671 GCA_964466905.1 uncultured Candidatus Saccharibacteria bacterium | reverse complement strand
CCGACGGATGAGAGGTGTGATCGCAAAGCAGCGATGTCGGTTGCGAGTGGCTCATAGAATAATTCACCGTGCGGGGGAGCGGGTAGATGGGTGGTCGCAATGGTGTAATCGCCGACCGTGGCACAGATGACGACATGGGCAATGCTGTCTCGTCTTTTTTCTGAATCGTAGGTTCGGATTTCATTTGGATGACCAAAGTAGTAATGTGTCTGGGCGATGTGTGGGAGGGCGCTTGCGATTAATACTCCTTCACGGAAGGTGTGGGTATCAGTGGTGCGGCATGTCATCGGGGCAAAGGTGACGTGGTAATTTTTTTGGGTGAGCCAGTCTTGGAGATCTTCTGGTGCTTCTTGGAGACAAATGACAGCGGGTAGTTCAGTTTCTAAAAAGGGTAAGACCCGGTCAAGGTGCTTTTTACCTTCGATATTGAGTGAAATGAGTTTCATGTTGATTACCAGTTTCCGATATTTTGCATACTAGACCATGGTTCTTGTGGAGGGAGCGGTTCACCTGATTGGAGGATTTCTATCGATATGCCATCTGGTGATTTGATAAATGCCATGTGCCCATCTCGAGGTGGGCGATTGATAGTGACGCCAACTGACAGAAGTCGGGCACAGGTCTCATAGATATTCTCTACTTGGTAGGCGAGGTGCCCAAAATTGCGTCCCGCACTATACGTTTCTGGTGCACTGCCGTCTTCTGGGGGCCAATTATAGGTGAGTTCGAGGGTTGCTGAATAATCACGTAGTCGATCTGACCAGGTATTGTCACCTGTGTGTACTTTTATATCAGCTGGAGCAGCTAGAAAGATATTGGTGTAGCGCCCAACTTCGTTGTCGATCCGTTTTACTTCTCGTAAACCCAATTTAGTGCAGTAAAAATCAAGTGACTCATCGATATTTGAAATTCTAACCATCGTGTGAAAATATTTCATATGTGTGGGACAGTATAGCAGAGTAGAGAAGGGCGGCACTCAGGTTGTGAGTGCCGCCCGCTTCAGTTTGGTCAGGCCAGTAGCTCTTCCGCATGCGCTTGTACTTCTGGCCACGAGTGCGCGATGCGGGTCGGGTTGTGGGCTGAGAGTAGTGCGTACGGATGATAGCCAAACGTGACCGCGATCGTCCGTAGTCCCACCTTTGCAGCTTCTTTGAGATCCCCAACGGTGTCAGTGACGTAGAGTGTGTCTGCAGCTGTAATTTGTTCGGCAGCGAAAATCCGCTGGAACTTTTCGACCTTAGAGGCATGCGCTTCTTGACCAAGAATGTGCCCAAAGTGGTGCAATACCCCGGCCTCACTGAGTACACGCTTGATTGCCACTTCGCAATTACTGGTCACGATGTGGATGCGGTGACGCTGCCCGAGGTGCACAATGGTTGGGATTGCACCCTTGATCTGCATACGGTCGAGGCGTCGATTTATCTCAGTAAAATATTCCGCTGAGGTCACCGCAGTAAAGGGTACTGCCGGCTCCGCGAAGACATTGCCGAGATGATGTGCGATGAAATACTGTTCCCTGGTGACATCAGGGTGCAGACGGGAGACGATTTCCCAGTTCAGTGGCCCGGTATGGCCGATGACGCCGTCGAAGTCTGAGATGATGTGCATGATGTGCGGTCTCCTGATCTACGTTCCAATGTAGAAAACTAGCACATGGGGTATTTAGTTACAATGCACCTTCAGGAACATGCTGCCATTGGCAATATGCCTGACCGGCGGAAGCGGAGGGATTTGAACATTACATGTTCAGTACCCCAATTGGCTGGATTATTTCGCTCATACTTCACTCATAATCCAGCTCAATCGGGCTTCAAACCCATCACGAACGTGCTCCCAGCACGTTCTTACTTCTTTAGATTTCACTTCGTACAATCTGCGGAAGCGGAGGGATTTGAACCCTCGAAGAGCTTTCGCCCTTGCCGGTTTTCGAAACCGGTGCCTTCAACCACTCAGCCACGCTTCCAGGTATGTGACACATCAATTTTCCACATACGCCAAAGTTGACGCGGTGCTATACTACCATTGTTATCAGATCGTTACTATATCTATGTTAAGAATTGGACGTAAGGCACCATTGTTCAAGTTGTTTGATCAGGATGGACAAGAGCAAACCCTTAAGGCGCAGGCAGGGAAGTGGGTGCTCCTCTACTTCTACCCAAAAGACGATACGCCAGGCTGTACCAAGGAGGCCTGTACGATCGCTGAGGTATACAAAGATTTTAAACGTCTCGGGGTGACGGTGTTTGGAATGAGTAAGGATGGAGTGAAGTCACACAAGAAATTTGCAGAAAAATATAATCTCCCATTTACCTTACTCTCTGATCCAGACATGACGACGATGGATAAGTATGGTGCGCTCGTGATGAAGCAGATGTACGGGAAGGAAGTGCGAGGTACCAATCGGATTTCATACCTCATTGCTCCCGATGGAAAAATCGCGAAGGTGTATCCAAATGTAGACCCAGCGGGTCACGCACTTGAACTCTTAGCGGACATCAAAGCGGAGAAAAAGCTCGAACGAGCTGCCGCCAAAGCGGCTACTGGAGCGGGAGCGTAGCGAGGAGTTCACGCATGAGCGTGATTTCTTCGGCTTGCGTCGCCACGATCGCATCTGCGAGCGTGGCGATTTCAGCGTGCGTAATAAAAGGTCGGACACTTTCGACCATGGTAATGGCACCCTCATGGTGTGGGATCATGTCACTCAGAAACGCGCGATCGAGCTCAACTCCCGAAAGGGTGCTCACGTCTCGCATCATCGGCATGTAGGGGACGTCGGGAGCTGGAGTATCATACCAGTCTTCATGCCACGCCTTGAGCTGCACGATTTCTGCAGTTTGCGCGCTGATGATGGCGGTCGCGAGTTCGCGGACGGCGGGTGTCGTTCCCCCGCGAGCGAGGACGATTCTCGCTGCCTCGACCGCCTCTGTGTGATGGGGAATCATCGCCTGGATGAACTCCTGCTCACTCGCGACGGTCATGGTGTGTACGGCATGATCCATGCTGCGGTGGGCGAGATGATCAGTGGGGGTGACCCACCACCAGATGCCAACGATGATGACACCTGCTGCCATGATGGTGAGAATAATCCGCGTACTTGTTGTGGTTGATTGCATATACGCTAGTGTATCAGATCAGCTTGATATGTGATGATATAACATACACGGGGATGGTGCCATAGCACCATCCCCGCGTGTACGTGCAGAGCGATACGCTCCCTTCCATCTACTTCACCGCCACCTTGACCTTATTGGTCGCCGGAGCGGTCTTTGGCATCGTGACCTTGAGGACACCATTGTGGTATTCAGCATTAATGGCTTTGGTGTCGACGGTATCTGGCAGAGCAATGACTCGTTGGAATGAGCCACGTCGAATCTCCTTCGCGTAGTGGTTCTTCTCTTTCTTTTCCTGTACCTCCTCACGCTTTCCACTGATGCGGAGATGATTATGTTCTACTTCCACATCGATATCATCGCCCTTGAGGCCTGGTAGGTTCATTTCAGCGACTAAATTGTTTCCATCTTCGTACACATCCACCGCGAGGTCCAGCCCTGGATTCACTAGTCGGGGAGGGGTCATGAGGCCAAAGTCACGGAAGACTCGATCAAATTCATCAAAGGGTTCCCATTTTATGAGTGACATACAGAATTACAATTATGATTCGTAATAATGCA
>CAYXOF010000067.1:0-4070 GCA_964466905.1 uncultured Candidatus Saccharibacteria bacterium | reverse complement strand
AAATGTTTTCGGTTTTGGTGAGCTGTCTTTTGTAGTGTATATGTTGTTTTCTCGCCAGGATTGCTGCCACTTCGCTTCGATCGTGCCGTGATCAAATTTTTTGTGCATACGTAGCTACTATTATGACATACATTACACAAAAAGGTAGCCCGCGCTATTTGCGCGGGATTCCATGGAGTGGGCAATTCTTTGCGATTGTCCAGATCACTCCTAATGTAGTGTTGACTGCTCTACAGGTACAGTCGGATCTTTTGTGCTTCGGTACAGCTGGACGGGGCGGCTTCATGTGGCAGACTGCACAATTATGAGTTTCGAAATAGGGATCACGCTCAGTACCGCAATGAGGACAGCATGGCATGGTATGTACCCCATCTGAGGATCAGGCGTGCCATCGCAGCGTACAATACTGCCAACTGTTTGTAAACTTTTGATACTGGTGCAGCAGGCTCATCAGGTGTCAACTCCCTATAACTTTTTAGCCATTTAATCTAAATGATGATGACGCGCGATAGATCGGCTGGCGTGGTTAGAATGTTTTCCTCATCAAGCATGGTCATGAGTTGTGCCTTTGAACAAAATCCCCAGCTCACTCCAATGAGTTTCCCTGGTGATAGAAGCTCGCGTAGCTCGTATACATCGGCGAGGGTGTCGGTGAAATAGTACACTTCGTTTGGCTCAACGTGCCAATCGCGACAAATACGTTCGATCTTCTCTTCTTTCGAATGATGATCTTCAAATGCAAGAATATGGGTTGGGTTGATTGCGGTGCGAGCCAGGGCTGGGAGTACGTAGTTTTGTGAGCCACTTGAGACAACTGCTTTGTGCGGCGTGTCAATGGCTTCAATTTCCCGTACGAATGCATCAAAGAGCGAAAACCCGTGTTGTTGCATGACCGCCCCAAACTCACTTGCCCACTTATATTCGAGGGCTAACTGTTCTTCGTCCAAGGTGTGGTTTCTGGCATGATGAGGTCGCTTGGAAAAATAGGCATTCATTTCGGCAATTGCATCTTCACGAGTTTGCGCACTCCCATATACCATATACGCATGGATAGCTGCTTCCCAGGTGTCGCCGATGACACCATCAAAATCAAAAATTAAATGTTGCATATTATAGCTGCTTTAAGGTGCGCGCAAAGCAGGTCTCCCCAACCCCGTGCTCCCAGTTATCAAGTCCGCTAAACTGTGCCGCCTTATCCTCTGGAAAAAATGGTCGAGTAAATTGATCATGTGGAGTCGGGTGACTGAATGTAGCACAGAGTGTGAATCCGGTATCGGTCGGTTCGTAGCGATACTCGGTCCGTTCCGCAACTGCCATAGGCATCGTCATCCCCGCTTCGTAGAGGATATCAATGGATGCGGGAAGTGTATTTTCACGTTCGTAATAACTCACGATGCGCCATTGTAGGTCTTGTAGATCGGTGAGTTGTTTTTCGTCAAGATTACGCTCTCGTACTTCGCTGGGAGTTTCGATATGTCCAATCCCGACCCCGATGGAGGCGAGGACCACCACCGCTGCACCAATTGCAAACATGATGGATTTTTGTTCGTGGGTCAGCCAGTAGCCCCGCGCATCCAAAATGTAGTAATGAAAGGCCGCGCCGGTGACAATGAACACCGCAAAGGCTTTGAGTAAAAATCGCTGCGTTAGTTCCCCCTCCAGAAAGCCGATGATCACGGCGACCAGGTCACCAAGGAGTACCCCGCCGCCAATGAGGAGCGAGAGATACACGAGCCATTTCGTGAGCGCGAGGTAGGTGTCACTAGCGCCGGTCCGTCGGAGACGGTTAACGATACGAGTTAGGATGAGATACGTCGGGAAGAACACGACGACGATGGCAATACCAATCCGCACGCTCGAAGCAGCACTCTCAAGCGCCCAGTAGCCTTCTGTTGGGTCAGGAAAGCGGAGGTTAATAATGCCAAATAATAAGACAAGTAGAAATGATAATGATACATAGAGACTAGCTAGTGACCCAAGCTGGAGCACGAAGTGTTTTGCAGTGTGGTGTTCCATATTCACTCAGTATGTGCTAAATCGACATAATGTAAAGTCGCTGATTGTCCTCCAGAGTGTGGTAACTTCTACTTTCCGAATACTTACGCGCTACTACTATGTAGCAGAAGCAACGATGAAGAAAAGTAACGGCCGACCCTCACGAGAGGATCGGCCGGAGGACAAGTCATGAAAATCTAACCAGCAAGGGCGCATGATCAGAGATTCTGACGTTGATCATCGCAGCAAAGTGATGTACAGCGATGCTTGGTGATACGAGCACATAGTCGGCGTGGTGACTTTCCTCGGGAGTGTAGTATTTCCGGTAGAGTTCGGTCCTCGTGCACTCAACCTGGTGTTCTGTAATCAGATTTCTGAGCACTAGGTCAGATTCACGGTCACAGAGCAGTTGGGCAAGTGCTTGTGTATCGAGGGCGAGATTGAGGTCGCCACCGAATACGATTTTATCAACGATATATGTTCGCGCCACGCGCGCGAGGCAGGTGCGCACCTCCCGAGACTGCTGGAATCGTATCGGGTGATCACCTTTGGTGTTCTCTTTGATCCAGACTCCATGGAGGTGGGCAATGAGGTATCGAGTGTCATCGTCAGTGCGATAGACAACCCACTGTAGTATACGCGGATGACGTCCCGGTTGATCGGCACAGATGAGCGCTTCTCCGATGTCGATTACCTTGAGACTGGGCTTCAAAAACAGCGCACTCCCGAAACGAACACCAGGAACCACCCGTCTAGTCTTGAGACAAGTCATCGTTTCTTTACCGCGAGCCCCAAAATATACACGGTATCCTGGTAACGCCTGCCTGAGCTGAGTCAGGCTGTCAGTCGACATAGGCGGCTCCCGTTCGCGATCACTCGTGTGTATATATCCTACCGATTCATTCTCAGTATCTGTGACCTCAGTGAAGCAGTAGATGTCAAGATTGGGCACTCTGTCGGTTAGGAAGTAGGTAAGCGCACCTTTAAATCTACCACCCCAGATGTTGTAGAAGAGTGCGCTCGTGCTGTGCTGTTCCATGATACGGAACTCCCTTTTTTGGTTGAGAACTATTTGCGGGCTACGATACTGACATCAGACAGAAATGTAAAGTGGTGCATCCCAACTGGTTTGCTTGTATACTACTGTATATGAAAGGTGAAGATTTAAAAAAAGCCCCGAAATTGTTTTGTGAAAGTATTAATATTGGGTTTACGCCTGAGTATTTTGTGATGGGTCTCAGCTCAGGTAATCAGGGCACCATCTACTCACTCACCCCACAACACGCCAAGCGTCTACAACAATATCTCACTCACCAGATCAGCGAGTACGAAAAAGAACACTCCCCCATCACTGCCGAATGGAATCCCAATATCGTGAGCCCGGTCCAACGCGCCAACCCTCCAAGTGAGTTGAGTTAACTAGGTTGTCGACGCGGACTTGCTGGTTCAGGCCCAAATCAAAATCACTGTCTGAGGTATTCACGCCCCATCACCTAATTAGCTGATTCAGACATCATCAGTACTTTGTCTACTGTTCTGGCAGAGGCTGAATTTTTATGTATGTTATTATCCAACCAAAAATTCAATAACGTCGCCGTCTTGTACAACGTATGCTTTTCCTTCGGTACGGAGCTTGCCGGTTTCGCGCGCTTTGGCGATTGAGCCTGAGGTGACTAAATCTTCGAAGGTGACCACTTGAGCGCGAATATACTTCTTCTCAAAGTCAGTATGGATTGCTGCAGCCGCTTTTGGTCCAAGTGAGCCAGTCGGCACGGTCCAAGCCCGTGTCTCCTTTTCACCAGTGGTAAAGTAACTCATGAGACCAAGGCGATGGTAACAAGCACGGATGAGTGATTCGATCCCACTGTCTTGTGCACCGTACTCACGACGGAACTCAGTTTTCTCATCGTCACCAAGATCACGGAGTTCATGCTCCATGCCCGCATCGACGACCACGTATTCAGCCCCTGTACTCTCGAAGAATGCTACGAGTTCCTGCCAGCGTTCATCATTCTGCTCGTCAAGATTAAAGGCGTCTTGCTTGCGGTTACAAATATACAAAAATGGCTTCATGG
>CAYXOF010000066.1:0-4509 GCA_964466905.1 uncultured Candidatus Saccharibacteria bacterium | reverse complement strand
TATAAACATGACGATCGAGAAGAGAAACAGCACAGCACTGTTGATGAGTAGTAAGCGCTCGGTATAAAACCAATTACGTAGTCCCGCCGTACGCTTTATGGTCGTGAGCGCTTGTAGTTCTGTCGCTTCATGGTCAGCTCGAACATATTGTCGCACCACACTCGCATTACCAAACACATCAGCTAATCGTCCTTGTAGGGCTGACCCAGCTTCGGCATTAGCCTTCGCGAGAACGGCTTTTTGCTTTGCAAAAAATTGGTTGACTACCCCAAGGGTGATCAGAAGTGCCACAAAGATGACACTCGAAACAACATCGACTGTCGCAATCAAACCGAGTGTCACCAAAAACGCCGTCACGGCATTGAGATGCGCCCACAAAAAATCAGGAATAGTCTCCTCGAGTGCACCGACGACGTTTCGCACCTTATTTGTGATTGAGCCAGCAAATCGATTGGTGTAAAACGTATGACTATGTCCGAGGAGGTACTCCACGAGCGCATCGTAGCCGCTCTTTGATGCATAATTTGATAATCGCGCACCTAAGTAACCACTGAGTCGGTACAAAAGCTGTACTACGAAAATCGTGATCGGGAAAGCGATTCCCCACTGCATTGCCGCTGCCGTATCACCTGCTTCTACTGCGTCAATAATTAATTTAAAGAAATAACTACTACCTTGCCCTAAAGCTGAGGCGGTGATGACTACCATCACAGCAGAGAGCGCCAACCAGCGATATGGACGCAACACAAACCGAAAATAGGCACCTGGGGTGCTTGGAAATGATGTTCGAATAGCGGGAAGTGATTTCATAAAGACAGATTTATCACCACGCCAGACGTGGTGGTATAAAAACCAAAGAGCAATACTCTACTAAGCAGTCAGACAAAATTGAGTAGAATGTCTAGCAATAGACGTTACAGTACTCATTATCTTACCATTTTCGCCTACGTTGCATTGATGTGTTCTGCTGGTATCGCTCCGACACGAATAATCTCGACGGTGTCACCGACGACCTTTACCACGGTCGAAGCGATGCCACTGCGTGGCCCATCATCAACCACCGTATCAACCAAGGCCGACATCTCGCCAAGCTGGCGCAAAATGGCTTCGGGGGTAGATTCTGTTGGCTCACCACTTTTATTGGCGCTCGTGCAGGTAAGGGGGGCATCATGCTGTGCCATAAAATCAGCGATGACCTCCTGCGCAATCGGATCGGGCGAAATGCGAAAGCTAATCGTACCGTCAGAGGCTGTCACCGACCGTGATACCTCGGCTCGGGCAGGCACCACAAGCGTAAGTGGACCAGGTAAAAAACACTCGGCAATCCGCCGAGCCCGAGGAGACAGCACTCCGTAGCGCTCGACATCGTCTATGGTACGCACCAGCCATGACACTGCTTTTCCATCGGCCCGACCCTTTACCTTAAACAACTCCGCAACCGCCGTTTCATCAAGAGCATTTACCCCGAGGGCATAAATAGTTTCAGTCGGATAGAGAATCATTTCTTACCTGAATATTTTGGATGGGTTGGATCATTTTCACGTAGCCAACGTTCACCTGGAGTCAACTCTTCCTCATCGGCAGTCTCATCCACAATTGATAAGTTTTCCAGCCCAGTGTACGTGGAGTTATCGATTGATTTTCCTGTGACCAAGTCTATTTTCTCACCCGCATGATCCTCATCTTGGTCGAACAAATCTTCAGAGTGAAGCTTATCATTGGATTGCTCCTCATGATTCCGTTCGTCACCAGTTCCGGATGATTGTTCTGCAACCTCTTCATCTTGAGATAGGTTAGCCCTACTTCCATCTTCTGCACCAAATATAAATCGTTCCATAGTAAATTAATTAGTGAAGAGTTGTTTGACTATCAAGCACTTCCAATCCAAAAGCTGTTATATATAGCGCACGTTCATCATCTGGTATAAAGTCCAGCACCTTAGACAAAAAAGGTATATTTCGTAGCGTTGAGTCAGCTAATGCCATCTGTTCGGTAGGACTATCACATTTTGCCAACCGATCAAAGAATCGTCCACCAGCTAGTGCTACATTTAACCTAGTGAATGTCTCAACAGACTGATGGATACGTTCACGATAGCCAGCGATTAGTTCTGAAGCTGTATACTGCTCTCCTGATGTTTTCACAAAGGTATCTTCAGCACCCCGGCGCTGTAATCTCCCACCCTCAATTCCATGTCCCATACTTTGCTTGTCATGATTACCTAATATGCTACTATCATAACACTTTTGTCCGGTTAGCTCAGCTGGTAGAGCGCTACATTGACATTGTAGAGGTCACAGGTTCAAGTCCTGTATCGGACACAACGAGAAATCTCCTCAGCGTTTCGCTGGGGAGATTTTGCGTTTGGCCCCAGGACTTGAAACCCGATTGAGCTGGATTATGAGTGGAGCGAAATAATCCAGCCAATTGGGGTACTGAACCTGTAAGGTTCAAGTCCTGTATCGGACACCATAAAAGATTTTAGGTTCGTGGTTAGACTCCGAAAGTATATACATCCGGCCGAGCAACTCCTATTATTCGAAAAGGCTCTAGACTAGATCAGTATTAGCTAAGCTAGTCTAGAGCCTTAATTTATTTTGAGTCAATATATTCGCGCAGTATCTTTCCCAGTTCAGCATATTCATATGATGGCAATTGACCATCAGCTTTGGGGTCATTCTGTATCACTTCGAACACTCTCGCCAGGTAGTATGGATCATCAATCGATTTAAATGCTTTTTCTCTAGCCTCGGCTGAAGCATGGTAAAATTCCCAACCAACGTGACGATCAATTATTTCATTGAGCTTTGTCTTTTCAAGTGTGGATGAATAGGAGTACCGGTCACCCTTCACAGTTTCTTTTCCATTGTTTTGTCGAAAATAATATTCCTGTTTACCTAAATCCCAATATACCCAAGAATCTGACCTACCAAAAGGACTGCAGGGGATTCCCAACTCATCAAGAGTGTGTACCATTCGCTCTTTTAGCATTGGTAGAACTTGAGATACGACCTCAGCTGGTAATGCGTTTAGGTGACGGGCATACTTCTTAGCAGATTCACGCCCCTCGGCATCACGAGCCATCGCATCTAATTGCTCTGGTGGCAATTCAGCGTCTTGATATGAAAGCTTCTCTAGAACAATGTCTGCCAATTCTCGCTCCGACAGTTTATCGTTATGTTCCATAACACTGTCCTGCATCACCGACTCTTGATGAGGGGTTGCCTGACTGATTTGTAGTGACTCACGTATGCGGTCTTTGATAGGATTCATAAGTAACGTGACAAATTCACCTTCGCTCATGTTTGGATCATATAGCTTCCGCATTATCTCTAATTTTTTTCTAGACAGTTTAGGCAACACATCTCTACCAAGCCCACGTAATATTTGTGGATGTATATCTCCGTTATTTCCGAGAATAAATAGTTCTCTACCTCCACCTTTTAGTGCATCTGGGAGTACTTTACGAAGTGCGCTCTCTACCTCCTGCTTGACTTCTCGCTCAAGTTGATTTGTACGGGTACTGTAGTATTCCTCTAATTCACGGTACAGATCTTCTCGGACTGCTTTTAAATCAAAAGTATCTTCTTCAATTGTATTGACCCCTTCAGGAGTGAGATTAACTTCACGAGTGACTGCATATGGTCCACCACGGTGTATTCGAGGGTCAATATCTGCAATTCTATCGTCAACCATTTCTAATTGACTTGTAATGAGGCGAAGCTCTTCATCCACTAGAGGTATAGTTTGGTCACGTTCTTTCTTAGTTTCAGATGAAATTGGTACTTGATCAAAATTTTCCATGAAGAATAAATTAGATACAACTAGAATATCATGATAACGCCACGATGATATCATCGACAAATTAAAGATTCGTCCCAAGATCGAGAAGATGCTTTTACATGGGCATTCGAGACCCTAGAGCAATTCATTGAGTACAATTGTTGCAAATGTGGAAGAGTGTCAAATACGATCAGAGCTATGTTTTCACAGATCGAGACCATACTGTAGGAATGCACTACTGCGCCAAACTCGCTGCCTTGAGGGCCGACTCCCGGCTACCTGCAACAAAGAGAAAGCGGGCTTTGTGACAAAACAAGGCATCATCAATGCCCGAGACTGCTCGCAGTGCCTCGCCACGCAAACCACCCCACGCTTCAGGAAAAGAAACACGATTCTCAAATTCCCCGTAAGCTTTTCGTACCACCGCTGCTCGCCATAAGGGACTGACACTTCGATCATCAGGAGATATGACCACGTGTACATCAGCATACGGAATTAAAGCCTCGGCGGGTACGGGGACGGGAAATTGCAAAATCTGCTTAGTATGAGCCAGCTGATACGTGTCTTTCACTAACGTTTCTAGTGCCAACAACGCACGATAGTTCTGAATCATCCGCTCCAAAAAGGATTCTGCCCACTCTACCGCTTCCATAAAGGCATCATCTTTACTAGCCTCACTGCCCCATGGCGGTGCAAACGAATTAACAATCTGGTACAACTCAACTG
>CAYXOF010000065.1:0-4605 GCA_964466905.1 uncultured Candidatus Saccharibacteria bacterium | reverse complement strand
CAAAGCGATGGCTGATGTCGATGCAGTTCCGATTGTACTTGATACCCAAGAACCAGAAGCGATCATTGCAGCCGTAAAAGCAATTGCGCCGACTTTTGGTGGCATTAATCTTGAAGATATCGCTGCCCCGAAATGCTTTGAAATAGAGGAACGCCTTAAAGCAGAATTATCGATTCCGGTGATGCATGATGATCAGCATGGGACGGCGATCGTCGTTACTGCAGGTCTCATCAATGCTGCGAAGGTGGTGGGGAAGAAGTTTGAAAAATTACGCGTGGTGGTGATCGGAGCCGGAGCGGCAGGCCGAGCGGTCACATTGTTGCTACGTCAAGCCGGTATTGCTGAGATTATTGTCACGGACAGTCAAGGGGCTATTTATACTGGTCGACCAGGACTCTCAGGCTATAAAAAAGATTTGGCACTGATCACCAACGCTAATCACCTTTCGGGTGACGTCATGCAGGTGATCGAAGGAGCGGATGTGGTGGTGGGGGTATCTGGCCCCGGGACCATTGCGTCGGCCCACATCGCCCGTATGGCACCGCACGCCATCGTCTTTGCGCTCGCCAATCCAATCCCAGAGATCATGCCCGAGGATGCGAAGCGAGCGGGTGCAGCGATCGTTGCCACTGGTCGTTCTGACTACGCCAACCAAGTAAATAACTCGCTCGCATTCCCCGGTATTTTCCGTGGGGCGCTAGACCGGGGCGTGCGCGCCATTACTGATGAGATGAAGCTGGCAGCGGCGAAAAAGATCGCGTCACTCGTGAAGAAGCCGACAGCCGAGATGATTATTCCCCCCGTGATGACTCCTGGTCTCGTGAAGGCAGTGGCGAGTGTGATTAAATAACCCTGATTGTGATAAGAGAAACCCGGCCAAAAGCTGGCCGGGCAAGTGACACTCAAGTGAGTGCAGGTAGTGGTTCAGGTCGCGACGACTGTCACAACGGCGGGGTGACAGATAGGTTGCCCCGCGCAGTGCCCGACGACGTCATACGTGTGGAGTTTCCCGCGAGACTGCCCGGAGGTGACGGTGATGGTGACTGGCTCACCGATCGCTACCATTCGGGTGAACTTGATCCCTGCGATACTCCGCAGGATTGCTCGCGGATTGCACATGCTGATGGCGTGGGCGAAGTCACCAACGCGCATGGGGGTATGGGCAATCCCGTCTGGTCCGGTGTGGACCGCGAGATTTTCGTCACCACACATGAGACAGGACAATCCGTGAATCTCCGCTTTTACGGTAATCTTCACGACGAAGCGCTCAGCCGTATGCTCGAGCACCTCGACCGTTGGTGGCAGATACGCTGCCAATTTTTGGGCGATGTCTTGTAGGGATTCACCGTCCGTGCATCCCGCTTGTGCCAGTAGATCAAGTAGATGCGCGGTCGCTGGGTCGACCGCAGATTGTTCCTTCTGCACGAAGGCCTCGCGACACTCGTAGCTGCAGAAGTATGTGCCGCCGCATTCCGGTGAGTTGTAGTATGGAACAGTACCGTGGCCGGTTACCACTTCACGAGGGCCATGGCAATGGTCACAAAGAGAAACGAGAGTGGCAGCTGTTGCGATTTGCATGCTAGTCCTTTCCGGCTGAGAACAGTCTGGTCGGGAGTATAGTCTGCCTCGAGTACGTTGTAAACCTTAGGCGCTGGTAATGTGTTTTGAGAGTGCATGGTACGCACGGCTGTAACAGGCAATGATGGTTACCGCAAGACCAATGATACCGGCACAAATAAACACGAGCGCGATGCCACGATCCGGCCCCGTCCCAAACCAGTCGCCGATTATGGTTGATCCAGCGCCCGTGGTCATAAGTGGAATAAAGAAAAATTGAGCGAGTGGTCCGATGAGAAAGGCGGTTACGGGACTTGCGGCTGACTCAACACTTTGGGCAAAACCAAAGACACGCCCTTGTTGTTCTTGTGGGACAATCGTTTGAATGACTGTTTGTTCGGCTGCTTCTGCAATCGGAAAGAAAAACATCCAGGTGAACATGCCAAGCGCAAGCAGGATGATGGAAGGTTGAAGTGGAAAGATGATGCAGGTTGTCCAAGAGATCAAGTTGACGAGCATAATCGCGCGAAGGGGATTTTTCCCAGTACCATACCTCGTTACCAAGATACCACTCATGATCATCGCGACGCTCATTGTCCCCCAGAGTGCACCCCATGTCTCTACCGATACGAGCGCGAGTCCATACGCATCCATGAGGGCCATAAAGACACCTCCGAGGAAATTATTAAAGGTATTAAAGAACACGAGTGCCATGAGACCAGGAATGGCAAGAATCACGCCGATCGTAGCGCGTAGGTCGGGATGGGAGGTGTCGCTCTCTGCGATGGGGGCAGCTTCTTGCCACGTAATGGTGAGTAGATGAAAGAGGCAGAGTGTGGTGGCGATGATGGCAATCACAAGAGCACTTCCCATCCCAAGGAACCCGATAACTAGTCCACTCAGGATCGATGTGAGTGCAAACGATACTCCTTGCATGGTACCCACCAGTCCATTGGCGCGGTCATGTCCCTCGGTAAAGAGGAGAGTAACAGTCGTCGATAGTGCAATCGTACGGAGATTGCCTGCGACCGTGCCAATCATGAGGATGATTGTCAGTACCCAGAGATACACTGAGCTTGCATCACTAAAGCTCCCGGAAGGAGTGAGGAAATACAGTACGCCACCACCAGCAAACGCTCCTAGACTAATTACGCTTGAGAGCAACATAGCAGTGCGTTTATGGTGATGATCGACGAAGTGTCCGAAGTAGAGTGCACCGATCATATTAGTCACTGCAAATATACCCGCGATGAATGATGCCACGAGTACCGACCGAGTTTCCACGATCGCCCAAAAGGTAAGCGCAAACCATACAAAATTATTTGTCGTGTGAGCAAGCAGGGTATTACCAAGGAGTTGGTAGAAAAGACGGATTTGTCCGATCATATAAATGACGACTATAGCATTTTTGTATCTCACGCGCATTTTTGGTATGCTGACCTGTACTCATTTTTGAGTACAGGTATAGACGGAGACGTGGCTATGAAATGAGAATAGTTTTTCATTTCATCCAATCGGACGAATGTCCGACCAGTCGTTGCGCAAGCAGGCTGGCGGGAGTGGCAGCACTCGGTCATGGCGAAGTGAATACGGAGACGTGGCTGAGTGGCCGAAAGCGCCTCACTGCTAACGAGGTAGGGGATAAAACCCCTCGGAGGTTCGAATCCTCTCGTCTCCGCGAGTACAAAACAGCACCCGTCAGGGTGTGTATTTTGTTGCGGAGACGAAAGAAAACACGGGGTGTTTTCTTTGAGGATTCGAAAAGATTGCCAGCTCGTTTGTGATGTGAGCGCAGCGAAGTAAACGAGCGACAACCTGTACTGAGGCTGTAATTTTCGAATCCTCTCGCCTCACTGACCAATATGCTGACGAATCGAGACTAAGGTATACTCAAAATAACCATTCACTCCCTGCTACTATAGTGGTATGAAATCCACTGCGTACATGGCTATCAGTTGTGTGAGCTTAGTATTGGTGGCTGGTGTGTGGCTTGGCTACGGAACACTTGCGCCATTTTCTAGTGGAGAAGTAATAGGATTGCAACCAGCAGCAAGTGGTCCTACTACAGATTTATCATTCGTTACGACTGCGTCTGGTACACCATCAGTAATTTTTGATCGTACTTATTCTCCGATAGTCGCGACGACGACTGAGGTGAGCTTGATCCCACTGCTCGATGAGCTCCGTCCTTTGCTCACCAATGGGACAGTGCTCGCACTTGATCAAGAACTACAAGCTACCGTGTATCGGGCGCTTGAAAAAGTGGCACAAAGTGCCGGCTATACTGCCGGAGCCGGTGTGGTGATGGATATTGAGACGGGTGAGTTGTTAGCGCTTACGAGCTATACTCCTTCAAATCCACTGTTTAATCAGGCAACCAATGGCCTCTTCATTCCTGGCTCGATCATTAAACCCTTCGTCGGAATCGCGGCCCTCGCTGAAGGAATTGTGCGTCCCGAGGATGAGATTTTGAGTACGGGAGCAATTGAGTTGTTTGATACTACGGGGACACTGTTGACCTTTAAGGATTGGAAGCCGCATGGGTATGTGAATCTCAGTACCGCGCTTGGTGTCTCATCGAATGTGTACTTTTACGCAATTGGTGGTGGGTATGGCAGTCAGCCAGGTCTGGGGATTGATACGATACTGAGCTATCTACAACTATTTAAGATTGGTGACGCGACCGGCCTCGCCCACCTCTCCGAAGCGAATGGCACGTTGCCCACTCCGGCGTGGAAGCAGGCGACGTATGGTGGAGATGCGTGGCGACTCGCTGATACGTATCTGGCTGCCATCGGACAGCATGGCTATCAAGTCACACCACTTATGATGACCCGGGCTATTGCAGCGATTGCGACAAAAGGAACCATGGTTACGCCAACTATCCTTCGCACTGCTGGTGCTTCCAGTACCGCCGAGCGGCTCCCACTTTCCGCTGAGCACTTTGCACCAATTCACGCTGGGATGGAGTACGCGGTGAAGCAGGGTACGGTGGCTGGTTTATATCGAGAAGGACTGTCGCTCGCTGCAAAGACTGGCACCGCGGAG
>CAYXOF010000064.1:0-4777 GCA_964466905.1 uncultured Candidatus Saccharibacteria bacterium | reverse complement strand
TTACAAGACACCTTCATACTGTTTTACTCCCCCGCGAGGTGTGCTACCCTATCAACACTACGTTTGTAGCAATAGAGGCAACCACGGCATCTTTCGCGCTGACATAGCCTAGATGACCCATGCAGAACAGATCTCATTTAGGATGTAAAAATGCCCTCGTAGCTCAATGGATAGAGCTATCCCGTCCTAAGGGAAAGATGTGGGTTCGATTCCTGCCGAGGGCACAAAAACATAAAACCGCTACCGCGGTTTTATGTTTTTGTAAGTCAACACTTCAGTTAGAGCTTCAGCAACTCCTTGAGCTTTCCTTCATCAAAACCGATCACGACATCATCACCAATCTGGATAACTGGTACACCCATTTGTCCGGTCATATCGATCATGGCTTGTCGCTTCTCTGCATCAGCAGCAACATCGTATTCTGTGTAAGCGACATTATTCGCCGTAAAGAACTCTTTTGCCGCATGGCAGAAGTGACAGACGGGAGTACTATAAATAGTTACAGGGGTATCCATATAATTACATGATTATTTCTAACGTCACGTAAGTATACCAAATCCTACCAAAAGCGATACCAGGGAGCCGGAGCAGTCCCCTGATCCGTCATCGTCGTTGTCGCCGATACTGCAGCGGGTACATCTGGCTCAACGATCACCACCACCTGCTCGCCCGGGAGAGCAACATCAAATTGACGTCGCATCTCTGCCTCAATTCCCCGCTCATTTGAAAGGTACTGCACCTGTGCCGCCAAGGCAGCCTGACGAGACTGTAGTTCAGCCACATCTCGCTCAGCTTGCGCACGACGATCGGCCACCTGACCTGCAATCACCGCTCGCTGCCAAGCACTGACCACCAGGAGGCAAGCCACCACCGTCATCCCCGCCGCTAACAACGGGGAATGGAGTAGTGGCCGCAATTTTCGCTTTTGGTACCAATCAAACATTGTGATACTATTGTACCACTATGAGTTTTTTGTTTCACCAGCGGACCAAACGCGCCATGAAGTGGATTTGGGGTACAGTAGCGGTATTAATCATATTATCAATGATTGGAACCGGGATTTATCTTGGTATTTAGAACGAGACGTATTTGACAATCCCTGATCAGTCAGGTATACATCATCTCAACACGCGGGGGAGTTTCCTTGTCTTCATGTGTGCTGGAGAAATGTCCACGTGGTCCCCCTAAGCCAGTGCCACTATGGACGCACACCGGGCATACTCGGCCCGTCAAAAATCACCTGGTCTATCAGGCATATGCACTGACCGCATGTTGCCTAAGGCTTAAAAGGATGGGCCGGTCGTACAGCGATGGTATGAGTCCAAAGGTGATTCGAGTTCTACCTTGTTCTTATGCAATTTTGAAATACGCAGCGCCGTCCCAAACCCTGGGACGGCGCTTTCACTATTCACTTTTCACCATCTTCATGAAGACAGATTGGGGAATGTGTACTTTGCCTTTATTTTGTTCAAGTCGGCGCTTTTTACCCTCCTTTTGCTTCTGTAACAGTTTATTCTTACGAGATACATCGCCCCCGTAGAGGTACCCGGTGACATCTTTCCTCAGGGCCGAGACAGAGCGTGAAGCAATGATCTTGCCACGAACCTTGGCTTGCAGTTTAAGCACAAATTGCTGACGTGGCATCGTCTCGTATAGTTTATCCACGATCGCGCGCCCATCGAATTCAGCTCGACGCTCTCCCACCACCCTTGAAAAGGCGGGGACGACTTCTTCTGAGACCAGAATATCAAGTCGCACCACTTGGGCTGGACGCATCTCAGCGATCTCGTAGGACAACGAGGCATACCCACTCGTTGCATTTTTGAGTTTATCAAAGAAGTTTCGCATCAGTTCCCGCAGTGGCATCTCGACCGTCACGAGATTCCGCCCATCACCAAACACCTCGGTATCGAGTACCTGTGCTTCGTGTTCATAGAGGAGCGTCAAGACACTACCGATGTACTCAGGCGGCATGATGATTTGCCCGAGGACCCATGGCTCTCGAACCGTGACCTTTTCACCATGATCTGGAAACCGTGAAGCAGCATAGATTGACTCAATTTGACCATCAGGATACGTAATCTCATACGCAATCGAAGGCGCAGTGATAATGATTTCTATATCAAATTCACGCCGAAGTCGCTCGGTGATAATCTCCAGGTGAAGCATACCAAGAAAACCACAACGAAACCCGCGGCCGAGAACACCTGATGATTCTTCTTCATATGAGAGTGATGAATCTGATAGTTTCAGTCGATCGAGCGCCTGTCGGATCTGGGTAAAATCATCTTGCTCCTCAGGAAAGATCGACGCCCATACGACGGGACGCGCCAACTGAAAACCCATAAGAGCGGGAGCAGCATCACGATCAAGTACCAGGGTATCGCCAACCGCGGCCACACCTGGTTCTTTGATGCCGGTGACGATATAGCCAATTTCCCCTGCTTCAAGAGCAGCAACTGGACGTTCAGCAGGTGTGACCACCCCTACCTCCAAGGCGGTAAATGAGCGGCCGGTGGCTGAAAAGCGCAGCACGTCTCCCTTCTTCACGCTGCCATCAAATACTCGCATAAATACAATAATGCCGCGGTGGCTACTGTATTGAAAATCAAAAATCAGACCACGGTAGGTAGAAAGCTCAGGAGGACGAGGTGGCGGGATACGAACACAAATCGCATCGAGTAGTGCAGGTACTCCATCACCGGTCTTCCCGGACACGAGCAAGATATCTTCCCGCTCGCACCCGAGTAAGGTCATCACATCTTGTCCAATCTCATCTGGTCGTGCGTGCGGGACGTCTGTTTTAGTAAGCACTGGAATGATGGTAAGTCCTTGGTCTTTTGCCATCTGCAGCGTCGTCAGTGTCTGCGCTTGGACACCCTGAGTACTATCGACGAGGAGCAATACTCCCTCTACTGCCTTGAGGGCTCGTGAGACCTCATACGAAAAATCAATATGACCAGGTGTATCAATCAAGTTTAATTCGTACGTTTGACCGCCAGACGTATACGACATGCGAACAGGTTGCATTTTGATGGTAATACCCCGCTCACGCTCTAAGTCCATGGAATCGAGCACTTGCTCCTTCATTTTCCGAGCCTCGACACTTTTGGTGATCTCGAGCATACGATCGGCCAGAGTCGACTTACCATGATCGATGTGTGCAATAATGCTAAAATTCCTGATTGGTTCTCTCATAGTGCCATTACTCTACCCTACCCACGTAAAAATACTAGGGGGCGTCAGTCTGGGGCGGAATCACGTCACGTTTAAATAATCGGCTATGATAGGCTGCAGAAATTTCAAATAATTCTGGGGCGTGGAGTAGCCGGTAGGTCACCACGACTCCGATAAGACCACACACGCCACCCACGAGACCTTGCAGTGCGATACCGATAAACGTTTCTTGGTTAACGCCATCAACCACAAACAGTAACGCGAGGTAGGCACACAGACCGCCCATGAAACCGGCCAACATAGCCTGGATGAACAGTCGACCGAGGGGTGCTACCACTAAGCCAAACATTCGAATCATTGCAACCAAAAACAAGCCGAGCTGAAAGAGCATACCAAGCGAGTATGCGAGCGGAAGCATGATCACCTCAGCACCGGGTACCCCACTGATGCGTAAGAGCGACTCCAAAGATTGCCACGCTCCTGGGTGTGCCACCTGGACATACTGAAGACCAGCGAGTGCAACTAAGACCATACCTGCACCCAACAAGGTAAGCATAAGTGGTACCCGAGTGTTCCCTGCTGCATACATTCCTCGCACCAAGAGCATGGTGATCGCTTGAGCCACCAAAGACACTACGAAAAGTGCAAGGACTGCTGCGGTCAATCTCGTATCACTCCAATCAAATTCACCTGATCCTAACAACACTCGCACGAGCTGGGCACGCAAGACGACGACAAGTGCAATAACCGGTATCGACCAAAAAATAATGTGTCGCAGGGCAGTTGTCAGCTGTGCATTAAACGCAATAATGTCGCGTTTTGCATAAAGTGTCGTCAACGTCGGAAACGCTGCCACTGAGTAACTCATCCCGATAATGACTAACGGAACGGATTGTAGATTATAGCCAAGTTGCAATACTGCCACTGACCCTACTACCATGGTCGACGCAACCGTCGTGAAGAGAAGGAGCAGAATCTGGGTGAGTGAGAGCGTCACTGCTCTGGGGATCGCTGATCGTAGCACGTCACGAATGTCCGACCAGACAAACACTTGCGTGAGACGCAGCGGTACGGTCCCTCGCCAGACAATCGGTACTTGTACAAGTAAGTGCAATACTGCACCAAGTACCACTCCGCCACCAAGACCAAGTAAACCAAACCAGGGATAGAAAACCATGATCCCAACAATGATCCCAACATTGTAAAGGAGAGGACTGATCGCATAAATAATAAAACGTTTGGTCGATTGCGTAATCACCGCACACAAACTCGACACCCCGAGTAGAAGTGGTTGGAGGAGAAGTATTTGGGTCAATGATACCAGCGTCGACGATTCACCGGCAAGACCCGGAAAAAGCCACGGCATGATCACTGGAGCGCCGACCATCACCATGGCAGCCAGCACACTATACCCGATCAAAAACAATGTAAAAACTTGAGAGAGTATTGTCACCGACGAATCAGACTTGGCGCGCTCTTGGGCGGCCACCACAAACGGAAGCAACACGTACACTGATAACACTGAGGCAAAACCAACATAGAGTAAGTCAGGAATGCGAAAGGCAGCATAATACACATCAAGCTCGCTATCTGCTCCAAA
>CAYXOF010000063.1:0-4781 GCA_964466905.1 uncultured Candidatus Saccharibacteria bacterium | reverse complement strand
TTCATTCGTTCAAACACGAGCACGTTGGCATCGACCGCCATACCCATTGAAAGTACAAACCCCGCTAACCCAGCCGCTGTGAGCGTGACAGGAATGTATTGAAATAGCGTCAACATCATGATCACATACGCACTAAGCGATAATCCCGCCAGTAGTCCAGGTACCCGGTACCACACCACCATAAAAAGCATGATAAGACCAAGCCCCCAGGCTCCAGCTTGAATCCCCTTCCCAAGTACTTCGGCTCCAAGTGAAGCTCCGACTGTCTGAGTACTGACAAGAGAGATTGGTACAGGCAGAGCTCCGAAGTTTAGATTTTGGGCGAGTGCTCGAGCCTCGTCTGGAGTAAAACCGCCACTAATCACCGCCTGCCCTCCGACGATTGGTTCATTGATATTGGGTGCAGAGATGAGTTCACCATCTAAGAAGATACCGAGTTGTTTGCCAACATTATCTCGCGTAATCTGAGCAAATAGCTGTCCGCCATCTGGCGTGAAGCGGACAGAAATAATTGGCTCATTAGCCAATTGCCCCGTCGCCTGTCCGGCGAACTCAAGGGCAGCCCCCTCCAAGTAGCGACCAGTGAGGCCCGTGTCGACAAACGGACTACGCTCTGTGACTGGTTCACCATTCACACGCACATTATCAATATTCGCCACACTACCTGAGGCTGATTGTAGCGAATTGAGTGAGAGCAGTGCCTCTTGCTCAGCCAAGATCTCCTCATCAAGCAGTTTAAATTCAAGTAGCGGTGTACGACCGATTTCTTCAATCGCCTGACTCACATCCGTCACACCTGGTAGCTCGACCACTAGTCGCTCAATCGGCGTGTCGGTCACAAAACTACTCTGCT
Source organism: uncultured Candidatus Saccharibacteria bacterium (assembly GCA_964466905.1). Taxonomy (GTDB): domain Bacteria; phylum Patescibacteriota; class Minisyncoccia; order Phycocordibacterales; family UBA918; genus OLB19. The sequence continues at coordinate 3,928 of CAYXOF010000063.1, read as the reverse complement.
CAACCTGCACAATTGGTTCGGAAACACCAAATACATTGATCCGGCGCTCGATCACATCACGCAATACTGCCATCAACTCTGGAACATCCTGAGGGTCAACTCCTGACGTATCTGCCTCATAGAGCAGATGTGATCCGCCGGCCAGGTCGAGTCCTAATTTAAATGGATGAGTCGCCTCAGGCTGAGTGTTTTGCCACACCCACCAACCAAGCGTCATAATGATACCGAGTACGACGACGGCTCGAAAAAGGCGAATGATAGTGTCAGTATTGATTGATTGTTTTGCAGGAGCAGACATAGCAATAAAATATACCCGCTGTTATAGCATATTTCTATCTAGGTGACTATTGACGACGAGCTAAATCAAGGAGATTTCGGAGGAGATAGGCAATCGTAATTGGTCCAATACCACCAGGCACTGGCGTGAGGATAGTGGCTAAATGAGCCACTTCTGGGTGCACATCACCCACTAAGACACCGCCATCTTCCGAGGTGCCCGCATCAAACACCACGACTCCAGGCTTTACCATATCAGCCGTCACAAAGTGTGGTTGTCCAATCCCTGTAATCAGGATATCAGCTTGTCTAATGATATCGGGAGAGAAACCTTCTTTGTGCACGACAGTCACCACTGCACCCTGCGCCCGCGCATAGTGCGTCGCAGGTTGCCCCACGAGCTTTCCATGGCCGAGCACCACCACCTGCGCTCCCTGCCACACTACTTGCTGTCGTTTGGCAATCTCATCTATTGCACCGACCACCGGTGGCAGACAACTACCTGGTGTCCCATCGTACTGGAAGCCATCTGGATCTTTCTCTCGGGGCACGGCCTGAAGTACCTTGTCACGATCTATTTGTGCTGGGAGTGGTAGCTGGACCACTACCCCATCCACTTGATGCGCCACCTCATGCACAGACGCCACGACCTGGTCGGTCGTACTGTCGGCTGGTAATTCCACTACCCGCAATGAAATACCCACGGCGGCAGCGCGGCGCTTTTTCATTTCGAGATATTTTTGTGTCTCAAAATTTGGTGCGCACGTCACCGCGGCGAGTGTCGGTACTCGCGCAAGCGCAGTTGTACCGATCGCCACCTCTCCTAGTATCTCCGTGGCTATTTGCTTTCCATCAATCAGCATAATGTAGCGGAGTATAGCAGAAAAATAACAATCAGGAATGCTCCTCAGGTAGCGGACAACTCTCTCTTTCTACTAATCCAACCACCGTGCCTCCTACTTCGTGAGCGATCTTCGCATTGATTCAGGGACAAATTGTTCATACCGTCCAGTCGTATACTGAAACGCATCTTTACTCGTGTACTGACACTGATACTGTGTCGCCAACTTCTCTCCACTCATGAGAACCGGGTAGGAGTAAAAGCGCCACGAGCCTGGGCAGGTCGGCACCTTACCTCGAGTGAGGTGCCAAAAGCAGAAGAAGGCGACTCGTGCCATCCACGGTGCGATTGGCAGAATCCGTTTATCCACTGCTTTTGCCATATCAACTGCTAAGACTGGCTCACTCGTTGGCGTGATATTATAGACCTCATAGGGACTTGGAGCTTCGTGGAAGGTAAAGTGTTGTACGATGTCACTCACATCATCTTCGTGAATGAATTGCCGTACCCAACTCTGGGTAGCTGGCACAAAAGACGTCAAGCTTGTCACTACTCGATTAACAAACCCGCCTTTTAGATTTCCTTGTAGCGCGGATTGTAGCCCGAAGCGGATGCGCATATAGCGACCACGTGGGCCAGTGATCGCTGCCGGGCGCACGACCACCACTCGGGGCAGCGGCTTCTCTGTGCGCGCGAGCTCATCATAGGTACGCTTCAGGTTTTCTTCGGCGACTTTCTTCTCATGCGCGTAGATGTAATCATCTGATCGGAATCCTTCCGCTTCCGTGAAGTAGTGCGTGAGGGAGTTATCAGGCCTAGCCGCATACGAAGACGCTGTAGAGAAATAAATGAGCGTCGCGACTGAGGGTGTCAAAAGTGCAAAATCAAACACAGCCTGCGACCCTTCCACGTTCCATTTCCACTGGGTAGCACTATCGCCGTACATCGCCCGAATCTGCCAGGCGGTATGGATGACGGTATCAGGCGAGTGTGTAAACACTTCTGCTTGCCAGCCATGATCAGCTAGATTCGTCTGGATATACGTCAGCTTTGGAATTGTTTTTGAGAATTCACTTTGTGGTTCTTTATCAATAGTGATGATCTTTGCCACATCAGCGCGCTTGGCGAATTGATCACACAGCATCTCCCCCACGTACCCCGCCCCACCGGTAATAAAAATAGTTTTTCCTGACATAATATAAATACAGTATAGCAAACTACACTGAGACCTAAAATGTTACGAAGGAACCCCCTCCCCCTCCACCAACAGTAAGGTGAGAGCTTGGACAAGCTCCAGGAGGAGAGTAATGAGCGTACGGATAGTCTCTGGGGTAGGGTTGCTCGCTTTGATACGATCGATGGTGTCAGGGAGACGCTCTACCTCCTTAAGGGACTCTTCGAGGGTCTCGGGTGGGGTGGATGAGGAGGTCGTATCGTCCTTGAGGAAGCGTTCGGTAATCAAATCTGCCTGAGTGTCATTGCCATACTCGGTGGCTTTCTTCGCTTGGGTACGAGCACTCGTGCCTGATGAGGGTGAAGAGCAGGTAACGACGGCTTCGACGGTGAGGTTGTCAGTGACGGTGTCACTTCTGGGGTTATCAGTGTTACCGTCGCTCCAGCTCGTGAAGTTGCACCGGTTGTCGGGGCGGACTTCCACGCTATCGGTGGTGTCACCACTGTTGAGGGGAGACTGAGTGCCGGTACCGATCAAGGTGGCGTTGGTGCCTGGGGTGTATGATGCTTGGTACTGCTCGGTGATGGTCCAGCCAAGACCACGGAGGGTATCAAGGGCGGTGGCGCCAGTCTCTGAGTAGGTTTTGAGGCCAAGGTGGAGGGGGATGTTCTCGATGGTGTTGGTGGTGGCTTGGGTGGCCCATGAGGAGAGGGTGGAGTCGAGGTTCTGGGGGGAGAAAGTCAGATTTTCAAACAATAAAGTCATGTCAGTAACATTTGATATATCCCACCCATCCAAACGCTGATCAAAACTAGTTGCTTGAGCAAATAATCCAAACATATTTGTAGCACTGGCAGTATTCCAATCGTTCAAAGGTTGGTTAAATACGCGAGCGCTGGCAAATACGACACGCATATCTGTTACTCTTGATACATCCCAGTTATTCAGTGGTTGATTGAATGCTTGGGCAGAATTAAACATTTGAAACATATTTGTATTGCTCGATGTATCCCAAGTATTTATTGGTTGATTAAAACTTTCTGTTTGATAAAACATGCCTCCCATGTCAGTGACGTTGCTAGTGTTCCAGTTATCGAGCGGCTGATTAAACAGTGCAGTACCTTGAAAAAGGTATCCCATATCAGTCACATTAGACACAATCCAGTGATTGATGTCTTCATTGAAAGAATCTGCATTTACAAACATGTATCGCATTGATGAAACACCACTCAAATCAGGCGCATCAGTCGCGGGAACACGAAGGTTTGAGCAGCCAGAAAAAGCACCGTCCATACTCGTCCACGCAATACTCCCCCACTGCTCCACCGTTAATATCTTTTCTTTATCACCACCTATGAGAAAAATGATCCGCGGAAACTCCCCCGCAATCTGCACCTCATACTGTCCGGGAACTGGGAAGGTGATGGTGAGAGTATTAGCGGTGGTAGTGGCTACGGTACCAGTTGCGTTGCTATCGGTGAGAGACTCCCAGTAGACCGCGTAGTTATAGCCACCACCGGTACCAGGGATTGTAATCTGATCACTGTTTGAGCTACCAGGGTTCTCGGTGTCCCCGGTAGTGATGAAGTTGCCAGGATCGTCAGGGGTGACTTGTGCGTGGGTGAGGGTTGGAAGAA
>CAYXOF010000062.1:0-4918 GCA_964466905.1 uncultured Candidatus Saccharibacteria bacterium | reverse complement strand
ATGTCACACACCTTATCTCCCGCCGTACAGGAATGTCTCGTTACAGCAGCCGCAAAAGCCTTAGCGACGACGGGGCCGGCCGGTCTGAACGTTATCCCTGTGTCAATGATTAACGTCACTGAGACTGAAATTTGGCTCTTCGATTTCTTCATGGGAAAAACAGTCGAAAACATTATTGCCGAACCGACTACAGCGCTCACTGCCTGGACTGATATGGTGGGAGTACAAATCAAGGGTAGTGTTACGTACCATACACGTGACGATCGCTTTGCTGAAGGCGTCGCGTTTGTGCAAAACCAAAATCCTGAGCGAGTCACGAAGGGAGTGTTCATCCTCACTCCCGCCCACGTGTACGACATTAGTCCCGGGGGGCATTTCGAGGAATCTGATTTATTCTAACTGATTAGGGCGGTGTGGGGGAGTTATAACGTGGCATGAATTGATACATATGCTACAATCTCCCGCACAGTTCGGGCCCTTAGCTCATCCGGTAGAGCGCATCCATGGCATGGATGAGGCGAGCGGTTCAAGTCCGCTAGGGTCCACTGCTTATTATAAAGTCATGTCCTGCTGGAGGATAGATATTACCTCAAGGAATATAAGGTGGGCGTGAGCCCTCATTTTAGGACGAGGATGTGGTGAATTACACTGAGTGAGTGTTTAGCATCAGTGTTGTGCAAGTCTACCTGAATGAATCAGAGTCCTTGTATTACCTACCATGATTAGTAACTAATTAATATTATCACCCTTACTACAACGCTGATGTGGCGCAACTTCCACCACCGTACCCATACCCCCAGGCATAGGGCATTCCGGTACACGGTGCACCCCCGAGCCTGACGCCTCGATAAACCGCCTCAGCAAGTATTTCGTACAGAAAAATCACCTGCTCGTCTGTAGTGAGTCCGGTTCGTTCTTTAATGGTAGAGACATTGGTAATTGCATACTCAATGATATCAGTACGTAGTTTCATATCAGCTCGCAAACGACCAACATAGCCTCCATTTCCCAGATGATAAGACTGATCGTGAGCAATACACGCAGACTCAAACGGAATTGATTCTGCATTGGCATACGTACGACTAAATTCTTCCGATGTTTCCGATAATAACTGAATGACCTGCTTCCACCCCGCTGAAACGTTCCCGGAGCATCCATCCGATGTGAACGGAGCGTGTGTCGTTTGCTGTTGCATTATTGCCAGCTGACGCATCGCATCTGCCTCCGTAAGCGGACTCACGGTGACGCCTGTGGTGCGGAGCAGCAATCCAAGCAAAAGCGCGACAACAATCAATGCACACAGCCAAATGATACATTTCTGAGTACACATTCTCATACCTATGGTATTAAACACTTGAGGTAAGTGTAGCAGATTTAATATGAGTAGCAGCACTATCGCGCAAGCCATGAGCATAGTTGTTTTTTACTTTCAAGTGCTACAATAGTGCCATTGTATACATCGCTGATGCTGTCGGATCGCAAACGCAGATGGTATTTATTCGCTCACTCACCCTACAGCCGGATCTGGCGGTCGGTCGGTTGTTACTACGTGAAATGGGAATAGCGAGCGTCATGGGCGCACTGCTTGGCGGAGCTTTGTTCGCTATTACGTACTGGTGGCTTGGATCATTTACCATTAGTACGATCCTCGCACTCGCGATTATTGGGACTGTCTATTTCAGTATTCTGGTGGCAGTTGTATTACCGATTACTTTCCTTCGACTACGGTTTGACCCAGCCATCGCGAGCGGACCTCTCGCTACGGTTGTGCGCGACTTATCAAGCTTGTGTATTTACTTTGCGATTGCGTGGTCACTCCTCTAACGTACGAGGGACGAAATATTCTCTGAGTTTTTCATACGTATCAAGGTGGTCACGGACGGGAACTGTATCAATCACTCCAATCACCGCCTCATCATTTCCTCCTGGGAATAACCCGTCACCAAAATAGACACAGGCATCCTTGTCCCAGCCGCAATGCGCAATGAGACGAGCGACATTAGTTCCTTTATGTCGATCTTTATGGATATAATCGAGACTAGTTGAACCACCAATCTTTACAATCAACTCTTTCGACTCAAATGGTACTTGCGCCATGAGCGCCTCTCGCTTCTGCCGGTCTGGATCATACGCTCGTTTAATTTCCACTGGGGCAGTGTTACCAATTGGACTGAAGGTGATTTGCGCACCACGATCCTCGATCGGCGTCCACTCATGATTGAGGTCATGATCAAGTAACGCAACGATTTGGTTGATATGCTCCATGATCTCAGCCCGGTGTGCAGGATCAAGGGGAACATGCCAAAGCTCATTGTCCTCGACATCGGTCGCGTGATTGCCATTCTGGCCAAGAGTAAAGGCTGGCAAGCCATTGCTTTGCCAAACAATTTTTGGCACTTCTTGTCCTGACACAATGACGATGTCATGCGGGAGAGCAGACAACAATGCAAACATCTCAGGTAAGATTGGCTCGCGGGCTGGGGCAATGGTTTGGTCCATGTCGAAGAATAGATGTCGTTTATGTAGCATATAGAGAAGCATACAAGGTTTATCACACCGCATCAATACACAGTTTGCCGATCGTACCAAGCACAGAATCTGCTAGGATGTACGTATGGTATTTATCATCACGCTCACGAGTATTATACAAGCCCTCGCTACATCACTCGGCGTCGGATCTTCTACGCTCGCAATTGTAAACTTTTTTGTGGCTATCGCTGATGGGAAAATCGAGCCAGACGAACGACGGATGATGGGAGTCGTCTACATCGTCTTACGGATTGCTATGCTCCTCATTCTGGCAACAACGCTTGCTCTCTTTATGCACACCTATGTAGCCTATGGGGTACCGGCAATCACTACATTTCACATCGCACAATTATTGGTCCTGGCAGTGTTATTTATAAACGCACTGTTAATGACTATCCACCTCATGCCAAGCACATTTGGTCCTGCCCTTCAGGCTGGGAGTTGGTATACTCTTGGGGTCCTTGCTGCACTCTCTGGTCTTGATTTAGTTGACTTTACGCTTTTGCAATTCAGCTTAGGGTACCTCACTGCACTTATTTCGGCGATTGGACTCGTTAATGGGGTCATGGCGTTGCAAGTGGCACGACGGCGAAAGCAGGTGCAGTAGTGCCTTAACGAACACAAAACGTACGCACTTGAGGGCGTACGTTTTGTGTTCCATTTGCATTGCCGTTCATTACTATGAACGGACTTCTCCTGGGTACTTACTGTAAATGACGGGAATCAGGATCAGGGTAATGACGACTGAGAATGCCAAACCAAACATCACGGCAGTAGCGAGCGGAATCCACAAATCATCTGTGTAGAGTAGGGGAATCATACCAGCAATGGTGGTCAGTGACGTAAGTAGAATCGGTCGTAAGCGACTCACTGCTGCTTCGATCACAACTGACTGAATACCAAGTGAAGGGTTTCTCCGCCTGAGCTGATTCATTTGGTCAATCAAGAGAATTGAGTTATTCACCACAATACCTGAGAGGGCAATGAAGCCCATAATGGAAGGGAAGGAGAGTGCGCTCCCCGTTACCATGAGTCCATAGAGAATGCCAATGAGTGAGAACGGCAGGATCGAGAGTACATAAAACGTGTGCCGGAAGGAATCAAATTGCAGTACAAGCACCGCAAGCATAAGTATGATACCGACGATAAGGGCCAAGAAGAGCTCACCAAAAGCTTGATCGGAATCTTCGTTTTCGCCACCAAGTGACACCGTTACTCCTGCCGGTAGTGTGAGTGTCTCAAGTCGACTCGTCAGTTCAGCATTAATTTCACGCACATTCCCGGTGGCCGTTGTATCAGCGCTGACCGACACAATTCGTTCCTGATCTTCGTGGTTAATCGCCGTACTTGACTCGCGCAATGAACTTTCCACCAACGACTCAAGCAAAATGAGATCACCACGTGGGGTGGCGAGCTGAATGTTTTTAAGTGTGTCGAGCGTGGTGTAGTTTGCTTGTGCTGGATCAATATAGTCTTCGGTCGTAAGGTTTAGCCGTACCACCACGTCAGTGTCATCAGTGAGTGACGTTAGGGACGTCGCGTCGGAACCGAATACAGCACTGCGTAACGTCTCCGAGACGACCCGTGGATCAAGTCCAACCGCAGCGGTTTTTGCCTTATCAAGTGTGAGGACTATCTCTGTGCTGTTATTATTGGTACTCGTACGAATATTGGCAGTCCCGGGAATAGTGCCAAGCTCACGAGCAATAATCGTCGCGGCATCTGACAGAGCAGTTAAGTCATCGCCAAGCAGCTTCACGCCAATCGGAGATCCGGTTGGGGGGCCATTACTTGGTTGACTGATAGTAACCAAAATATCATTCAACTGACTAAAGTCAGCGCGGAGTAACTCAGTCACCTCAGTACTTGTTTTGTTCCGTTCATCAGTTAGCGCAATGTAGACATTTGCAAGTTTTTCATTACTACCACCAGCGCCGAAGGCACTACCAGCACCAATAGTGACTGAGAAGGCTTCAATATACTCTGGATACTGATAGAGAATATCCTCTACTCGACGAACGGCAATATCAGTCGTTTCTTTGATCGTTCCTTCTGGTAACTCCACTTCTACGAAAATGGCTTCTGCATCGGATTGCTCAAAAAATACTACCTTCACTAATCCGGCAGGCACTAAGGCAATTGCCGATACAAACCCTACCATCAGCAGCCCGGCGAATAACCATTTCCGTGAGCGACTCCGCAACAGCACACTGAGCTTACGTCGATACCACTCTTCAAATTGATGGCTATATGCTACTTGCAGTTGCTCCATTTTGGTCGTACTGCGGCGGCGGAGGAACCCAGCAGCTAAGAGCGGTATAAAACCCAGCGCAACCAACAGCGAAGCAAACAAAATAAAGATCAAGGTAAAGGGGATGCCCGCGATGAA
>CAYXOF010000061.1:0-5088 GCA_964466905.1 uncultured Candidatus Saccharibacteria bacterium | reverse complement strand
GAGCTGTATACCTTGTCGCTATTTTCTTCCAGGTGTTCAGAAATTAGCTGGCAAGGTCTTGCGAAAGTCTCCCAGACTTTCTCACGCCAACATTTAGGATTTTTTTATTGCCCGAACACCTGTACAAACCCCCTCAGCATGAGGGGTGTTTGTACATGTGCGTTTGTACCCGTGCGAATCTAATCCCTATGATCTGATCTGGTACAATACGAACATGACGAATTTTCGACCATGGGCGGCCTTTCGTCGCTTTTACTATGGAACCGGCGCACTCACTATTGTTAGTTGTATTGGTGTGCTCGTGTATTTCACGAATTACTATGTGCCACCAGGGTGTTTTGATGGTAAACAAAATGCTGGAGAGCGAGGGATAGATTGTGGTGGAGCTTGTGTACGAATTTGTAGTATCGATGTCACGCCACCAGTGATCCGCTGGGCTGATAGTTTTGAGATCGAACCAGGACAATATAATGCGGTTGCCTATATCGAAAATCAAAATGCTGTAGCGGCGACCCGTCAGCTACGCTACACCTTTGAACTTACAAATAATGGTGTGGTCGTGGCCAGTCGCTCAGGTACGACGATTCTTCCGCCGAATAGTACCTACCCGGTCTTTGAAGGTCGCATCTTTACCGACAGTCGACAAGCAGTCACAGATACGTCGATCAGACTTGATGCGGTAGAGGTATGGCAACCTGCCGCCCTCGGCCGTGAGCAGTTCCGGACCACAGATCTGGTCTTAAAGGATACTGACACGAGTCCTCGCCTGGACGCAGTGATTGAGAATCGTGAACTGACTGGTGTCGGTGAGGTTGAGGTGGTTGCGACTATTTTCAATTCACTCGGTGAGCCACTGACGGCCTCACAAACGTTTATTGACCAATTGCGTGGCCGGAGTAGTGAGACAGTCGTGTTTACGTGGCCGAATTCAATTGCGAAGACCGTGCGAAGTTGCGAGGTACCCTCTGATGTCATTATGGCGATCGATCTTTCGGGTAGTATGAATAATGATGGTGATACCCCACCACAACCTCTCACTGATGCGGTGACCGCAGCGGCTGCATTTGTGGAGCAGCTACGCCAGACTGACCTCGTTGGTGTTGTGACGTTTGCGACCGACGCAGAACTTGTGACGCCACTGAGCGGAGCATCAACTCAAGTCGCAGATACGATCCGTAATCTTGTGATTGACCCAGCATCAGAGACGGGGTTCACGAACACCATGGATGGTATTCGTCGAGCGACTGAGGAGCTCAGCAGTGCTCGACACAATAAAGACGCGCGGCGAGTGGTGGTCTTGCTGACAGATGGCTTACCGACTGCTCCTGATATTGATGATGTATCAAGTGAAGCAATCACCGCTGCCGCTGCTCTGCGGGCTACTGGCGCTGATATCTATGCGATCGGTCTTGGTGCTGGAGTGAATGCCAGCTTCATTACGGCGCTCGTCGACGAGCCGAGTAAGGCGTTTATTGCTCCCTCGGGTCAAGATCTGGCCCGTATCTATCAAGAGATCAGCACTGATCTTTGTGAAGTTGGTCCGACACGGATCGATATCATCCCGAAAACAAGTACCAACTTCACCCCACTTCGGTAGGCGATACAAGTGCGAGTGTTAGCTGTCTCAAGTAGAATAGAGCGATGGGACAGCTCCGTACACTCTTTGCCGGGTTCGATGGTATCTTATTCGCGGCGGTGATTGCGCTTACGGGTTTGGGGTGGGTAACGATGTATTCACCGACTGGCGATGCCTTTTTCTTTGAGCAACAAATAGTGTGGATCGGCATTGCTACGATTGCACTGTTTGTTAGCAGTGTGCCAGACTACCGATTCTTGCGGTCTGGTAACATCACGTTTGCTTTATTTTTAAGTACCGTCATTCTTCTCGGTCTTGTGCTCTTGGTCGGCGAGATTACCCTTGGTGCGCAGAGTCGTTTTGACTTGGGGTTTTTCTCGATCCAGCCAGCGGATCCAGCCAAGCTCGTACTTATTTTAGTTTTAGCCAAATACTTTGCCAAACGACACGAGCAGATCAGTGACTTCAGGCATATTCTCGTGTCAGGTATTTATGCCGCACTCATTTTCGGACTGGTGTTTATCCAGCCTGACTTTGGATCGGCCATGATTCTTTTCCTGGTTTGGCTGGGGATGGTTTTGGTGTCAGGCATTAAGCTCAAGCACTTGGCGACGGTTTTTGTTTTGGGCACCGTTGCATTCACGTTGATGTGGCAGTTTGTATTTTTTGATTATCAAAAAGCCCGAATTCAGACATTTCTAGATCCGCTATCCGATATCCAGGGAGCGGGATACAATGCGTACCAATCAACCGTCGCGATTGGCTCAGGGGAAGTGGTCGGGAAGGGTATTGGCTATGGTACACAGTCAAAGTTTTTGTTTTTACCAGAGTACGAGACTGATTTTATTTTTGCGGCGTATGCTGAAGAGTGGGGGTTTTTGGGAGTGATGCTCCTGTTTCTCTTATTTGGGATTGTGATTTGGCGCCTCCTATTGCATGCGCTCCGGGCGGCGACTAATTTTGAGCGTCTCTTTGCTGCCGGAGTAGCGGTTTTGTTTATGAGTCATTTTTTTGTACATATTGGTATGAACATCGGGCTCTTACCAGTCACTGGTACTACCATTCCGTTCTTATCATATGGCGGTTCTCACTTACTCACTGAATTCATTGCGGTTGGTATGGTGATGGGAATGCGACGGTACGTGAGTGTGGGTCGACAACAGATCGATACGTCTATCTTAGAGGCGTAGCGTGTAGAGGGTAGTGGTGGCGTCGGTCATGGCTTGGACTGATCGCGGTGTCAGTGTTTCGGCTGCCTGCCTCGCGTAGCTCAGAGCGGTGGTGGGTGTGGTCAGGAGTTGGTTGATGGCGGTCGCTAGGGCAGTGTGGTCGTCGGGTGCTACTAACAGACCAGTTTCTTCGTGGGTGATGATATCAGGAATACCACCGACGTTTGTGGCCACAATTGGTATGTGGGCAAGCGCTGCCTCATGGAGCACATAGCCATAGGACTCAGATTTTGAAGCGAGAGCAAATAGATCAAAGGCTGCTAGAAAGCGGGCAGCTTCGGGAATGGCGCCGACAAGGAATACATGCTCCTCAAGGTTGTGTTGTGTGATGAGTGTTTCAAGCGAGCGGCGTGCCTCCCCCTCACCGATGATAATGAGTCGGAGTCGTGGGTGCGAGGTGACGAGCAGGGCGACGCTGGCAATGAGCACCGCGTGGCGTTTAATGGGATGTAGTTCAGCGATACAACCAAGCCAAGGATCGGTAAGAAATGGGGTAAGTGTGGGTGTTATGCTCACGATGTGTGCACGCGCTTCGGATTTGGTAAACATTGCTCCAATGGTTCGCCCCGGATGAATCAACTTCATCTTTGCTTGCGCACCAGGCCAATTCATCTGGGTGATAATGGCGCGCGAGACCGCAATGGTTTTGTGGGAAAACAGGACGGTGAGCCAATGAAAAAATTTGATGATGACACGTTGCCACCAGGGACGGTCTTCATTAAAGGCCCAACCGTGGGCGGTAAAGATGACTCGCGGAACACGAGCGAGTCGCCCGAGGAAGGTGCCAACCCCACCAGCTTTTGAGCTGTTGACGTGAAAGATCACTGGTCGTTCAGTGCGGAGTATATGCCAGAGCTCGTGTGCAAAACGCACTTCTTTTGAGAGTGAAATATCTCGCGATAGTGACGAAAGTGAGATCACTCGGATGCCAGCATGGGTGAGTTGGTCTGCGAGTACCCCGTTGCCACCAAGTGCCACCACGGGCTCAAACTCTCCGCGATCAAGGTGGGTCGCCAGGTCGTAGACGTAGCGCTGGGCACCACCCCAATTGGATTTGGTGATGAGAAACAATACTTTCTTTGGTGCTGCGCTTGGTGTCGACATTACCTCCTAGCGTAGCATACATGCGCCCTTAAAACCTTATCTTTCTTGCTATTTTCCTGATTCGGGGTACCATACAGACAACTTTCATGGGTGAACGGACACGCGAATTACTGATTCTCTTGGGGGTAGACATCCTCCTTTTTGTGGTTAGTTTATGGTTGACACTGCTCGTTCGCTACTTTGAATTTCCTTCGACCGAGCTCTTTGCATCTCACCTCGGACCTTTTCTCATTATATCGACCGTTTGGCTCTTTATTTTCTACATTGCTGGTCTGTACGACAAACACACGATTTTTCTAAAAACCCTATTATTTAGTCGGATCTTAAACACTCAAGTCGTTAATATCCTCATTGCAGCGCTCCTGTTCTTTATTATTCCGTTTGGGATTGCTCCGAAGACTAATCTCGTGATTTATCTCGTCATCTCCATTGTACTTTTTACGGTATGGCGCATGTACCTCTTTCAGTATGTCTCCCCAAAGACGCTCCACCGTGCGATTTTGTTGGCTGATGGCCCAGAAGCAGTTGAGCTGGTCGATGAGATCAACAATAACGATCGGTATAATTATTCTTTCCACCGATTAATCGATGAAGCCACAGCGAAGACGACACCTGATTTTGAGACCAAGCTCCTTCGTCTCATTGAGAAAGAACGGATAGAAATTATTGTTGCAAATCCAAGTAGTACCTATGCCGCCTCGGTACTGCCAAAATTATTTGACTTAGCGTTTGTGAAATTCGAACTCACGTTCCTTGACTTTTATAAAGTCTACGAAGATACGTTTGACCGTGTTCCGCTCTCAGCGCTGCGGTATGAATGGTTCATCACCCACGTCTCACAATCAAAAAGTCTCATATATGACACGGCTAAACGAGCGATTGATATCGTTGCCTGTATCTTGCTCGGCCTCATCTTTCTAGTTTTGTTACCATTTATTTATCTCGCGATGCGCCTAGAAGGGAAAGGAGAGTTGTTTATCACCCAAGAACGCATCGGACGGTTTAATCTGCCAGTGACTGTGTATAAGCTACGCACAATGACTGAAAATCGCAGTGCGAGTGCTACCTGGACGACCGAAGATGCGAAGGAAGGGAACCGGGTGACTCGGGTCGGAGCGGTCCTGCGAAAGCTTTCGATTGATGAAATTCCGCAAGTCTGGACGATTCTCAAGGGTGATA
>CAYXOF010000060.1:0-5151 GCA_964466905.1 uncultured Candidatus Saccharibacteria bacterium | reverse complement strand
CCAGTCGGGTGCGTAACAAGACTGCCAATTCTTTCGAGGTAAGAGCTACTAATTACAATAACACTATTGGTGGTAGTACCGTCGTTGACTATGTGGTGATGGAAGCAGGAGACTACGTCATTGACGGCGGAGCTCGAGTAGTGGCCGGTACAGAGACAGTTTCTGCAGTTACGAATAAGAATCTTTTGGCCAATCCGGGTGGCACTGTCGTGTCCTTCACACCGCCATTTGTGGGTACTGCACCAGCAGTCTTCACTACCGTGACGAGTGATAATGATCCTGGTTGGCTGATATCCAGTGTGTATTCGGGTACGAGTAAAAACACCGCTCCGGCTAATGGTGAGGTACGATTATTTCTTAACCTGAACTTTAATAATCCACCAGTACATGACCCTGAAGATGTGGACTACATTGCGATTCAGCCAGTACACGCGACGAACAATAGCTCGGAATTTGATGTTGCTCGTACACTGGGTAATAACGTAACAAACGCGGTATATACGTTAGGATTTACCTCGGCCTTTCCTAGTACGCCTCAAGTCACTGTTGTACAACAACAGACGAACACTGGTGCTGATGGTGGATTTGCTATGCGTAGTACGAGTGCCGCTGCTACCGTAAATAATATATCAGTCGCCATCGACGAAGATGGATTTAACGGCACGACTAATGCAGACCGAGGACACGGCTCGGCCGAGCAGGTGGCTGCGTTGGTGTTTGAAGCGACGAGTGGTTTGATTGCACGAGATGACGGACTAGGACTGTCAGGGACTATTACAAGTGAGCCAATCATCTTCAGTGACGGGGGTGGACCAAAATACTCCAACTTCGCCTGGTCTGCTACGACCCCCGGTGCAAGTTCAATTTCTGTACAAATTGAGTATGAAGTATCACCTGGCGTCTATGCACTGATTCCAAACGGTGATTTGCCTGGCAACAGTGTAGGTACCACTACAACTCCGATTGATTTGACTGATCTCGACATTTTAACCTACGGTACGATTCGGGCACGAGCTACGCTTACGTGTAGTGTAGGCAACTGTCCCACCTTGAACGATTGGCAACTAGAGTGGAGTGAAGGAGTCAATATGTCAGGAACGCTCGTCGAATACGATGGGATTACACCAGTCGCCACCGGGACGATTCGAGCGGCGGTCAATGGTGTGCCTGTTATTGGAACCGGTAGTGTAGTCGCGGGAGTGTGGACTTTCAATAATATTACTGCGTTTGCTGGTGACACCGTGACGGTATGGGTAGATGGCGCAGCGGAGGTTGAGGAAGCGGTTGCTGCCTTTACCTATAGTGGCGTCGGAGATATGACCGGTGTACGTTTGATTCAGCAACACTTGTCCCTCGCGGCTGATAATGCCGGGTTTATCACTAATGCTGACTTGGCACAATACGATAATTCAACATCTGCCGATGAGGATATCTTCTTTAATGTTGATGGAGCAAATAATCTTCTGGTGTGTGCCGTGGGTACTTGTAGTGAAGCGAATCTGTATATCGGATTGGATAGCACCTATGTGCCTGCTACCTCTACTGCCGTGTCAGTCACTATGCACGATATCGTCAATGAGGGTACACTTACGATGAGTGGTAACACTTTCAACGTAGCTGGATCGTGGATCAATTACGCAACGACAACCGTTGGGAGTTCAGTCGTAAACTTCACAGCAGCAACGGGCACTGAGACAATTATCTCACCATCAGCCACACTACAATTCCACACTCTCAGCTTTGGTTCGGGAGCGGGTGACGCAACGTTTGTGTTACCAAAAGACCTCGATCTTTCTGGTAGTCTCACGGTAGCGAGCGGCACCCTTGACCGAACCGACCAAGCCATCTTTATCGCGGGTAATCTCACGACTGGTTCCGCGGGTGTGTGGCTCGGCACAGGCACAACCACCTTTGACGGAGCCGGCGCAAAGACCTGGCGTGATGATAATCTAACGAAGCAGTACGTGGGCAGTGTCGTGATTGATGGTGCAAATACCTTTGTCACGACACAGACGAGTGTCGCCGCATACGATATATTGATCGGAAGTAATGATACACTCGCCGGAGCGAGTGGACAGACGATATCTGTCGGTGGTGACTTCATCAATACGGGTACCTTTACTGCACAGAGTGGGATAGTTGAGTTCGTCGCTGATACGCGAACATATCCTCCGGTCGTACCGGGTTCACAGGATTGGTATGTTGATAGTAATTTTGATCGTCGCATGATGATTGGCGTTGATTATACTGAAGTACCAGCAGACTTAACTAACTTCCCCCTTTACATAGATCTGTCGACACTCGGAGATGAGTTTTGGTCACACGTAACAAGTGACGGTCGCGACATCCGAATCACGAGCGGTGATGGTCAAACCGAGCTACCACATGATCTGGTATCGATTGATACGATGAATGATACTGGAGAACTCCACTTCTTGGCTGACTTCGTTGACAGTGCCACTACTACCTACTTCTTTGTGTACTTTGATAATCCGTCAGCGACAGCGTATGTACCGACTGATCAGTATGGACGACAAGCAGTGTGGGCCGAGTATGAAGCGGTGTATCACTTTGAAGATGAAATCTTTACGGTGACCGCTTTCGCGGATGATGCTACAGGCAATGGGCATTCACTCGTGGTGGAGGGGGCTGATCTCGCTACCTCTTCTGGCCAGTTCAGTCAGGCGCTTTCGTTGCTGGGCAGTGCTGGTATCTTGCGGGAGGGGAGTTGGAATTGGGTAGCGGGTGATCCAATCATATCTTCTGGTTGGTATAAGCTGCCGGCCGCGAGCAGTGAGGCTCTGTGGGCATGGGGTACGAGCAATGATTACAATTACATGCCGTGGTATTCTGGTACCACTGGCTATCACCGCTTTGGTTCGTCAGCCGGCGGTACCAACTATTCGTACACTCCACGCGATACGACGAATTGGGTTCATTTCACTACGGTTGCCCCCACTTCTACCGGAGCCACTATGTATGTGTACGAGAACTCGCTCGTGCGTGATACGACGCCGCTACAGGTTGATAATCCCACCGCTGGTCCACTCCAAATTGGTCGGTATACAACCGCTGGATCAATCGAAGCAGAACTAGACGAGCTACGATTTACAACTATTTCCCGTACGATTGAGTGGGTTGAAGCTGAGTACAGTAATCAACGGACCCCGACAAGCTTTTATGCAACAAGTACTGTACAAACATATGTCCCGGATTTAGTGCCTGATACCCCGTCACACACGATTACAACCGGCGGGTCAGCATTTTATAAATTTATATTCGATGACGCGACCACCACCGCTGCCTTCACTGAACCAACAGTCGTCGTGAATAATGACTTTACAATTGCGACTGGTACGATCGCACTACCCACTGGTACACTCAATGTCGCTGGTTCGTTCATCAACCATGGCATATTCATGCATAATAATGGTGAAGTGGCGTTTACGGGGGCAGGGACGGAGACGATTGAGCTACAAGGCACCACGTTTTTGAATGCGTTTTATAATGTACGCTTTAGTGGGGCTGGCTCGTGGTCGTTTGTGGATAGCACCGCCACCACCACAAATGATATGGTTATCACGGGGAGCTCGGTGACATTCCCCAGTGGCACTTTGTCTATTGGTGGCACGCTGGCAGTGAGTGGTGGTGGAGATTTTGTTCATAATGGCGGAACGGTTCATTTCACCTCTCCTCGTAATGAACTCGTGACCACGAATGGATCACATTTCAATACAGTTATTTTCGGTAACCAACCGAGTTTTGGTTGGTACGACACAGCCTGGGATGATCGAATGAAGCTGACAATTCCAAGTTCGGTGGTACCCGACACGGTAACTGATTTTCCAGTGTATGTTGATTTGGCTACGCTCGGTAATGCATTCTGGACTGATGTTGCGAGCGATGGCCGAGACATCCGTATCACTAGCGGAGACGGTGAGACAGAGTTGCCATACGAATTAGTAACGTTCGACTCAGGTACAAAAACAGGTGAGCTGCACTTTAAGACTGATACGCTCAGTAGTACTTCGACCAACACCTTTTACGTGTACTACAACAATCTTGCTGCTGAGGCATATCTACCATCAGACACGTATGGTCGTAATAACGTTTGGACGAATGGGTATGGTGCGGTATTTCACCTTGAAGAAACAGGTGTGGGGGATGGAGCAGAGTATCTCGATAGTACAGGCAATGGCTATGACGCGCAGGGAGGAGGTGGTAATGCGACGTTGGTGCCAGCGGTGGCGACTGGTCAACTGGGACAGGGTCAGGATTTTGAGAACAGTGTCACGAAAGACTTTATTGCCCTCAATGTACCGATGATTACTGGTATGGCAGGCGCCAGTACGAAGTCAGTATCTGCTTGGGCACGTGTAGAATCCTTTAGTGATAATGGAGGGTTGTGGAATGTGGGCGGTTCTGCGACAGGACAAGACTATTCATTACGGGTCCAAAACTCAACCGGTCTCTGGAGGGCGCAACATTTTGGTACGCCTGATTATGATTTCACCTTTGGTACAACGGGGCAGTGGTACCACCTGGCGCTTGACTACGATGGTTCTACGTCCCGCACTTTTGGTAATGGATCGTTGGTGGGAAGTGAAGTGGTGGGCGCACTCAATACCCAGGACGTTAGTAATTACGGTATCTCCATTGGACGATGGCGGACGAATAATAACTTTGATGGTGTACTCGATGAAGTACGGTTTTCAACGACTGACCGTAGTGCGGCGTGGTACGTAATCGAATATCAGAATCAATCGAACCCTGCCACGTTCTATGCGACGTCGACTGAAACACTCATTGGATCGATTTCTGATTTTACCCTCAATGAAGTACATACTGAGGCGAACGGAGATGTGATACTGCAAGGTGCGAGGCTGACGGCGCCAAGTGACACCTTCTCGATCGGTGGTTCTGCCTTTGGGGCAGCGGGAGTGTTTGTACCAGGAAATGGCACCGTCCGCTTTAACAGTACCGATGGTATTGAGACAATCGACTTCGGTGGCGTTGAATTTTACAACTTGGTATTTGATGGGGTAGGTGGTGGTTGGGAAATTGCGACCACGACTGCTATTAATGATGTGTCGCTCGTCACCGGCGCGAGCTTTACCCAAGCCTCGGGTACGACCCTCACGGTCGGTGGTG
>CAYXOF010000059.1:0-5267 GCA_964466905.1 uncultured Candidatus Saccharibacteria bacterium | reverse complement strand
ACCGGTGGCGGGTCCGCAGGGTGTCTTTGGGGCTCGGTCCTTCAGGGAGGCGCTTGAGCTACAGCTTCATGACGGTCGAATCAAGACCAATCCAGAGGCAAAAGCGTTGCTCCAGAAGATATTAAAAGTAGTAGGTTTTGTGCCAGAAGAAGGGTTGACTGCTGACGAAACTGTACAGCTCCAACAGCATGCAACACGACTTAATCAAATGATTGAGATATCGCTGGCGCCTGAAGCATATGATGTGTCAGATATTGCGGTGACGATCGCACATCAAGGTGAGGCAGGGGAGAATACCCTTACGCTTGAGTTATCAAATATTACCATCAAACCATTGCCCATATCTGTACCAATGACGCAAATCATGTCGTCCATACGGGGCGCTGCCACGACACAACTAACAGCAAAACCCTATAGCACGCCCGATGAACTCTCAGAGGCGGTATCACGAGCGTTAACAAAAATAACAAACCGTGTGACTGTCGTAACGGTAGGGGAGATCACGTTACTATTACAAAATCCTCAGCCTGATACGGAAAAGCTCGTCGAGGTAGATCAACCTTCACCCTCGCCAGCAACTAACCCGGTCAATGATGCAAGTGTTGTGTCAGAAGTTATTGATAAGTCGACCATTCCTGAGACACATGAGACAGCAGCTGCAACCGAGGTGTCCCATACGGATAGTGCGCTTGATGTACCGGGTAACAACACTCCGGATGTGCCACCTGAGGTAGACACGTCGATTGATACAGTACCTGAACCCAAAGCACTGTCGGAGGTATTGGCTACGGTGTCTCCCGATCAATCTGGACAATACATGCGACACCCGAAGATTGAAAAATTGATCCAAGAGTGGTACGGGCCAGTGTCTGTGTTTGAAAAGAAAGTAGAGCGACAAGCAACTGCTCTGGAAGCAAAGAACTATGACTGGATAGAGAGTAAGACGAGTGAGTTCAAAAGTATGTATGAGTATTTAAAGGGGATGTCTGTCCGAGATATTGAGTTACTACGGCATCGTAATCGGGATGAATTACGACGCACTCTCTCTGACCTCGAACTCAAATATGAGGCGTTCACTTCTGCTGACGGATGGTACGAGATGTTGTTGCGGATGCAGGATGTGTTGCCGTATCGAGAAACGACAACATTCGCTGATTTGTGGCAACGGTGGTGCTTATATGAAGAAGTGAAAAGACGAACCGGAGCTTCGAGTTAACTATACACAGGTATCGTGATGTATCTTTCGTGTGGGTGCACCTGAGGGTGGTATGATAGTAGTGATATGGCAGATATACGTTCTTCGCAACCTGAGGTTGCTCGTTCATTTGATTTACATTCACAAATAGGTGTCGCCCAGCTTCTGGTGGCAGTGCGGGTAAGTGCTCTTACATCTGAGGAAAAAAACGAGCTCCGTGACTTAGTATTTCAATTCTCTAATTCAGACGATGATGCAGCGCTCCGTTCACTACTGGAGCGAAAGATTGCTGAGTATACATTAGAACCGCCACTACCTCCTGCTTCGCCAGAGCCAGAGCCTATCCCGGCTCCTCCGGTTCGAGTTTTGCGATTTGGGAGTGTTCGTCCCCGACCTGCCTTTGCGACTCCGCAGCCAGCTGTGACGGTCAGTGAGCCAGAGCATTCGTCTAATACTGGCACGGTATCGGTAGCAACCGAAGAACAGGGTGCAGCAACACCCGAGCTAACGTCAGATGAAAAGCGGATTGATGTGAGTGCCGCAGTCGTTCCTGAAACGAACGTTGATGATGAACCGGTATCAATCTTCACGCCACACATTCCAAATGACCAAGTCACGCCAGTAGCTCAACCGTCGCCTGATGACCTGCCAGAAATTGTGCAAAGTGAGCCAGATATTACTCCTCTGACGCAAACAGCTCCACCTGAAGCAAGTGTCCCTGTCCAAGTAGAAGAACCGGTAGCGGGAGATCCAGTTGAGATCACACGTGTCGCCCAGTCAGAATCACAATCAACAGTGAGTCCGACATTAGGTAGTCCAGATCTAACCGAAAAGAATCTCAATCGGATTCGAGAAATTAAGGCGCTCGTTAACGAGAAGGTGGGTAATCCGGTAAATTTGGTAGACATCGATAACGCGGTCGGGAGGGAATACATGAGTGCTCTGCTTGATGCAATGAAAAAAATTAATGGCGGCAGTGCCGGGGTCGCAGCCATGGATCGTTTGGAAGCTGCGTACCAGGCAGTGACCGAGGTGATCGGGCGACAAGTACCCGTTAAACCTTCCCGTACGCCTGTAGCTGAGCCCGCAACAATGGTACCGCCAATACCAGTTACTCCGCCAATGACCACTACTGCGCCCGCTATAGATGAATCTCCTGTTTCAAAAAATACTGCCGATACTACCGTAGTCCCTCCGCCCCCTCCTCATCCGAGTATGAAACCTGTTTCAGTACCTGCCTCTGAAGAATCACCCGCAGCAATATCTCCGACAAAGGCACCTGCCGTAGCTATACCAGTGATCCAGGCCACAAAGCCATCACCACATGAGATAGCCTCAAATACACCAAACGCTTCTACGACCGTCGCACCCATCACGAAGACCGCACCCCGACCACTGACCCCGCTTGATTTGCCTGATCCAACCTCGCTTGAGAATGCCTCAATAAAAGGTGATCCTTTGTTCACGCGAGAAGTAGACGATGGTCTAAATCAACTCCTGTCAGAGTGGTCGCTCTTCAAAAAGAGTGGATTGTTTGGGACGGGACCAAAGGGGATGGAGCATCCGCTTTTCAAAAAGATATCAAGTCTACAGATCCCGCTACTTCTCGCTGGTAGATTTGAAGGAGCAACGCAGGAAATCAAGCAGAGTATTACTGACTACATGAATGGGTGGCGCTATGAACAGGGGATTATCTACGAGCAAGGTGAGACGTTTGAACACTACTTGCGTCGGGTCATTAAGCATATTATTGACTTGCAAAAGAAACGTACCACAGCATAATACTCAGCATGGAGTACCATGCAGTAATTATTTGGACGAAGGAGCCAGTGCAGTATGTGGTAGATCACTCGGCAGATGCTGAAGTACTGGATGTGACGGTCCCACACTATGGTATTAGTGATGCTCGATCACTTAAGAACCATGCCTACCAAACCGCAACTCAGCAGGGAATGACCAGGCAGTTTATCATCCGGACTGAGTCAATTACCGCTGAGGCACAACAGGCTCTTCTCAAGTTACTCGAAGAGCCGCCACGAGGTGTGCAAATTTTATTCATTGTTCGTACCGGAGTAAGTATACTACCGACGGTCTTGTCCCGGTGCCATATTGTGAGAGATGTTAGAACACCTATTTTTGATGAGTTTACTGAGTTCTTGCAGCTGTCGTATCGAGAGCGTCTGGCGCTCATAGAGACCCATCATCGCACTAAGAATACTGAGTGGTTTACTGCTCTGCAGGCAGGACTTGGCCGCTGGCTCACTGAAGGTGGAAGTGCGCTTTCGAGCCAAACCAAAAACAGCATTCAGGTGGCCTATATATTACTTGGTACGAGAGGAGCCAGTAATAAGCTCTTGAGCGAGCACATCGCACTTTGTTTGCCGTCCACCTAAAGAGTCCATTGTGTATGGTATACTACGCAGGAATTATTTGATTGGTTTTGTTTTGATTATGACTGAACGTATTGATGCTGCACTACAAGAAGTACTTGATTGGCTTGGTCGAGAGTTTTCCGGTATTCGTACTGGGCAGGCCAGCCCAGCTCTACTTGATAGTATTAAGGTAGAAAGCTACGGTAGTTTCATGCCCGTTAATCAAACGGCAAGCATCAGTATCGAAGATGTTCGTACACTCAGGGTGTCTCCGTGGGACGCGAGTCAGGTACCAGCGATTGAGCGAGCGATCCGCGACGCTGACCTCGGAGTCGCGTTGGCGACTGATTCATCAGGAGTGCGCGTGATCTTTCCTGAGCTCTCAAGTGAGCGACGTCAACAACTCACGAAACTGGCGAAATCAAAGTTAGAAGAGGCAAAAATCCGTGTTCGTGGCGTTCGAGATGATGTGATGAAAGATATAGAGAGAGCGCTAAAAGCCGGCGACATTAGTGAAGACGAAAAGTATGCACAAAAAGACTCGATACAAAAGTCTGTAGAAGCTACTAATCACGCGCTCGATAGTCTCTACACCAAGAAGGAAGTCGAGTTAGCAAAATAGGCTATGTCAGTTATCCTTTTCCTCATTGTCCTCGTGGTCTTGATTCTTGTCCATGAATGGGGACACTTTATTGTCGCGAAGAAGACTGGTATGCGAGTTGATGAGTTCGGAATTGGTTTTCCACCAAAGCTTTTTGGGATAAAAAGAGGAGAAACAGAATACTCGCTTAACGCGCTCCCGATCGGTGGTTTTGTTAAAATTTATGGGGAAGACCCAACTATGGTAGATGGTGATGATCGGTCGCGCTCATTTGGTGCTCGCCCAAAGTGGGCGCAGGCACTTGTCCTCATTGCTGGAGTGACGATGAATGTACTATTTGCGTACGCACTATTTGTCGTGACCTTTATGATGGGGGTGGCCACTCCGGTAGCGGAATCTGACGCCACGGAAGCCGCCCAACTTGTCGTTGCTGGGGTCCTGCCTGGTAGTCCTGCCGCGCAGCTTCCCGCTGGTGCGCGTATTGTGGCCGTGAGTTCCGGTGACCAGGTCTTAGCTGATCTGCGGCCAACGCCATTTAGTGAGTTCGTGGTAACACAGCAACCAAATCCGATCGTCGTGACCTATGCGATTGGCCAAGAATCATTGACTGCAGAATTGACACCGGTCCAGAATATTATTCCGAGCGATCCCGATCGGTTTGCAGTTGGCGTATCACTTACCCTAATCGAAGAAGACCGTCAGAACTTTTTTGTAGCGCTGCAGAGTGCTGGTCAGGCGACTGTCTATGGCCTCGTAACCATAGTCGGGGGACTCGGTACACTGATTGCGCAGACGGTCATCGGAGAGGCTGACTTTAGTCAGGTGGCCGGGCCAGTTGGGATTGTAGGAATGGTTGGTGATGCCGCCTCATATGGACTCGTAGCACTTTTGACTTTTACTGCCTTTATCTCACTCAATCTCGCGGTCATTAATATGTTGCCATTTCCTGCTCTTGATGGGGGACGGCTACTATTCGTGGCGATTGAAGCAGTGACCCGTAAAACCATTCCGCTCGTGTGGGCTGGTCGTCTCAATCTGATTGGGTTTGCGCTTCTCATGTTGCTCATGATCGCGGTGACGTACAATGATATTATCCGTC
>CAYXOF010000058.1:0-5392 GCA_964466905.1 uncultured Candidatus Saccharibacteria bacterium | reverse complement strand
AATAGATCTGTGCGGCGGAGAGATAATCTGCGGCGCGAATGAACTTATCAAGAACATGACTCATACGCATCCATTGTAGCAAGTTACCTGGGAAAAATATCGCAACCCTGTGCAGAGTGCTGGTATACTAGTGCGCGTATTCTCAACTATATGTATACCGTCAAACGCAGTCGAGCCGGCCTTGGGCTTTTTGCCACCACGCATATTACAAAAGGGACACACATCATCAACTACACCGGCAACCGTCTCACCAGCGCCGAAGCAGAAATCCGAGGTGGGAAATATTTGTTCGAGATAAATGACGAATGGACAATTGACGGTAGCCCCCGCACAAACCTCGCCAGGTACATCAACCACAGTTGTCGACCAAATGCCTATCCTGAAATCAGTGACGATGAACAAAAAATATTCATCTTTGCCAAACGTACAATCAAACCCGGTGAAGAAATCACCTACCACTATGGTAAAGACTATGTTACTCGGGTAATTCTTCCAGCTGGTTGTCGGTGTCAGAAATGTCTTGCGTCAACGGGTCAGACACCGCCTCATCAGCCACATCAGTGACGATAGGCGCCACTTCTTCGGTAGTGCTCGCAGTACTCGTCGCTTGATCAGAAACCACATCAACGGTAGTTGTTGCAGTTTTCACCTCAGTAGATACAGGACGCTGCTGTGTTCGACCGCCGGTACCACGACCAGTCATACCACCATCAGCCTCCACCGGCCGAGCAGAATTTGCCGTCGCAGTAGTGATCGGCTCGACACCACCCATCAAATCTTGCTCGGTAGGAGTGTTATTACGAATCCGTTCATTGCGGGCTTCTATCCTCGCTTCGATATCTACCGCACCTTCATCGGTAAAACCAACTCCGGCCGAAGCTGTTACGCCTACAAATATGATACTCGCCAAAATGATCCGTTGCCGTTTTAGCTGACGGGCAAAGGTTGCCTCATCAGAGAGCGGGGTGGGTGACTTGCGCGTTGGTCGCTCGGAGGGCACAGTCTTCGCCTCTGGCTCTTTACTCCGAGTTGTGCGTGCTGCTGAGGTGCTTTGTCGCCTGGGTGTCCGACTACGAACAACCGTTTCCTCTTCAGGCTCGGGTACTGGGGCACGAGTTGTGACACGCTTGCGCGGAGCACGTTTTTTGGGCACAGCCTTTTTAAGCGATTCTTCTTCTGGCATACAGTACTTGGCATTGTAGCATCTGTTATACTAAAAAGTATATGGAAATTATACTGATCAACATGGGTATATTCAGTACCCTTCTCCTGATCTACGTCGCAGGGGTATTTCTCATCGCACAGTGGCGTGCCGATAACAGCCTCATGGATATTGCATACGGCCCAGCCTTTACGCTTTGTGCAATTGGTCTACTTCTCCTTACCAAAACCACGACCATCCTTCCGTGGCTGATTACAATCCTGATAGGGGCGTGGTCAATTCGACTCGCAGTACGTATCTGGCGCAAGAATCATGGTAAGCCAGAAGACGCTCGCTACGCTGCCTGGAGACGTGCGTGGTCAACCCGCGGCACGACATATTTTATTATACGAAGTTTTTTACAAATTAATCTCCTCCAAGGCATCATTATTGCAATCGTCGCACTACCAGTCGTCGTCGCGAGTGCTACTGAAACAAGTCTTACCATCATCACCGTGATTGGTGGCTTGGTATACTGCTTCGGGCTCACCTACGAAAGCATTGCTGACTACCAGCTCGATCAATTCCTCGGCCGCAAGCGCGCCGGTACTGAGCCCGCGACACTTATGACCACTGGCCTCTTCCGCTACAGTCGCCGGCCTAACTATTTCGGTGAAACTCTCATCTGGTGGGGGCTCGCGATTATGGTCCTACCCCTCCCCTACGGTTGGATCGCTATCGCATCACCACTCCTCATTACCTTCATCGTCACCCGTGTCACCGGCCCGATGCTCGAAGACATCTTCCTTGAAAAATACCCCGACGAGTACCGCGCATACATGACTCGCACCAGCTACTTCATCCCGTTGCCACCACGTCGCGTATGATGACTTTCGCCGCGCGCTACCGTGTCTACTACGCCGGCGGCACACTACTACTGCTTTCGAGTATCCTCAGCTACTATTTTCTCGTCACCTATCCGGCCAGTCAGCGGACCGAGACTGTCTTTGTGTACGCTACACTCACCAACCCACTCATTCGCACCTACGCCTGCCGCTGCTTCGTCGGCAGCCAACCGTCGACACTCTCTGGCTACTACCGCGACGGACGCACGATTATCGCGAGCAACACCGCTACCGTTAACGGCGCCATCATCACCGTCTCCCCCGCTGAACTCGCTCGCCTCGATCGCTACGAAGGAGTACCAATCGACTACCAGCGAGAAAGTCTTTTAGTCAATGATGTCCCGGTATTTGTGTACATTAAAAATCCCTCCCGAAGTCAACAATCAGATCTGTCACACTAGATACGGGACAATATATCACACTACAAAAACTCATCAGGAGTGCTCGGGGCGCAAGACTGATCGTTCGGCTTTTTGCCAGTACTTGAAGAAGCTCGGGAAGTAGCCGGTCACGGCAGGTGCGAGGAGCTCACGCGGGTCATGCTGGCCTGGCCACGATTGGTTTGTCGGATGGGCCTTGGTATACACTGCGACTGCCTCGGTAATACCTGGCATATCATAGACATCACCGACAAACACCTCTAGCTCTGGCATGACCGTTTGCCCCTGTCTGATAATAAAGTCGAGCACGAATGGTGAGACTGGAAAACGGTCAAACCACGCTGGATCAATAATGAGAAGGCGCCGGGTGTGTGACCCACGATCGCCATCGGTACTCCCATCACCCGCCCGCCGCCAACCCGGATCAAGTGTCCAAGGCGTATAGAGATATACTTCTGCTCCGAACACGCTCATGACTTCTGGCTGCTCAGGATATTCCATAGGTAATATAACTGGCTCGCTCTGGAGTAAGTGCTCGGGGATTGGCATGGTGAGCGTCGCCTCACGCTCGAGCGAGAGCCAGGTATGTGGCTGCTTCGTGTCACTACAGGCATTAATCAGTGACTGAGAAGTGGTGTATCGCTTATGTACTGATGTCCCAGCCACCCACTGCCAGGAGAGAAAATTCGACGCTGGATCACTATCAAGTAAATGATAGTACAACCACATTCCCATACCATACCAATGCGCCCGAGCGACATTGCACGCCACACTGGCGACCCACATCCGCGCATGGTTATGCATGTAGCCAGTGTCATAGAGCTTTTTAACTGCATCATCAAGTGCCGCAATACCCGTCTCTGCTCCTACCAGGGCACTCACTAAGTCTTCATGCTCCCAATCATCGCGCGGGAAGCGTAGATCAGAAAAGATGGCATTGCCTTTTTCCCACCACACATTTTGGAAGTACTCACGCCACGCCAGCTCTTGAAGTAACTTCGCACAATCAGCAGGTCGATGCCGTGCCAAAAGTCGCGCTTTCACTTGTGGCAACGTAATGACACCGCGCGAAAGATACGGTGAGAGATGGGTCACTGCCCCGCCAAGATGATTGCGTGTCTTCGCGTACGCGAGCGGATCAATCAGATCAATCTGCTCTATTATTTCTGCATATGATTGCACTCCTGACATACCATTAGTATACGTATCCTACTTCCCCTTCTTACAGCGCTCACTACAGTACTGCACCTGCTCCCACTGTCCACGCAACTTCCAGCTTTTCCGGTTGGTAAATGGTTTGCCACACCGTATACAGACTTTGACTTCTTT
Source organism: uncultured Candidatus Saccharibacteria bacterium (assembly GCA_964466905.1). GTDB lineage: Bacteria > Patescibacteriota > Minisyncoccia > Phycocordibacterales > UBA918 > OLB19. The sequence continues at coordinate 1,637 of CAYXOF010000058.1, read as the reverse complement.
CACCACAGACATATTGAGTGCACTATAGCACAATGATCGCTCACGCCTGGTCTTCGCGACAGCAAATCAAACGCTCTTTGAGCAGTACGAACTGGCTGAAGCATCCACGAAATTACTCCGAGAGCGAGTGCAGTCCAAGTCCACGGGCCGACCTTTTGCTATTTCATCTCTAGATCACCACCACCTAATATCATCACTTTCGTAAACCATCTCGGGTATAGAAAGTCCACAGGTAATAATCTTCAACCTTCTGTCTCGCCCACGGCGTCTGACGTAAAAACTTCAGGCTTGAATTCACTGACGGCTTATTGGTAAAACACTTTATATGTACCTTGCTCGCCAATCCATCCCAGCCGTACTTTGCATGCAACTCCTCTACTATCACCTTAAGGGTGACCCCATGAAGCGGATTATTTTTCTGTGGTACAGGATCTGTCATGCAATAACTATACAGGAGTATTTGCTTTGGAGTATTTTATGCTCAGGTTACAAATACATATCTAGGATATACTCCTGCCCCAACCCTAGGCACCATGCGCCCAGCGGCGGATTTCGTTTAGGCTAATCATGGCTAAAATGTAGCATTTTGCCTGGTGGGATGGAAGTACGAAGTTTTAGGGTAACACTAGTACAGGACAGCATCTTATGCTACCGTTTCGAAAGAACAGTAGCCATACGTGGAGGACAAGCCATGTTTCTGCGCACCATCGACAATCATGAAATATTTTGGGAATACATTCAGGAAGGCATGTTACATTTGCCCAAGAACTACAATCCGCAAGATTGCCCACTATTGCAACGAGTGCTCGAGCGTCTTCACTTAGGCACCAGCCAGGTCATGCTCGTGATCGGGCAGACGCGCTCTCGTCATGTGGGTAAACTTGCATGTCCACCGGTTCACTTGGCGGTCCATTACTGGGCCTACTCCAAACACACGATCGTGATTGATTTCGTCCTGGCCAGCATACCGTACCACGATGCGACGATTCGACCGTGGGTGGTGGCAGAATCATTCCGTGACTGGTTTCAGTTGCTCGAACGCAACAACCAGCGCGTACTGATCGGCATCCAGCCAGAGATGCGTCCGGAACATCAGGCGCTCAATACGCTCTGGAGGACCGCGCAAGGTTCGTCACAGCGCCGGGTCATCGACGGACAGTACTTCACCCTCTACCAAATGACCCCTCAATGGTGCGACACCCTGATCACCGTCGCACTCAATGACAGTGGTCTGCGTGCACATGAGCAACAGCGGGAGTTCATTCCGCACACGACATCTTTGAAACTGAGACCCTCGCCGTGACCACCGACCTGGACTGCAACGAATCGCCCCAGCTACTTTTAAGTAGCTGGGGCGAAACTTTTTACACTATATATTGCACTAATGATTGCTATCTCTACCTGTTATAACCTCCACACCAGTCGAGCAATTTTCCAAAGAAGACGAACCAGAACAAGAAGTACAACTCCGTAGAGTGTCAGTCTGATGACCCACAAAAGGAAGATACCAAAGAAGGCTGACAGGCCAATGAGGGTATCAGTGTACGTCTCGCGGAGCTGTTCCCACGCCTGCTCCCATTTACGCGTGACGCGATCTGGGTCAATCGCATATGAACGAGTGAACTGCACCGAAAAGC
>CAYXOF010000057.1:0-5467 GCA_964466905.1 uncultured Candidatus Saccharibacteria bacterium | reverse complement strand
CAAGGGATCGAACCAATCTGGAGTAACTGCTACATCAAAGACGTAGCGAAGCTGAAGGTAACGATTAAAAACCAGAGCCTCCAAAAGCTTCTCGCGGAAAAAGGCAAAGACACCAAAGAAGTATGGGATAGTATCCGTGATGCGGATGGCTCGGTGCAGCACCTGGATTGTCTTTCAGACAATGAAAAAGCGGTCTATCGTACCTTTGCTGAGATTGATCAACTCGCAGTGGTGGCGCAAGCAGGGGATCGACAAAAATTCATTGACCAAGGTCAGTCACTCAATGTGATGGTCCTCCCCGATACACCGATCAAGGACATCAATAATCTTTACATCGAAGCGTGGAAGCAAGGGGTGAAGGCCCTCTACTACCAGCACAGTGCCAATGCCGCACAGGCGATGGTCCGCAAGAAGCTGGCTGAGAAGAGTGCACAAGGAAAATAACCCCATTTACAATAGTCGTATTTATTGTGCGGGTGATTAAAAATCACTGATTATCAAACGTTTGTTGCAAAATAAAACCGGCGGGACCGATAGGTCCCGCCGGGAGATGGGGGTGCTCTGTAGTACGCCGAGTTGCTGTTTTGTTCTGTCCTGCTTGCTTGTTCGCGAATCAGTTTCCCTGGTCGCGGTTGATGGATCGTGCGAGCGGGCGGATGGGGTGTCGATCTCGATCGATAGCCCGCCTGACCTCCTGCGTCAACCCGTCTGGGGTGATGTACAGTCGGAGCATTGCGAAGTGCACGTAGCTGTGCTTACGACGTTCATCAAGAAACGTAACGAATCGGTGCGGCGGGGCAATTACCTGGGTGTCAAACATGCTACCCGTTGGCGTCATTGCGAATTGGTTTTGATTAAAGGCAAACCAGGCAGGCACATCAGCTGACGACAGGACACACATGCACTTATATTCTTCTTGCTCGTCGCCGAAGTAGCGCACACCGCGCCCAAACAAGGTGAGCGTGCGGGTTTCGATCAGTGCCCGCACCGTTGCTGCGTAGTCGGTGCGCAGTACCGGGTGGAAGTGGTCTATGTGCTCATAGAGTTTGCGGAGTGGTAGACCTTGGGGTGCCGTCTGGCGCAATTTCGCAATTTTTTTACGACGGAGATTCTTAATGATTTCAATCAGGACAGCAGCGGGCTGAAGGGTCATCGCATTACTCCTTCTCGGGTGAGAGGTTCAAGATTCTTTCATAAACCTACGGTTTTTTTATGCGTTGTCAAATTTTACGTGATTTTTGTATGATGCGCTAGCTCGATTGCGGGCCTACATTAGAGAGTGATCAAGCGCATGTTTTATCACTGTTGACAGATGGCCTCCGTGAGACTTTGGAGTAGGGTATACTCTTAGTATCAACATACGTTACAAAACGTAACGATGTTGGTGTTGCAATAACGCATCATGGCGTCAGGCAGGGGCTACGTGTCGCGACCACGCAGCCCCCGCTTAGCGCCATTTTGTGTTTCTGTTAAGATACACCGTATGCGCTGGTCATTTTTCTTATCCCTCGTACTGACGCTGTCTCTGGCGGGTGTGTACTGGTATGAAGCGGGTGCGCATCGATGCCCAGTTCCACTCACGTACCGGATTGGAACGCTTGACCCGTCATTTAACTTACTACCAGAGGACGCTCGTCGACATATCATAAAAGCAGAAGAGACTTGGGAAGGTCCGACCGGACGAGAATTGTTTGTGTATGATCCAGCTGCCAGCTTCACGATCAATTTTCAATTTGACGAACGGCAGGCTGAAAATAATGCAGAACAATCTGAGCGCGATCGACTTGATCGGGAACAAGCAGCCAACGATCAACTGATTAAGGACATTGAATCCCTTGAGTACTCGTATGAAGCTTTGGTACGTCAGTATGAGGCTAAGACTGCCGTGTATGAACAAGACCTCCAGTCATACAATGAGACAGTACAGCGGTATAACGACCAAGGAGGTGCTCCTCCGGAGACATTTACCGCACTTGAGGCGGAGCGAGCCTCGTTGGCACAAGCACGTGATCTTCTCTCAAAAGAAGCGCAGAACATTAATCAAATGGCGGGGGAATTAGCGGCAACCAGTGACGCTGCCAATCAGCAGATTGATGCATACAATGAGCGAGTGGGTGCCTATAACACAAAATTTGGCGAAGCGAGGGAGTTTACGCAAGGTGACTACCAAGGTGATCGGATAAATATCTATACGTTTAGAGATACAGTGGAACTCGAGCGTGTGCTCGCTCATGAGTTTGGGCACGCTCTCGGTATTGGCCATGTTGAAGGCACTTCATCTATCATGTACTATTTAATGACAGAGATGGCCGATGTGCCAGATTTGTCACCAAATGACAGCGCGGCGTTTCTGGCAGTCTGTGGTACGCAGGTGACTTGGGAACAAAAGCTAAGAGCTCAGATCAGAAGTATTATTGGATCGTAGTTGTAATGACAAATTATGCAAAATTTTTTTGAAACCAAACCAAACCAATTGCTCATTAGCTTGGTGCTTCTGATGGCGGTAGTCGCACTTGGGGCCTATGCGTACCTAGCATTCAAACAAGCCGAGAATCTATGGGGCGGACCCACCACCATTACAGTTAGTGGCGAAGGAGAGATGGTGGCTGTTCCGGACGTAGGCCAATTTAGCTTCGCGGTTGAGGCAAAAGGGGATGATGCTGCCACTGCACAAAGTGTATCTGCCGAGCAAATAAATGAGATACTCACGTACCTCATAGGTGAAGGTGTCGAAGAAAAAGACATTAAAACGGAAAGCTACAATTTGTTTCCTCGATATCGCTACGAAGAACGGATTTGTCCTGTGGGATCATTTTGTCCAAGTGGTGATCCAATCATGGATGGTTTTACGGTGTCCCAATCAATTCAGGTAAAGGTACGTGATCTCACGGAAGCGGGCGCCCTCATTGCTGGAGTTGGTGAGCGCGGCGCAACTAACTTGAGCGGACTCAATTTCGCAGTCGATGACACCTCCAAGATGGAGGCAGACGCACAAGCACTTGCGATTGCTGATGCACAAGCGAAAGCGGTGGTGTTGGCGCAGGCCCTTGGCGTGAGAATTGAGCGAATGACTGGTTTTTATGCTGAAGAAAATGGACCTATGCCATATGGTGGTGTACGAGATGAGATGATGTTGGAAGCCAAGAGCGTTATGGTAGCCCCAGAAGTCCCAGCTGGCGAACAAAAAATGATTAAGCGGGTGAATGTGACATTTGCGGTCAAGTAGGGGAGTGGGAAATGTCAAAGGGCGACACCTGTGGTGTCGCCCTTTGACATTTTATGTATGTGCAGTATACTGTGTACATTATCGCCTGAGGGCGTTTTTTAATTGCAAACTTGTATGGAACAACTCATGAAGTATTTTTCAGACACTGCGGCAGAATTGAAGCAAGTCTCTTGGCCGACGCAGACGCAAGCCGCACTCTATACTGCATTAGTGATTGGTATCTCGGTATTGGTTGCGTTGTATGTCGGGGCATTTGACTACCTTTTTTCACAGGGAATTAATCTCATTATTAACGCTTCAAATTAAGTCGCTATGGCAAAACAACATTCATCTGGCGAACGACACTGGTACGCCATTCATACCTACTCAGGGTATGAAAACGCAGTGACACGTAACCTCAAACAGCGTATCGATTCACTCAATATGAACGATAAAATTTTCAGTGTGGTTGTCCCGACTGAGAAAAAAATTCGCGTCAAAGGCGGCAAGCGCGTAACTGAAGAGGAGCGAATTTACCCGGGGTACGTGCTCGTTGAAATGATTGTAGATGATGAATCTTGGTTTGTGGTGCGTAATACACCGCGCGTGACTGGTTTTGTTGGCAGTGGTACGCAGCCAGTACCACTCACCGAAGCGGAGTATAATGAACTCGTCAAGCGCATGAGTACAGATACGGTCAAACATAAGGTTGATCTGACTCCTGGGGATCTTATCACCATTGTCGATGGTCCATTTAAAGATCTCGAAGGGAAGGTGGGTGCGGTGGATGAAGAGAGTGGTAAGGTGAAGGTGTTGGTCTCCATGTTTGGCCGGGAGACACCGGTAGAGCTTGATTTCTTGCAAATCAAACGTTCCTAGGGGAAATATAGGTTACACACAAGATGCTTGTCAGCCGAGCTGCCGAGCATCTTGTGTTTTAGGAAACTCTCTTGTATGCTACGCAAGCTTCAGAGTAGGGTGGCTATGGAACGCACTGCTCATCAAATAACCAGTAATGTAAATCTATGGCAAAAAAATTAGTTAAGAAAATCAAAGTTCAGGCAGTCGGAGGGAAAGCAACACCAGCGCCACCACTTGGACCAGTCCTTGGTCAAGCTGGTATTAATATCGGCGAGTTCGTCAATCAATTCAATGAGCAAACTCGTGACAAGATGGGCGATATCGTTCCGGTTGAGATTTCTGTCTATGATGATCGAACTTTTACGTTCATTACCAAAGTCTCTCCAATGTCTCGCCTCATTCTGAAGGCGCTTGGGAAACCAAAGGGCTCAGGAAAAAACACTGTCTCTAGGATTGGAACCCTAACCAAGGCGCAAGTAAAAGAAATTGCTGAAACCAAAATGGCTGACCTCAATGCAGCTTCACTTGAAGCTGCCATGAAGACGGTTGCCGGCACTGCTCGCTCAATGGGAGTGGAAGTAAGTGACTAAGATCACACACGTACAACCCCTTCGGTATTAGTACCGAAGGGGTTGTACTGTGGGCTATTCGTGTGCTATAAGTTCTAGTAGATGTTCATCTGGAGGTGAAAAACTACTATGGACGAAACCGTTCACTTTAGTGAGGGCAGTACCTGGATAGGCAAGCCGCTGAGTTGTTTGTCTGACGAGATCGCGTTGCATGCTCACCGCATCAGATCCCGACCAACCATTAAGGCATTTCCCTATGCCCGTGGACACAGGGGTCATCAACGAGTGGTTTCTTTTCAGATTGCTCGTCTTCGAAATCCGTCCCACCAAGTTTTCACTACGGTGGGGGGTGAAGTAGAGGCTGGTGAAGGTTGGGTAACTGCGCTTGGCCGTGAGTTTCGTGAAGAACTCACTGTGGCAGCTGTTCATCCACGAGATATCAAAGGGGCCTCTATCCTGGCAATGCAGACCGTGTCAACAAATCGTCCAGGATGGCGAAGTAAACTTGTCGTTGTGGTCGGGGTTCCCGTTGCTAATCTCCATTCTGGTAGTTTTGAACCCAAAAAAACTGAAATAAAAAATCGATTCATCGGTACGATTTGTAAAACTGCCGATCGATTGCGGGGATGTGTGGATACGCCAGAAGCGATGATTATACTATACCACTCAGCCTTGAGTGAGCTTCGGAAACAGCTGGAAAGAAGGAGTTCGGATTAGATTGCGATAATAGGCGCCGATCCCCCCGGATCGGTGCCTATTTGTAAGATTTGCAATGTAGTTACGTCTCTATGAACAGAAACAATCAAACGAGGGAATCCCATGGCTATTGAGA
>CAYXOF010000056.1:0-5542 GCA_964466905.1 uncultured Candidatus Saccharibacteria bacterium | reverse complement strand
TGCTTGCTTCACCTGTGCATCCGCGGCTGACGTGGTGCCACCCGTGGCAGCAATCGACGCACGTCGTACTCCGTCCTCAGCTGCCTGGAGCGATGAGTTTGATTGTTCGAGTGCGGCGAGAGTGGAGAGGAGTGTACTCCGTAGTCCAGTGAACGTCGTACTGAATGCCTGTAACTCTGCATCTGAATATGAACTACCTGAGGTTTGATTATTAAAAATTGCAATGAACGTGTCTACCAGAGTCAAGGTACGAGTGACCCGTGCTTCCGCGTCCGCAAGCGCAGTTGGCAGGGAATCAATTTGCAACGCATTGGTCTCTTGCTGCCAGGTAGGGAGTAGTGTTTGGTATGCCACTCGCTCACTATTAAGGAAACTGGTGTTTCCGCGACCATTGATACGTAACCCGGGGATCATTCCGTTTGGATTACTAAAAAATTGATCGATGTTATTGACCACGACACCTTGTACCGTTGTAAACGCATTACGAACAGTCGTTATGGCCGCATTTTGGGTAGTTATGAGGTTATTATTTGCCTCATCGACACCCACACCACTTTGGGCAGTGGCGGCCAGAGCCGCTTCGTAGGCGCCCTCAGCCTGTGTCACCGCAGCTCGCTCACTGGCACTCTCGAGGAGCGCAATGATCTGTCCGGCAGCCACAGTCTGACCGAGTGAGACATTTACCGCTGTCACTCGGCCAGCTCGTTCAGCGGTTATTTGTGCTTCCGTAAAGGCCCGGGCAGTCCCAATGAGGGAAAGCTCAGCAGTACCAGCAAATTCCTGTGCGCTGATCAGGGTCACAGCGGGAGTGATGGGCGCGACTGTCGTGGATTCGGAGACGAGTGCAGTATCACCACCAAGTTGCCATACCAGAACAAACCCTAGTGCGATTACAACCAAAAAACCTCGCACCACCTTCCGGCCCCACCACGGTCTAAATCGCTCAATAATGTTCATATGTTATCAAAATTATACTTGGAAAATAACACTTTTTTATCTATTTGTCTATAGTACTACGCAGTGCGCATGGATATGTTACAATCTCGGTCATATGTTTGGAAAATTGAAAAATTACGCAATGAAGAAAGTCCTGCAGTCACAGATGAAAAATGTGCCTGCTGATCAGCAGCAAATGATCATGGAAATGCTTGAGAAGGATCCTGCCCTCTTTGAAAAAATTGCTAAAGAAATGCAGGCTGAACTGAAGAGTAATGGCAACAACCAAATGGCAGCCGCCATGAAAGTGCTTCCCAAGTACCAAAAAGAGATTATGACTGTCATGAGTCCAGAGATGAAGGAGAAGCTTATGAAAATGCAAATGGGCAGCCAGGGACAATTTAACGCAGATGGTTCGGTGCGCCGCTAACTCACAATCAAAAAGTAATCAACAGGGGTGCTCACCATGTCAGCACCCCTTCTTGGTACTATACGAGTATTATGCAATCACCAAAGAAAATTGTACTGATATGTGGCAACCCGGATGCCGATACATTCTCAGGTGCCGTCCTTGATCACTACCAAGCCGCTGCCTTAGAGGCAGGTCACGAAGTCTACCGAGCCAACCTCGGTGAACTACACTTTGACCCAATTCTTCGTAAGGGGTACAAGGAGATCCAACCACTTGAGGAAGACTTGGTCAAACTCCAGGACGCTATTCGCGAATGCGACCACCTGGTGATTGCCTATCCGAACTGGTGGTCAACCATGCCAGCAATTCTCAAAGGGCTATTCGACCGGTTCTGGCTACCCGGCTTTGCCTTTAATTTTAATAAACAAACGAAGAAGATTGAGCAGCATCTGAAAGGGAAGACAGCCCGGGTATTTGTACTCTGTGGTTCACACAGCGAATTCCAAACATGGTGGCGTTACGGTGACTTCACAAACGAGATCCAACACGGCATCCTTGGTTTTGCCGGCATTGCGGCCAAAGTGACAGTCTATGGACCCTGCGAGCGGGTAGATGATACCTGTCGAAACGCGTGGCTGAAAGAGGTTGATGCACTCGGAGCCAGAGCAAAATAATTGATTTATTTTAAAATTTGTGGTATAAATTAGACAGACAAGAACCTCAGAAAGGAGGGGTATGATGCGTACTATCGTAGCACTAGCGGCCCTGGTGCTGGTCGCCGGTTGTGCCACACCCGCACCGCCGCCCGAAAGTGCAGCAGATGAAGCGACACGCGTCCTTCAGCCACTACACGACTGGCGGCTCGGCACTGCACCGGCCAGCCCGGGCTATGCCGCAGTCGGTCGTGTCGAGGAGACCGACGGGCAAATCGGCACCACTCAGGCCTTTGAGGCCTGGACAAGCGCCGGAGCGGAAAAGCCCAGGATCTCACTCCCGCGACAAGAAAAGGAGAGGCGGAAATGGTCTCGCGGAGACTCGCGCCGCTCCTGGCGCTACTAGGGGCACTTGCCCTTGGTGCCTGCGGGCACACCGGCTACGTGGAGAGTGATCTTCCCGGAGTCGCTGAGTATCTCGGTCGGAATGCGATCGAGCACAATGCCAGCCGACAGTGCCCTGCGGGCTGGGGTCATGAAGCGATTGGACGCTACGAAAGAAGTGGCGGTACACGACCGCTTGATCTGAAACGCCGACGTGTCAGCTTTGCATTCCGTTGCGTTCCACCGCCTGTGACTGAGTCAACGAAAAAACATACTCAACCAAAGCGTGTGCCGCTGGCACCTCCTCCGCGTCGAAAGGAAGAAGAGCCAGCTCTTGAACGGCAACTGGACATTCCGATGTCCTGAGTCACGAACGTCGCCCCCGGGCGGCGTTCTTTTTATCGTCAGAATATACTATGATATGATGATCGACATGTCTCATATTTCTTTTGGACGCGAGGTAGCCAACGTCTTGTTGCGAGCTGGCGTAACAGTCGGCATGATCATTTTGTTCGTCATAATTATCGGTGTGCTCTATGAATCAGAGCAACAAATCAGCGATGGAACATGTAATATTGCTGTTCTACCAATTGAAGGTGTCATCGTACCTTTTTCTGGTCTTGCTGATTATCCACTGGCGATTACTCCACGCTCAGTTGAAGAATTCCTTGACTATGCTGAGGCTGACCAAAACATCAAAGCGGTACTCCTTGAAATCAATTCACCAGGTGGCACTCCCGTCGCCTCAGAAAGTATTGCAGCGCGAATACATTCGAGTGAACTTCCCGTCGTCGGTATCATCGGTGACTTAGGTGCTTCGGGTGGCTACATGGTCGCCGCCGCCACGAAGTACCTCGTCGCCTCACCAATGTCGACCGTCGGCAGTATTGGGGTCACCATGTCATACGTCGAAGAGTCAAAAAAGAACGAGGAAGAAGGTTTGACATTCGTGGATCTGGCAGCTGGTAAGTTTAAGGACGCTGGTAACCCAAACAAAGCGCTGACTACCGAAGAACGAGCGCTCTTTGAACGAGATCTTGATACGATACATCAAGCATTCATTGATATCGTAGCCAAATACCGCACACTCCCTCGTGAAGAAGTGGTACTCCTCGCTGACGGTGCCACCATGCCTGGTGTACGGGCACTGGAGGCAAAGCTCATTGACGAGCTCGGTGGTCGCACCGAGGCCAAGGCAGCTATAGCCAGACTCACCGATACACCACTTGAAGATCTGCACTTCTGTGAGTACGAAGAAAGCCTGTTTTTATTCTAGAGCACCAATTATCAGCCCCAAAACAACGTACCGGTACCAACCAGTCTTGGTACATACAGAGTTGTTGACGGTTTAGGTACACCTTACTTATCTTTGCTATACTGCATTCATGAAAAAAATTGTCATTATTGTTGGAGCTCTCGCATTACTTGGTTTAGTAATCTTTCTCGTAGTACAACAAGCATCTAGCCCAACAACTGATCAGGATGATACAAGTAGCACCATGACACCAACAGAGGATCCGCTTGATGTCACAATGGACTTCTACAACGCCTGGCTTGAAGCAGAACTGAGTACCACTACGAGCCCTGAAACAGCTGACTTACTGTCACATACCACATTGTCTGATCCGTTACGCCAAACTCTGCGTGACTCACTTACCCAAGAGCAATTAGCAGTACACCCCGTGCTTTGTCAAACTTCTATCCCTCCTCGGATCGGTGGAAAACTTTCCTACGTACTTGATCAACAAGCCGAGGTGCACATCCTCGCACGCGGGCTCGAAGAACGTTCTGCCCGAATGGCGGTGGTCACATTATCTGCCCAGGCAGGGAAGTGGGTGATCACAGGAATTTCGTGTTCAAATGGAGAAACTGCCCCTGAACGTGAGTTTACATTTGATCGTGAAGGGTTCCTACTCAAGAGTGTACCACCACCACTTAATGCTGAGTACTGGCATCTCGTGTTCGAGGAAAACGGTATCATGGGTCATACGGCACCCTTATTCTTTGGTGCAACTGCCACTTGTATCGCAATCGATGGCTCATCAGCGACGTGTGACCCCGATAGTTTTGTAGAACCAACTAAGGTGCTCGTGCAGGGTGAAATGACTGAAGCAGGCGTCAATGTAGCCCGGGTGACCGCTCTTCCATAAGTAAAGATTCGAAACATTGCATACAAATCAGAGCGACAGCGGATACCGCTGTCGCTCTCTGTCACCCTACTATTTCCGCGGTCGACCACGACGAACGGCGGGGGCACTGACTGATTTAGCCTTCAGCTCACCCGCGCAGGTGGTATGGCTGCCGGGGCCAGTAAAATCTCCTGTGCGACAATAATATTTCACCTGAGCATTACATTTCCTGCAATAACCCCAGGTGTACTCTTCTTTCGCACAAAAGTTGATTCGATCTTTCGAAATCGGAACGTGTCCATTTTCGGTCAGTTTATTCGCAATGGTGACTGCCAATACACGAAGGATCTCTTCATTTTCCAAATCTTTTTTAGACCGGCTCGGCGCTTGCTGACTCATCGCCTCCTCCAGTGGTTGGATTTCTTCTACAAGACTACAGCTTGCTGACAAATTTGCAAATATGATTCATTTGCACACCAATGATCAGATCTATACATAGACGCTTGACGCTCGCCAAAATGCAAATTTCTGGTAGTCTGTAGGCCATGAGTTTAAGTGTCGGAATTGTGGGGCTACCCAACGTCGGTAAATCAACATTGTTTACTGCACTCACGAAGCATGAAGTATTAATTGCAAACTACCCCTTCGCCACGATTGACCCAACTGTCGGTGTGGTAGCCGTTCCTGATCACCGGCTTGCCACCCTAGCTGCTATTTCAGGTACAAACACAATCATTCCTGCCATTATTGAGTTCGTCGATATTGCTGGACTGGTGAAGGGAGCGTCGGCTGGAGAAGGACTCGGTAATAAGTTCCTAGCGAATATTCGTGAGACCGACATGATCGCAGAGGTCGTGCGAATTTTCGAAGACAGTGATATTCATCACGTCAGTGGAGGAATCGATCCACTTGGTGACATCGAAGTAATCAACTTGGAGTTGATTTTGGCTGATGCCGAGACGGTAGCCAAACGGCTACAGACAATCGAACGTGACGCCAAGCGAGGAGATAAGGAGGCAGTTGCTCTC
>CAYXOF010000055.1:0-5686 GCA_964466905.1 uncultured Candidatus Saccharibacteria bacterium | reverse complement strand
GTTCCGCTTCTTGCTTTGAGCGACCCTCTCCCTCAGCGACCAACTGCTTACGTAAAAAAACCCCAACGGTAAACACACGATCATGATCAGGACCCTGCTGAGACAGTGTCTCGTAGGTAGGTGTCACATTCGCATGTTCTTGCGACATTTCTTGGAAACGACTTTTTGCATCTTGCCAAAGACGCTTACGGACAATTTCATCTGTCTTCGCAAATAACTGTCCCGCCACGAACTGCTTCGCGGCTTCATAACCCTGATCAATATAAATCGCGCCGATACACGCCTCGAAAACATTGGCGAGGATATATTGGCGCGCCCTGCCGGTATCTTTTGCCTCTCCCTTGGACATCAGTAAGTGTACATTGAGTCCAAGCTGTTCAGCTGCGGCAGACAATGAAACAGTATTCACGAGCGCCGCTCGTACTGCAGTCAGCTCACCTTCTGGTTTATCTGGGTAGGTCGTAAACAGATAGTCTGTGACAATGAGCTCCAGGACCGCATCACCGAGGAACTCGAGCCGCTCATTATGTCCCCAGGTTGCCTCACGGTGTTCGTTTAAGTACGAGCGGTGAGTCACCGCGGTAAGAAGGGTTGTGCGGTCGGCAAAGATTGTTCCGAGCTTTACTTGTAATCCTGCTAAATCAAACATTGATTCTTCCGTTTGCATGAAAGCACCGTAGCATTATTTTGACGCTCTGCCAACCAGCATTGTAATCGCCTTCGTGACAATTGGTAAAATATCCTCATAAAAATTGAGTTCGAGTATATCTGCTACACGGAACCACTGTGCATCATCAAGTCCGCCTTTTTTTAGGAGAGAAATTTCTTGATATGGTGCGCGGGCGAGAAAATAGTGCACCTGCTTGCGCACCTTGCCGATATCTGGCTGGGAGGCAATATATTCGTTGTTTCCAAGCGTTGCTTCAATCGTGACTGGGAGTCCCACCTCTTCAAGAAGGGCACGTATCGCTCCCTCTTCCACCGTTTCCTGCTCTTTTACTTTGCTTTTAGAGAGTGTCCAATGACCAAAAATATCGTGGACAAGAGCCAAGTACATCTGCCCACCTTCCTCCGCATAGACGACCGCTCCAGAGAGTCGCTCGATTGGCATTTCTTCGAACGGCACATCGCGTTTTTTCTTTTTACTGGTTTCGTGCTTCCCTGGCTCACCAAGCTCTTTGTAGACAGCGCCGAGGACCCCATTCACAAACCGACTACTATTGTCCCCACCGAATTGCTTGGCGAGCTCAATTGCTTCGTTGATGGCTACTTTGGCCGGTACCTCCGAGCGCTCAGCAAATAAAAGCTCATACAGACCAAGACGGAGAATATTACGATCGACAGGAGAAATACGCTCGATTGGCCAATCGGGAGCGGCTTTTGAAATGACCAAATCGAGTTCTGACTGTTTTGCCAGGATGCCCGCGAGCAACTTTTCCATAAAGGGAAAGTCGGTTTTGTTTGGAGCAAACTCTGTTACATTTCGGTCTAGCGCAACGAAAACATCAGCGCGCTCCAATGTATTTAAATCCCACTCAAAGAGTGATTGAAGAACGATGCTACGCGAAAGGTGTCGATTGGCCATACAAAGTACATATATTGATTACTGCCATGAAGTATAGCAGACCCACCCCGCCACCAAAACAACAATCCACACAGCGTGTGGATGATGCAGACTACTTGGTCTCTGGGGTTTCAGCTGGTGCTATCGATTCGGTCGATTCCGCCTCTGCCTGATCACCCTTACGGCGCTCTTTGGTAGCTTTAATACGAGCCGCTCGATCTTGCGCTCGCTTGGCCATATCTATCACCATTTTTCCATTATAGAAACCACAAGCCAAACACATATGGTGTGGCCGATGCATTGCACCACAATTACCACAGACAGATAAATTTGGGTTTTTGAGGGCATGATGTGACCTTCGGTTAGCGGTGTGTGACCGCGTGTGACGCATTCGGATTACCATAGTGGCGAAACTATAGCAGATTCTCTAAAAAATACAAGCGTGACCATTTTGGGCCACGCTTGTTATCAATACATCCAGTCCGATATCATACTCGCTCTGGAAAATCTGGATGTTGTCGCCGTAACTCTGCCATAATCAGCTCTGGGTCCGCGACTTTCAGTGACATGGCAATCTGATACTCCAGGGACAGTCGGGCCTCCTGAAACCACAGGCGATACGCGCAAAACTTTGGGTGTATATTTGATCCGTAAGGATCAGAAATCACCACTTTTTTGATTAAGAGACAAAGTGTGCAGCCTGCCGTAACCTCTCCGCCATAAAAGTAGCAACCTTGGCATGTTTTTCTTTTGCTTGGCACGTTTTTTCCTCGTTTTTCTAGAACTACCCTGCTTTTACTTGACAGGTTGCCTCGGGATTGAGGCCAAATTACAGTCTACCCCACAAGTTTATATTTTGACAATAGCTCACCCGATGCTCAGTGGATAATCCATGGGCAACAATGCTCTCTCGATGTGATTTCGTACCGTAGCCTTTATGTGTATCAAATGCATATGGATAGTACGCTGGTTGCTCCGCGAGTTGCGCCATGTACCGATCACGTGTGACTTTGGCCAGAATTGAAGCGAGACCAATGACTGGTTCAGTCGCGTCACCTCGAATAATAGTTTGTTGTTGAAACTCTGTTGGTGCCGTAAGAGACCCATCGAGGAGGATGCGACACGAAGTCGACGCCAGCGCAAGTTTTTCGAGCCCGCGCGTGAGCGCATGTTTGATGGTTGGCACAATCCCAATCTGGTCAATCACTTGAGCTGATGCAAGTTCGACACGAAAATTGAGCATGCCGGCAGTCTTAAGTACCTGCGCCTGCTCAAAAATTATTAAACGTTTCTTGGGCGACACCTGCTTGCTATCTCCCACCCCAGGAATCAGCGCCCAATCAAAATCCCCAGGCACCGCGACCACTCCCACCGCCACTGGCCCGGCGAGCGGCCCCCGCCCTGCCTCATCAATACCAACGATATACATATTCACAGCGTACCATAACTAAGCACTTGCAAAAAATGATTGGGCTACTATTTACCGAGTACTTGTTCATCAGGAACGTCCTCGGCAGTAGTGCCTCTTGCACTATACGCCCTATGGGGGAAGCATCGTCGCTGTTGAGTCGGCCTGACCGCTCGAGCTTTCTCGAGCTGTAGCGTAGGGTAACGGCCTACGCACCTTTAAAAATACCCTCGCGTCCGCGCGAGGGTATTTCTTTTCGCAATCATGTTCACAAAAAATATGGTGGTGCCCAGATCTCACCACCCATGAGCGAGAAGGTGTCAAAACAGTCATTGCGGAACCAGTGTTAAACGGCGAAGGAAATGTAGAAAATTTTATCACCAATAAGCGAGCACTCGCGAAAAATGACAGTTATGGAGCGCTTGTATCAGCACAAGGAGCTGGAGTAGAAATTGGCAACTGTTTTCACCACCAATGAGTGAGGAGGTGTCGTAAAAAGTCATTGCGGAGCCAACGCTAAACGGCGGAGGAGATGTAGAAAATCGCAACTGTTTGAGCCGCTAGGCGAGTTTTGCGATTTTCGTGACATTGACGACCAGCCGTTTACGGTGGCGTAGCACTCTGACTTTTTCCGACACCTCCGAGTGATGCTATACTGACCCCACCATGTCCGACTCACCTACCTTCGTCCACCTCCACGTCCACTCCATGTACTCGCTCTTAAATGCCGTCCCGAGGCCAAAAGAGCTCATCGCAGCCGCCAAAGCCGATGGCCAGACCGCCCTTGCCCTCACTGACGCTGGCGCTCTCTATGGCGCAATTGATTTCTATAAAGCAGCTACGGACGCAGGCGTCAAACCCATCATCGGGCTCGATGCCTACCTTGCCCCCCGGACTCGTTTTGATAAAGAAGTTAATATCGACAAACCCCGTAGTCGGCTTGTCCTTCTCGCCAAGACCTTCACCGGCTACCAAAACCTCATTCAGCTCGTCACCCGTTCCAACATAGAGGGCTTTTACTACAAACCACGGATTGATGATGAACTACTCCAAGCACTCAATCAGGATCTGATCTGTATCATCCCCTCCTTCGCTGGTGAAGTGGCGCAGGCACTCAAAGACAGCAATCCGCAAAAAGCCGCCGAGCGTCTCGACTGGTACAAAGGAGTCTTTGGTGATGATTGCTACTTAGAAATTTCCCACCATCCCGAAATCTTCCAACATCAAGAAAACCAGGCGCGCATCAAAGCGCTGGCCAAAGAAACCAACACCCCACTCGTCGCTGCCCATGACGTGTACTACCTCAAACCTGAAGATCGCCTCGCCCGCGAGACGATGATTAAAATCCAAAGTGGTGGGGTCGTCGACACGAGTAGTGATCATGATGGAGCGGACAATTTTTCATTTACTACGCAAGCGCAAATGACCGAGTGGTTTGCTGATATCCCAGACGCTCTTACGAACACCTGTAAAATTGCTGACTCCTGTACTGTCGAGATTGTCATCGGACAAGATGCGTGGGTTTTCCCCAACTACATCATAGAAAGTGGGCGTGAGCCAGATGATGAACTGCGCATCACCTCATATGAAGGTGTCGTATGGCGCGGTTTATCCCTTGATGATCCAGCGGTTAAAACCCGCCTCGATTATGAGCTCGATATTATTAAAGTAAAAGGCTACGCTAAGTATTTTCTCGTCGTCGGCGACCTCCTCCGCGAAGCTCGTGAGCGTAGTATCCTCACGACCATTCGTGGTTCGGTCGCCGGATCATTGACCACGTATGTGCTCGGGATCACAAATGTAAATCCACTGGAATATAAACTTCCCTTCGAGCGTTTCCTCAATCCTGAACGCCCATCGGCACCAGATATCGATATGGACTTCGCTGATAATCGCCGAGACGAAATCATTCAGTATGCGAAAGAAAAATACGGTGAAGATAAAGTCGCCCAAATTGGTACCTTTGGGACCATGATGGCACGGGCTGCGGTACGTGATGTTGCACGCGCCCTTGGCAATTCATACAGCACAGGCGATCGTATCGCCAAGCTCATCCCCATGGGCAGTCAAGGCTTTCCCATGACAATTACCAAAGCGCTCGAAATTGAACCCGACTTAGCTGAACTATACAAGAAAGATGCCGAAAGCCGTGAGGTGATCGACCTCGCAAAACAAATCGAAGGCAGGGTCCGCCACCTTGGTGTCCACGCCGCTGGTGTCGTTATCGCTCCCGTGCCACTCAACCAATACGTACCGATCCAGTTAGATCCAAAATCAGGTAAGTACATCACCCAGTACGAAATGAAAAGCGTTGGAGAAGACGGAGTGGGACTACTTAAATTTGACTTCCTTGGTATCAAAAACCTAGCGATCCTCGCCGACGCAGTAAAACGGGTACGGAAGATTCGGGGTCTGGCCGTTGATATCGAAAATGTTCCAGTCGATGATCCTAAGACCTTTGCGATGTTGGCTCGCGGTGAGACCATGGGACTCTTTCAGCTCAACGGCACTGGCATGACAGCATTTTTAAAGCAACTGAAACCTTCTACCATCCACGATATCAATGCGATGGTAGCCCTCTATCGCCCCGGACCAATGGAATCCATCCCCCAATATATCGAGCGAAAGCATAATCCGTCTCTCGTGAGCTATCTCGATCCCCGCCTCGAAGAAATCCTCGATCGCTCTTATGGAGTTATTACCTACCAAGATGA
>CAYXOF010000054.1:0-5708 GCA_964466905.1 uncultured Candidatus Saccharibacteria bacterium | reverse complement strand
AATCGAACCCGAATCGAAGGTTCCACAAACCTCAGTGTTAACCGTTACACCATAGCCGCCAGAGTTGTGCGGGGGGCAGTGGAGCGGCACCGTAGGTGCCGCTCCACTGCCCCCAACGCGCATAGTTATACCTATTTTTTATAAAAAAGTCGAGTGCCACCCGAGGATCGCAAAAATCAGGTATACTAGATTATATGGATCATACATCACTACTGATCACTCTGTTCTTTACCCTCCTCATAGGAGCGGGGGTTGGTTTCTATGTGGCGCGGTTTATTTTTTAGTGGTGTATTCCTCTGCTTGCTCTTTGCTGGAACAGCGACAGCGCAGACAGTCCATCAGGAATTCCAAGAGCGCGTGACCGCTCGTGTACTTGAGGTCGTGTCCGAGCGCGAGCGTCCGATCATGGGTACTGGGGCGACGACGACTGTACAAGAGCTTCGGATCGAGCTCACGTCCGGTGAGCGAGCGGGGGAGGTGGTCAGACTCGAAAATGACCTGGTGATACTCGCACCTGGCGACCGCATTTTTGTGAATCGGCTCGTGGCAATTGATGGAAGTGAGTACGTGGTATTTAAGGATATCGAGCGACGGCCACAGCTCGTGTACCTGGGAGTCTTATTTGTCGCACTCGTGATGCTCTTTGCGGGGTGGCAGGGACTACGAGCGCTCGGGAGTTTGGCGATCAGCATCATCGCCATCGGCGCTGTCCTCGTGCCTGCGCTGCTCGCTGGCTACTCTCCCGTTTGGAGTAGTTTTGGCATCGCGGGTGTAGTTCTTGGGGTTACCTTGTTTGTAACACACGGTTTCAATCCGCGTTCAATCATTGCGTTTATTGGTACCTTTGGAGCGGTCGGGGTGACGTGCGTGTTGGCCACCGTGACGGTCAGTCAGATGCGGTTGACCGGGTTTGCGTCTGACGCCGCAGTGTATCTAAATTTTTCTACGGGCGGGTCGCTTGATTTTGCTGGGTTGCTTCTCGGGAGCATTATTATTGGTTTACTCGGGGTGCTCGATGATGTGTCGATTACGCAAGCGGCGGTCGTGCAAGAGCTCCGTGCTGCCAATACCACGCTCGGCTTTGGAGAGTTGTATCGAAGGGCAATTCGGGTAGGACAGTCACATGTGGGGTCGCTCGTTAATACTCTCGCGCTTGCCTACATTGGGGCGGCGCTACCACTTGTACTCTTGTTTGCACGGACCGAATCATCAATCTGGATTACAGTGAATCAAGAGGTGGTTGCGGCTGAGCTGGTGCGGATCATGGTAGGTAGTATTGGACTCATTCTCGCAGTCCCATTTACGACTACTATGGCAGCATGGTATTTTAGAAATAAGCAGGTGGAGGCGCATGAGTGCACTGCGCACTGTGGCCACCATCATTGATTAGTCACCACTATACATTTTATGTCATTTGAATCTACACATGAACAAGGGCAGTCGAGCGGGGATCAAGTAGAGGGATTGTCAGAAGAACAACGACAAGCTTATAAAGAATTCACCGACTATATTGGTGATCGTTTGAATGAACTACTACCTCCTAGCTTAGAAGCGTGGTCCCGAGACGTGTCTAATTTAGCGGTAACGTTGTCAGAGGCATCACCAGAAGACTACGCAAACTCATCATATGTCAACGATCAAATAGAACGTGCAGGTATTTCAGATGAAGCGAAAGAGGTGGTACTACAAGTAGTGAATGATTATCGTGATGCTATTTATGAGCAAGGTGGGAGTGCCACCACCGAAACACCGGCTGAAGTGTTTGGTATGGAGGAACGCAACGCAAACGTTGGTTTTGATGAAACCAAAACCTATACACTGGATGATGCGTACGAGGCATTTCAGACTGAAGGAATGGAACGCCTAAATAATGCACTCGAAGATATTAAGAATCGGGAATTTGCCTCATCTGCAGAAGCGGCAGAGGCAATTATGATCGCCCTGGGGGAGGTGGCATCTGAAGTCGATCGAGGTGAGTATGGGATTCAGTATGGGGTACCAGTAATGACTCCTGGTGGTAATATTGGTTTTGTATCGCTTAAAGCCTATGACGACGCGTTTACCGCTATTTTAAATAGTGAGAGTAGCCTTGGCCAGCGGCCTCCGGATGAATATTTCCGACCCTCTCCAAATAATGAATTAATGACTGAGGTGCTCCGCAAGCACTTTAAAAAAGTTGCATAATCTGTATGAAAAAATTTATTGAAGAATTCAAAGCGTTTGCACTTCGAGGTAATGTGATTGACCTTGCTGTTGCGGTCGTGATCGGTGGAGCTTTTGGAAAGATTACGACCTCACTCGTCAACAACATTATTATGCCGCTGTTTGGAGTGGTGTTAGGGGGGGTAGATTTTACTGGTAAATCACTCATGGTCGGGGAAGTCGAGGTGACATACGGTGTCTTCATTCAGTCAATCATCGAGTTCGTAATCATTGCCTTTGCCATCTTCGTAGCTATCAAAGCGATGAGTGCGTTACAAAAAAAAGAAGAAGAAAAACCAGCGACCGAGAAGGTGGTAGAGCCAAGTGAAGAAGTAAAGTTGTTGCGCGAAATCCGCGATAGCTTACAGAGTAAGTAATTGGACCTCAAAAGGATTCGGCCGCGCCCACGAAAGTGGGTGCGGCCGGTGCGTGTGGTGCTGTGTCAGCGAGAAGGGATGATCCATACCCCATCCTCGATGACAGCTCTTTCTCCGCCTGGTATCTGATCGCGAGTGACTCGGACACTGCCCCACAGCGCAACTTGTGTCGGAGTATCACGAGTAGTCACGCGTCGTTTCGGTCGATCTTCGACTGTGACTCTTGGTGGTGGATCAACGCCTGGTGGTGTGGCTTTCGGTGTGTGCACTTCACGTTCAGTATCGCGCGTTTGCGCAACACTAGCTGGCGCCACCTCTGTACCGATCGCTTGCTCCGGTATGATGCTGGTGTGGGTCTGACTGCCTCGCTTCACACCTGGTCGAATGAGTGCGCCAAGGGTATTGGTGATACGTTCGACTACCGAGTTTTCATCGACTGACTCGACGACTGCAATCTCTTGGCTCAATCGAGCAAGAGCGATATCGTAGAGCTGTTCAGCCGTGTACGAGAGTTCACCAGCATTCCGGGTCCGTCCATGATGGAGGTCACGCACGACCTCGGCGATCGCTATCAGGTCACCAGAATTTATTTTTTGTTTGTACCTTTTTTCCTGCTTGCCCCAAATCTCGTTCTTTTTTGGTGCGGTTTGTTTGAGGATGTGGAATGCGGTAGTAACTGTTTCTGGTGATGACAGACTCCTGAGCCCAATCGAGATTGCCTTATGAACTGGAATACGAAGCGTTAACCGGTTTGCATCAAAGCGCACCACGTATACTCGAAGCGAATCGCCATCGATTATCGATTCTTCAATCGATACTACGCGTCCAACTCCATGTGCCGGGTAGACGACATACTTACAAGGTTTGAAGCTTGGTTTAGCCATTTGGCCCTCCATCGTTGTCTTTCTGGGGCATACTATGCCTCTAGAATCGATAAAATACAAGTCAAACGAGCATGCTCGTGACTCGTGCGTACTCTCAGCCCAATCAAGAAACGGCCGGCTAGCAGTGGGGTGGTCTAATCAGGTAACAAAATTTAGGCCCCGACAACTTTTAAATTGTAAAAACTATTTTCTAGCCGAACCCCGTCGTGGGTTATCCACAGCACTACTCCCAGTCATGGGGAATTTTTACCGAAAAGTCTAGGTTTTTGAGACTTGCCTAAGAAACTGTCATATTTCAAAAATGCTATTATTGGTGTTACCACACGAGTCGCTCCACGTCGTGTGTGTCGGAGGTAAGACACACTCATCACTTGAGACCTGTCACACGAAACAGGGTGTCTTTAACAGTAGATGTTTGCAACGTGTCGCGTTTATTATTGTTCACTTAGTTACAAAGTTCCCGTATGGAAATTCAACACATTCGTAAGCGAGATGGTTCGATCCAGCCGTTTGATATTACGAAAATTACCAGCGCAATCGCGAAAGCCTTAGCGGAGACGGGGGAAGGGGATTTGCTGGCGGCCGAAAAGGTAGCTGAGGTCGCCCATCGTAAAATTGTGGCGATGTGTGTACAAGCAGGTACAGCCGAACCAGGTTCGCCGCTCGCAAACAAATGTATTGATGGTAATCCAGCGGTTGAAGAGATGCAGGACTTGGTTGAGGCAGCGCTCATGGAGACGGGGTACTTTGAAACCGCGAAAGCCTACATCATTTACCGTAACGAGCGAAAAAAACTCCGGGAACGAGACATTTTTGCAAAACGCACCAATCTCAAGCCCTATGAATACCCAGAACTTTACGAGTATGTCAGTGCGGTACGACACTCATACTGGGTTCACACCGAATTTAATTTCACGAGCGATGTCCAAGATTTCCATGTCAATGTGACTGATGCAGAGCGCAATGCGATCAAAAATGCGATGCTTGCAATTGCGCAGGTAGAAGTGAATGTGAAGACCTTCTGGGGCGATATCTATAAGAAGCTTCCAAAAGCGGAGATTGGTGCTGTTGGCGCCACCTTTGCAGAAAGTGAGGTGCGACACACCGATGCGTACGCCCATCTACTCGAATTACTTGGTCTAAATAACGAGTTTTCAAAAATTAATGACATCCCTGTCCTGCGTGAACGAGTGGCGTACCTGAGTAAAAGTAATGAACTTGCGAAGACTGATGAAAATCGCCAGTATGCGAGTGCAGTAATCCTCTTCTCACTCTTCACTGAGCATGTGTCACTGTTCTCACAGTTCCTCATCATGATGTCGTTTAACAAGCACCGCAACCTCTTCAAAGGTATTAGTAACGCCGTGGAGGCAACTTCAAAGGAGGAACAAATTCACGGTATGTTCGGGATTGACGTGGTAAACATCATCAAGGATGAGCATCCAGAGTGGTTTGATAAAGCCATGGAAGCCAAGCTTATTGCTGCTTGTGAGGAGGCGTATGAATCAGAAGCGAAGGTAATTGATTGGATCTATGAAGCTGGTGAGCTTGACTTCCTGCCCTCGACGAACGTTAAGGAGTTTGTGAAGCATCGCTTCAATAATTCGCTTGCCGCCATTGGGCTACCACGAATCTTTGAGGTAAGTGAGGCCCTGCTTGAGGAGACTGATTGGTTTGATAATGAAGTCATCGCTACGAAGCATGTCGACTTCTTCCAAAAACGATCAATCAATTACAATAAGCGCTCAGTGAGCGTCACGAGTGAAGATCTGTTCTAGTCGCGATTTATTTGCTGTAACACAATAATGTATGGAACCCTGGTACTGGTTGAATGACAATAGTCGCGCGTTTTTAGCTCGAGGATATATCCCGACGGGGCAAACCGTTGAAGAGCGGTTACGGTTTATTGGTGATCATGCCGAGAAGATTCTTGGTCGTAAAGGTTTCGCTGATAAGTTCTACGACTACATGAGTCGTGGGTGGATTTCGCTTTCCACGCCGGTGTGGGCAAACTTTGGTGTTGAAAAAGGATTGCCCATTAGCTGCTTTGGTTCTTACATTGGTGATGATATGGGTAGTATTCTCTACACCCAGGCAGAGGTCGGGATGATGAGTAAGTATGGGGGCGGTACCTCCGGCTACTTCGGAGCACTGCGGCCACGTGGCGCCACGATCGCGGGTGGAGAAAATGGTTATTCATCCGGGTCGGTCCATTTTATGCAGCTTTTCAATACGCTCGTGGATG
>CAYXOF010000053.1:0-6043 GCA_964466905.1 uncultured Candidatus Saccharibacteria bacterium | reverse complement strand
ACGCGAGTCCAGCATCGAGTCCCCAATACGTCTTGGTAACGCGGAGGGTCGCTTGGGAGACTGGCTCAGAGAGGTCTCCACCGGGTGGCGATACTGCGCCGACGACCGTGAGGGCGCCCGTGCGACCTTCACTGCCAATCAGTGTCGCTAACCCAGCGCGCTCATAGAATTCGGCAGTGCGGGATGAGAGGTAGGCAGGATAGCCCTCTTCTCCTGGCATTTCTTCCATGCGGCCTGAGATTTCACGCATTGCTTCAGCCCAACGTGACGTTGAGTCCGCCATGAGGGCGACAGAGTAGCCCATATCGCGGTAGTACTCTGCGATGGTGATACCGGTGTACACGGAGGCTTCACGGGCCGCAACTGGCATGTTTGAAGTGTTGGCGATGAGTACTGTGCGTCGAATGAGTGGTTCGCCTGTGTTCGGGTCAGTGAGGTGCGGGAATTCACTCAACACCTCAGTCATCTCGTTGCCACGTTCACCACAACCGATGTAGACGATCACTTGGGCGTCGCAATACTTGGCGAGACCTTGCTGTGTGACAGTCTTGCCAGAGCCGAACGGTCCAGGAATAGCGGCAACACCTCCTTTCGCGACTGGGAAGAACGTGTCGATACTGCGTCCACCAGTCAGGAGGGGTTCAAATGGAAAGATTTTTCGTTTAATCGGGCGTGGGTTACGAATCGGCCACTTTTGGAGCATGGTGATGGTATGGACCATGCCGTCTTCGGCAGTAATGGTCGCGATGGTGTCGACGACTGTGGCGGTGTTTGATTGGATCGTTGTAACTGTCCCGCTTATTTCCGGCGGTACCATAATCTTATGTTCAATCAGTGATGTTTCTTGGACAGTGCCGAGAATGTCGCCACCAGTCACTGCCTGACCAACCTTGGCAGTCGCTTTAAAATCCCATTTTTTTGCTCGATCGATGCCATCGGCTTCGATTCCTCGCGTAATGAAAATACTCCCCGATGCTTCCGCGATGAGTGAGAGGGGGCGTTGAATGCCGTCATAAATTGATGTCAGCAAGCCTGGTCCAAGCTCGACTGAAAGTGGTGTACCAGTCCGGTGGATCGGTTCACCGGGACGAAGACCCGCGGTGTCCTCGTAGACTTGAATCGAGGCCGTGCCATGGTCAAGCGCAATGACTTCACCGAGCAGTTTTTCGTTACCAATCTGGACGACTTCGAACATTTTGGCCTCGGCCATACCACTGGCTTCCACGAGTGGGCCACTAATACGAGTGATGATTTCTGAGTTGGACATGGGAATACTAAAAAAAGCTAATACAGCGCCAAACTTTTACCCACCGCCGAAAGGAGAGAAACTGAAAGGCGACCCTACGGTACCTTATTTCAGACCAAATTTCAAATGAGGGCGCCCGCACTCTACACCTTTTTTACTTTTTTGTCCTACCGGGGTGTGGATAGTACAGGATCGACCCGCCCAAACGCGTGGATTTAGATTCGTACCTCAAAATCTGTCGTGCGCCACAGGCTTTGCTTGGTTGGGTCGTAGCGTAGGATACTAATGTGTTCACGCTTAGCAATACGAGCAGACGTAGTTTCGTCGGTCAGGGTGATGGCTGTTGCAAAGGCGTCGGCGTCACGCGCAGTCCGAGCCCTCGTGAAGGCTGCGATGGAAGGTACGGTTGTGCCCGACATTAGGTGCGAATAGGTTTGTGTGTGGTGCGTCCACTGACGCTTAAAGGGGCTTGAGGCGGCAAAACCTTGCTCATAGAGAGTGATTTCTCCGAGTGTGACGGAATGATCAGTTGGGTGTTCAAGCATAATGGTGACCGGCTGTCCCTGATTACTAGTGACATAGATATCCCCGCCACCATTGATGAGAAAATGGTGCAGATCATGTGCTTTGAGATCCTGCGCCAGCAGATCAATCAAGTAACCTTTACCAAAGCCACCAATATCAAGCGCACCCGCCGTGAGGGTGATCGCGTCGTCTGTGATAGTAATGGCGGAGCGTGGATCTGGTAGTGGGAGCGTAGCGAGGTCTACATGAGGAGAGAGTGAGTAGGAAGAATCATATCCGCGGGCGGACATGATCGAGCCAATGAGTACGTTAAATATCCCATTCGTTCGGTCATATACTGACTGTCCATACTGAACAATCGCACAAAACTCCGGTGAGGGATTGTTGACGATGCCTGTTTGGTTAAGTTGACTCACGAGTGAGTCAGGGCGAAAACGTGAATAGTCAGCTTCGAATTGTTGGCAGATATCACGTGCGTGATCGACGGTCGCACGCTTTGTCTCGTCGTCAATATCATCAAACAATTCTATCCACCAGTGGGTACCAAGCGCCTCAAATGAGAATGGTTGAGGCAGCGGCATGAGGGATTAGAGCTGGGCAGCAATTTTTGTGACCGCATCGTTAAAGGCACCAGTTGTCAGTGATGCGCCACCGACACGTGCGAGCGAGATGTTATCAATTGGTTTACCAATAACTTCAGCTTTATACGCTCCATCAAAGCGTTCTTGGTGAGCGTTAGAGAAACCATTCCCTTTATCATACACAATTGACGCATCGGTCACGACGCCTTCATCGATCGTGAGCGATACGGTCATGTCGTGTGACGTGCGGGCGGGAGTAAGGTAGCTCACATCGACTGAGCGTTCAAGGGCAGTGATTGAAGGTGCTACAGGTGCAGTAGCAGCATCCTCGTTTGGCTCTGTAGCAACAGTGATGTCGGATGTGCTTTCTGTTTCGGGAGTGAGAGCGGGTTCGGTTGGTTCTTCTTGATCTGAGATGGTGTCATCAGTCGGTGCTGTATCGGCTGAGTTAATGGTTTCCGCGGTCGCCGCAAGATCCGTCGGCCGAGCTGGTGTGGCTGGTTGACTGACAAAGAAATACGCACCGGCCCCGACAATGATAACTGCAATAATGGCAATAATGATTGGCATAAAATACGTTAATGTAATGAAAGTTAATGTAATGAAATATAATTAATACTTTTTTGTAGTATACAGATAGTGCTATCGCACACCAAATCTGATTCATGTATTGTACGTTCATATGCTGTCATTTATTTCGTACCCCTACCAAGCAGTACATCGCTGGCTTGATCGGGCGGGGATGTACCGAGTAGTCACGCTGACCTTGGGTACGCTCGTGCTGGTGGCGCTCGTGTACGGCGGGCTTGGAATCATCCCGTACACGCCACTGGAGCAAGGTATCGCCCTGCTCGTTGCGCTTGGAGTGTCGTGTGGTATCAATGTTGTTTTGGCGCACCTATGGCGAATCTCAGCGAATCATGAATCCGCTGTAATTACGGCACTCATCGTCCATTTTCTCGTCATTCCGCCCCAGCTAACGCAATACGCTGATATGTGGCTGGTGGCAGCAGTGTCAGCTCTGGCGATGGTATCCAAGTATGTGGTGGCATGGCGAGGACAACACCTCCTCAATCCCGCTGCCGCTGGTGCAGTAGCGTTGGCCTTGGTGTATGTGATAGCAGGATGGCTTGACGGCACGCTCTCACCCCGCTTTTTTGAGACGGTGTGGTGGCTTGGTACGGCGAGTTTATTTGTACCAGTCCTCTTCTTGGGTAGTTTGGTAGTGACAAAAATTCGTAAATGGCCCATGGTGCTGGCGTTTTTAGGTGTCGGGTTTGCTACTTTTGTGTTTGAGGATTGGCGCTTTGGGGCCGATGTACTCACGAGCTACGAACGCTACTGGTTGGCGGGACCAAGTATATTCCTAGCATTTTTTATGCTCACGGAGCCCTTTACGACTCCGCCGACGACTCGGTTACAGCTGGGGTACGGTGCGCTCGTTGGTCTCCTCGCAAATACTGCGTTATTTGCTCAGGCGCCAGAATTCACCGGTCTCCTTGCACCAGTCTCCAATGTGATACCAGCGTTTAAAATGACACCTGAGCTCGCGCTAGTCATTGGCAACGTACTATTTTGGCCAGCGACGCTGCGGCGGAAGCTCATATTGCCGCTTGCGTCGGTACGACACATTGCCGATCAGACCTATGAATTTATTTTTACGAAGCCAGCTGGATTACGGTTTCAGCCTGGGCAGTACCTCGAGTGGATGCTGCCACATGCGCAGCCTGATAGTCGTGGCGTGCGCCGTTACTTCACGATCGCCTCGAGTCCGACTGAGGAGGTAATTCGTCTCGCGTTGCGGACTGTACCGAATGGTGGGAGTACCTATAAGCAGAAATTAATGACGCTGAAAACTGGCGATACGATTGTGGCGAGCCAACTCGCGGGGGATTTCCTGTTGCCAACAGATCCCACAGTTAAGCTTGGTTTTATCGCCGGCGGAATCGGAATCACGCCATTTCGTAGCCATATTCAGTATATGGCTGACACAGGGTCGGCACATGATACCGTGCTGTTTTATTGTAACAACACTCGGGCTGATATCGTGTACGTAGATGAATTTGCTGCTGCAGCGACCATGATTCCGCTTTCGGTAGTGCACGTGATTGCTAAGGAGACGGTGGCTGAGCCATTTGAAACGGGCTTTATTGACGTCGCTATGCTCGAGCGTCGGGCGCCTGACTACCTCGAGCGCACGTGGTATCTCTCTGGTCCACCAGGTATGGTGCACGCATATGCCAGCATGCTCGAAAAAGCCGGAGTCTCAACGAGTCACATTATTAAAGATTTATTCCCAGGTCTGGCCTAGGGGATACATATCCATCTGATATACTTATAAGGTGCAGCCTGTACCTACATTGCAGCGCTATTTTACGTACGTACTCATCGGTCTTTTTGTCGTTCCTCAAGTAACCTTGGCAACGAATGGAGGCTTTATGTGCTCATGGTTCTCATGGCTTCTTTCGCCCTTCGGTGGCTGTGAGGAAACAGCGCTCGTAGAGACGTACCCATTGGAGATGGCTGAGACTCCGACTGATCCCCAAGAATATCCATATCCCACGGCACTGCCTGCTCCGACGCCGACCATTATTCAGTATTCGACTACGACCCAACCAATCAATCAGACCATCGTCGAAGAGTATGTGACGGTGACGGGTACTGGAGTGACCGAAGATCGAGTGCGACAGTTGATTACTGAAGCGAATCTGTGGGTTGATATTAGTAAATCACTGTCATTACGACCGACATCCAATTCTACATCGACCTCTCGCATCGACACTGATCTTGTAACTCGTGAGTATCTGCTTAAATCACTCGATCGTGTCTATGACGCTGTCGGAGATAGTGGTGGCGATACTACTGTGGTAGATGTATCGGCTGATATCGCCGCGTCACTATTGGCTTCTCCGAGCTTGTTTGGCGCATCGCTCGCTGGTACGACTACTATTGGTGACGGCCTTGCACTTGGTACGACGACACTCCAAGATCTCCTCACGGTCGATGGCGCCATCTACCTCGCCGAAACTAGCCCACTCACGACGACGAATCGTCTCTACAATTTTGGTGGTGAGCTCTACTGGAATGGTTCAGTGGTTACGAGTTCTTCTACTGGAAACTGGAGCGCAAGTGGGGGAGACGTGTTTCATTTGGGTGGGAATGTGGGGATTGGCACGAGTTCACCAACTACAAAACTTGATGTATGGGGAAATGTGCTCATCAATGGAACTGCAGTGGACGGATACAACGCTAATATAACGCTTGCTCCTTTTGCTACGGCAGAAAGTATGAATTTATCAGTCAATAACGTCGGTGACTTTTCTGTATTCGATAATTCAAGTGGAAATACACCTTTTACTATTTTCGATGGTGCGTCAGATCGAGTGCTTACCATTGCTGATGCTAATGTCGGCATCGGCACCGTTATCCCAACAGGTAAGTTGACGGTTGATAACAGCGCAAGTGCTAGCAGCTACGCACTAGAGCTGTTGTCTGATACTTCTGGTAGAGGTTTCAACATTGGTACAAGCGATTATGTATATAACACATCAGGCGCACGGCTAAGGATGAACTTTGGCTCTGCAGGAGATACGTACGCACTACTTGACGCGCAATATCGAGGAATATCGGCTGCAGACCTGATCCTTAATTCAAGTGGTGGTAACGTCGGTATTGGCACTACTTCACCCAG
>CAYXOF010000052.1:0-6049 GCA_964466905.1 uncultured Candidatus Saccharibacteria bacterium | reverse complement strand
TACTTTCAATGGGTATGGCGGTCGATGCCAACGTGCTCGTGTTTGAACGAATGAAGGAGGAGTTTCGTAATGGTCTTTCGAGTCGAGCGGCAGCGAAGGTTGGTTTTGCTCGTGCCTGGAGCGCAATCCGTGATGGTAATATCACTAGTCTTCTGTCGGCAATTATTCTTTTTTGGTTTGGTACGTCGGTGGTGAAGGGATTTGCGCTCGTCTTCGGAATCGGTGTTATTCTGTCTATGGTATCAGCACTCATTGTGACGCGAACACTCCTTATGTCCTTGCCTGAAGTGCGTGAGCAATCATCGAGAGGAGCCTGGCTTTTTGGTACTGGTATAAAGAAATAAATATGTTTGCAATTACCTACCGAGTCATCTTTTTATATATCGCAGCTGGGCTTGTCGTGGTAAGTGGGCTCTTGATCGGTACGCTTGGATTGCCGTTTGGTATTGACTTCACTGGAGGTTCTCTTACCGAGGTGGCCTACCCGACAACGATGCCAGCACAGAGTGAGGTCGAAGCAATTGTATCTGCCCAAGTATCGGCAGGTTTTAGTGTGCGAGCGGCAACTGATGAAGCTGGTCGACCAGCGTACATGATCCGAACGCCAGATCTATCTGATGAGGCTCGGGCTTCGCTTACTGATGCACTGACTGCGCTCGCCGATGATAGTGAGATCACCCGCTTCACGACGATTGGTCCCGTGATTGGACAGGAGTTGCGAGATAAGGCTGTCTGGGCGATTGGTGGGGTAGTCCTTATTATTATTTTATATGTTGCGTTTGCGTTTGCAGGGATTGGGACACCGGTGAGTTCCTGGACGTATGGCGGGATCACGATTGTAGTACTAGCACACGACGTCCTGATTCCGACCGCACTCATGAGTGTCCTTGGGTACACCATGGGAGCAGAGATTGATGTCCTGTTCGTGATGGCGCTCTTGGCTATCTTAGGCTACTCAGTGAACGATACGATTGTGGTGTTCGACCGAGTGCGGGAAAAACTCGTGGCTAATCGAACTGAGCACAAGACCTCTGTTACTGAAGTTGGTGGACTGGTACGAGAGACGGTGACCTATACCCTCCATCGCCCCTACGACGAATTGGTCGGAGAGGCCGTGCAAGAGACACTGGCTCGTTCGATTAACACCTCGCTGACGACGTCGCTGGCACTCATGGCATTGTATTTTGTTGGAGGTAGTGTGACGCAGACATTTGCACTCATCTTACTCGCGGGTGTACTCGCGGGAACGTACTCATCTATATGTATCGCGAGCCCGCTTCTCGTTGCATACGCTAAGTGGCGAAATCACGCCTAGGTATGATTATTGGGATTACCGGTACTGATGGCGCAGGGAAGGGAACCGTAGTCGAGTACCTCGTCACCGAGCATGGATTTCGACACTACTCGGCTCGAGATTTTATTCTCGAGCATATCAGAGCAGCCGGTCTGCCCGAAACTCGTAACCAAATGCGCCTGACTGCCAACGAGCTTCGTGCGACGTATGGTAATGAGTTTGTGGTGCGTCAAGCATACCAGAAAGCGACGAAGGAGCAGGCTCAAAAAGTGGTGATCGAATCCATTCGCGCCACCGCTGAAGCTGAGTATCTCAAAGCGCACGGCGGCATACTCCTTGCCGTTGATGCTGACCAGGCACTTCGCTTTGAGCGAGTCCAGGCGCGACGATCATCAAGTGATCAAGTGACGTTTGCAGAGTTTGTGGCACATGAAGAGCTCGAAAAAAACGACCCAGACCCAAATGGCATGCAAAAGGCTAAGGTAATCGAGATGGCAGATGCGGTGATTATGAATAATGCATCGACGACGGAGTTGCACCAAGCAGTCGAAGCATTTCTTACGCAACGTTCAATATGATTTCTTCGGTCGGCATCGTCGGGTATGGTAACTTCGGGCAGTTTATCCAAGAACTAGCCACGCGATTTTTCCCTGCCGTCTCTCTTAAGGTCTACTCTAGGCGACACGAGCCTGACGGTCAGTTATTTTTTGATCTCGCGACCGTGAGTCGATGTGATGTGGTGATCCTGTGTGGAGCGATTAGTGAGTACGAAACACAACTACAGTCTGTGCTCGAGTATGCTCCATTGGAAACAATCTTGGTAGACGTCGCCACCGTCAAGAAGCATACGAGTGAATTGTGTAAAAAATATTGTGAAGGGAGATTTTATATTGCAACGCATCCAATGTTTGGTCCAGAGAGCTATAAGAAACATCACGGCAATGTCGAAGGATTCCGAATCGTTGTCACTGATTATCATTTACCAAATGATGCATACCCAGTACTTAAGTCGGCTTTTGTTGCCCTCGGATTCTCGATCATTGAGATGACCGCCGATGAGCATGATGCGCGACTCGCGGAGACGCTCTTTTTGACGCATTATGTCGGACAGTCAATCATGCGGGCCGGGTTTACCCGGACTGCGATTGATACGTTATCATTTCAATTTTTAATGGATGCAGTCGAGAGTGTGGCGCCTGATACAAAACTCTTTGCAGACGTATACCGCTATAATCCATACTGCCACGCTGTCGCTGAGCGTCTCCACCTCGCACAGGAAACAATTTTTTCGTCGTTACAAAAGAACGTATAGGCATAATCGTGGTGGGGGTTGATCAGTACTGAGTCTGTTGGTCGAGGCCTCGTTATTTGCTATACTTTTCGTATATGCAAACAATACGAAGGATTGGAGCACTCTTGGCAGTGTGTGGTATGGTCGGGGTGTCCGCCTCCACCCTGCTTGGGTTGGCGCTGTACTGTGGCACCGGGACGCAATCGTGTATGACGGCAGCGGTGACGTTTGGTGTAATTGATACCCCGGTGGCGACTGTACAACTGAACCAGGCACCACTTGCGCCACTCTCATCTGTCACGATGAGTGATCAACCAACTCCGCTGATGTTCTTCGGACAGGTGGTACAACAAACTAGTGTCTATGTGATTATGGTTGGAGTGGTATTGCTGTTGATACTTGAGTTTCGTGAACTCCACTACTTACGCATCCTCACCCAGGCGCGTCGACTCGGGTAATGAAGAGATAGCGAAACATAACCCCGAGGCAACACCTGCCTCGGGGTTATGTGCGACTACGTCGAGAGTTAGGTGATGATGCGGGTCCCGACAAAAGCTTTACCAGCCAGGTACTCGGTGAGTGCAGTTGGATGATTGCCGTTAATGACCGCGACCTCAATCCCCGCACGTTCAGCTTCTTTTGCAGCCACCGGATCAAAGGGGGCGGAGAGGCCAGGGTCCCATTCAGCGGGAATGAGTGCACGGAAGTCTGCCCAGGAAATCGTCTCAATTTTTGTCGCAGTGGCATCAATACGCGGATCAGCGGTATAGACGTAGTCTATATTTGAGAGGTTAATGACCTTTTTGGCCCCGAGGCGTGTGGCGATTTGGATAGCCCGCAGGTCTGTAGAGCAGCCTGGACGATAGCCAGCAGCGATCACGACAGTGGCTGACTCGGGTACATCGAGAATCTCGTCCGGATTAGTAATGACTGCCGGATGCGCAATGTCACGGAAAATGGTGCGCAGGAGATGCCCGTTGAGACGGGTAGCATGGAGACCCATCCAGTCGAGGTCATCACTCGTGAGGGTGGTCACAGCCGCCGCCGCATCCTGGTACCGACGAGCGGTACGTCCGCCACCAGCGATGATAATAAAACGACGGCCTTGGGCCGTTTCTTTGATAATAAACGTATGGAGGGTTTGTAAAAAAGCGGTATCAATTTGGTCTGGCACGATCAGTGACCCGCCGACAGACATCACAATGGTTTCGGTGTATGACATAGCGTTGTTGATTGTACTGATTTTTCAGCGCATGGCTAGTGGTACTATGTATAAAGATATTTATTATCATGACTAACAAAATCTATGAACCCAGAATTACTGTCAGCGCTCGTCACGAGGATACAGGCTGGACAAACTAAAGAAGCGATTGAGACAGAATTGCTCGCGACTGGGTACACACCAGAACAAGCGGCGCTAGCGTATGAAGCGGCAATGACGATGCTGTCTTCATCAGCCACTGGTAGTGGTATAGAGGTACATCAGGCTGTGCCAGACACCAATCAGACCGCAAATACACCTGCGGTTGTAGTATTACCAAGTATCGGACAACTCATACAACAGGCGTGGGCGTTTATACAGGCGTACCCTGTGTTACTCGTGCTTTTCTCAGTCAGTGTACTGATCGTACCGGTCGCGACTATTATCATGACTGAGACGAGGATACTACCGCCCTCGGTAGTGTCGTTGATTGAAGGGATTGGTAGTTTGGCTGGTCTTATTATGGGGATTATTGCGACTGGTTCAGCTGTGTATATTGTAGTCCAGCCACCGGGGACAGTGGTGACCGTGACTGATGGACGGCGGTGGTTGGCAACGCATCTGTGGGCGTATTTTGTTTTATCGATTATGACTACCTTGGTAGTGTTTGGTGGTTTTTTACTGGCTTTTATCCCGGGTATCGTGGTTGGGATATATATTATGTTTAGTTATTTTGTGATGGCTAAATACGGTCAGCGCTATCTCTCCGCGATCACGTGGAGTCATGCGTTGGTGCGAGGGCATTGGTGGTCCGTCGTGGGACGAGTGCTCGGGTTATTCGGGGTATTTTTAGTTGCCATGATTCTGATAGGGGTACTTGAAGGATTATTTAATGCCCCTGAAGTGGTACAAATAATTGTGTATGGAATGATCCTGACGGTGTTTGTGCCGTTTTCAATCAGTGTGTACGGCCAACTTTTTATGGCGCTTTCTGCTGGTATGAATGAGGACACCCTCAGGACTCAGGCGCAACCACTGCGAAAGTGGTATATCGGGCTTATGATCCTTGGTCCATTTGGATTTATGGCAATCATGGGTCTGATATCATTCTTGGCACTCAAGCTCGTGATGCAATTAGGTTGAGTAGACGTTATATTGGACTTCTTATATTGCATAAACCTTGAATTCATTACTACCACCTCCAACCAGCATCAAAGCTGGTCATGCGTGTCGTGTTCGAAGCTAAGTGCATGGCCACGGGGTACACGATCCTACGACACTAGTTTCGTCTCATACATGGCAAAACTACCAATAAAAATGAAATTTTAGTCTTTTCCGTCTCTGATCCTGAGTCCCCAGGCATTTGCTTCATGCTCAATGCGATACTTTCGTGATAGCGTGAATTGGTAGAAGCCAAACAAAGCGATCGTGATCGCTTTAATAAACTTGAAGTCTACCCAGTCGTCTGGCGTGAGCAGGGTGCGGACGAGCTCATTTGCGATTCCCGCTAAAAGAAAGATGGTGACCCAACGAAGGGCGAGGATATTCCAGCCCCGATCAGTCATAGCAAAGGTACTCGCAAAGATCCGTTTGAGGAGGTTGAAGCGAACCGATAGTCCGCCCGCAATCGCCAGTGCCATGAGGAAGTAGTAGAGCGAATCAGCAAAGATAAGTGCATCAGGTTTTTGGTAGACAAGGGTAATGATGCCTGAACTCACCACGAAAAATCCTGAGATTAAGGGTAGAAGGGGTAGCTTTTTCTCGGTGAGTAAACCAACTGTCGAGGTGATGATGGTCGCTATAATGAGGACCAAGGTAGCGGTATAAAATGAGGTAAATTGTCCGACGACGAAGAAGGAGAGTACGGGTGCAAATTCGGTGAGGAGATGGAGGAGTGCCTTGGTGGTCATATAACTGGAAGAGGAGAATCAATTTTGATTGTAGCATGATAGGTGGTTATTTTAGCTTTATGTAAAAAGCCAAAATAACCACCTCAAGATAAATGGGGTAGACACCCCATTTATTTCAACATGTAAAGACTTGACAATATTTTAAAGTATGCTAAGTTAGTGCCAGCCAACGAGAGCGGGGAGGATTGATTAACACCTTTCAGTCCCGCTATCGCGGGGCAAGCGCGTCGGACGCATTCCGACACATATTGCTACCAATGAGGACGCCAATGAACAAGTTCTTTTCCATCGCCGCGGTCTGCATGACCGCCGCCTTCGCCACGACCGCGCTCGCGACCGACCCCGTTCCGACC
>CAYXOF010000051.1:0-6490 GCA_964466905.1 uncultured Candidatus Saccharibacteria bacterium | reverse complement strand
TGCTGCCACCGACTGGACGAATAGCACTCTCGTTCTCACGGGGGGTGATTACACGGTGACTGGAAAATTAGATGCGGGAGACACGTATGCTAATGTAACGGTCAGCAACGATTCCAATATAGTAATCTGGAACTCTGCGATCAGTGATGCACGGGTACGCGATACCGCATCGCTCTACCTACCTAATTATGCTGACGCACCTGGGGTCTTGCGTATCTATGGTACCTATACGCGCAACACTGGCATTGAGCACTGGAGTTATGCTACTGATTTTGATGGAACTGATCTCACCGGAGGAGGTGAGCGGCCGGTGTCCGTCTTACTCGGACGTGGCTCATCGTTAGGGTTTGCCACTGGAACGACACTGTCGATTGTTGGCGCACCTGGTGCAACGACCACCGTCGCCTCACTGAGTGGTATTTATACTACCAATATTAGTAACGCTACCTTCAGAAGTGAGTATGTTTCATTTGCCAATGCTGGCCCAAATGGTATCTATCTCACGAATGGTACAGTCGTTGATACTTTTGCTAATACTGCAATTGCAGTGAGTAGTGGTCGCAGTGGCATCACGGTCGATGCTGCCACGATGAACGCCAATCCATCGTCTGAGTTCTTTAGTTTTGATTTCAGTACCTCAACAGCCAACGCAGTCTATGATGCGGCATGGACTGAGCAATTAATTGTGATTGTCCCAGCTGCCGCCACCACAGAGACGCTCCTTGAGTACCCTTTGTACGTTGATTTATCGACGCTGGGCACCACGTTCTGGAGTACAGTCGCAAGTGATGGTCGTGATATTCGTGCGACATTGCCAAATGGGGTGGAATTACCCGTTGATCTCGTGGAGATTAATCCGGTTACGCAAACTGGTGAATTGCATGTACTCGTGCCTGAAATTTCCCATCTAACAGATACATCCGTGTACTTACACTTTGGGAATCCAAGCGCATCCGCGTACACTCTTAATGATGAGTTTGGGTCTGCCGCAGTGTGGCGTAACTACGAAGCGGTCTATCACTTCCATGAGGATCCGAATATTCGGATCACGGACATGACCGGTAATGGTCGTGACTTGCAACCAGCGGTAGGTACGCTTGCGACGACAACTGGTCTCTTGGGAACTGCACTCGATACCACCACCAGCGATACTATGCTCCTTAATAGTGCCTGGAAGTGGAAGGCTGGTGATGATCTTATTTCATCCGGTCTCTACTTCATGGATGACACAGACAATGGAGCCGTGTGGCAGTTTGGCAATGGTGGTGGTACTAATAATGGTACATATCTCGCTTTCATGCCTAGTTACGATCTCACGAATCGTGGCCGTCATTTATTTGGGATCACATCTGCAGCAGAGTATACGGTATCCCCATACAACGCTACTGCGTGGCATCATTTCACTACCATCGGTAAAGCCGCTGCCGGTGAAATCAGTCAAATCTATGAAGATTTAACACTTTGGGACTCGGTCACACAAATACTCTCCTCTCAAAACCCAACCAATACAGGACTCAAGATCGGTCGATATCAAACGAACGTATATTCAGAATTCCAGCTTGACGAACTTCGCTTTGCGACCACCACTCCTTTAGCTGCTCGTCGAACCTTTGAGTACAACAACTGGAATACACCAACGAGCACGTACGCGACCACCACAGCTGAAACGTTCTTCTATAATGTGACAACGGAAGGGGCGCCGTCTACCTTCTGGCGCTTCAGTAATGGTACGGGTGACCTTTACGGTGAGGCGAATGATAACGATGATGGTGATCCGGGTGCCATTCAATGGGATGACAGTAACTTCGCCGTGACCCTATCGGGGGTGGTGTACGAGGAAGATGGAGTGACGCCGATGGGCTATCCGGTGTGTAATAACTCCACGGAGGTGGTGACGATAGCCCTCGACGGGGTACCACTCTACAGTGCAGCCTGCGACCCAGTTGATGGTGCGTACGAGGTGACTGGCATCAGCTTCACGGGTGAGCCGAAGATTACTGCGTATCTGAGCAGTAACGCTCCGACGAATCAAACCAATGTTGGTTTGTATGATGAAGTAACCGGCTTCGGTACGATTGCTGGTACCCTGATGAGTGTGTCACGTGGTGAAGTGGTAGATGGCTCAGTGCTCGTGCTGTTGGCCGGTAAAGATGATGACGTTGCTTGGGGCGCTCCACCCGCTGGTTGGACCGAAATAAATCAGCTGGGTAATGCGACGGGCGATCAGATCCAAACGGGTGCGTGGTATAAAGTCGTGTCTGATGCAGGTACTGAACCAGTGACGTACGATTTCACAATCGGTGACAACGGCGAGGGGTATAGTTACTGGCTCGGTACACTCGTTAATGTAGATACGAGCACCCCGCTCGATGTAGCAACCGTGTGGGCAAAGCTTGATAACAATATATACCCCACTGCTGCAACAACGACGACCGTTACCAATGGCGCGCTCGTACTTGGTGCGTTCTATGTTGACAATGATACCGAGATTCAGTTACCGCGTGATCGTTGGCAGCCCCGTGCACACAATGTGCTCGCGGAGAATAACAATCTATCGGTGGTCTCATATCTCGCCGAAACGGCTGGTCCGACTGATGTCGCGATTGTGTCTGACGTGTCGGCTGGGCGTGATCCCCACACTGCGCAATTTGTATTTCGGCCAGCAGTCTCTCCAGCAGCCACGAGTTCGGTTACGGCCGCAGTGGTAACGAAGACACCACTGGGTAATCTAGGATCGCTGTATGACGAGGTGCGTTTGCGTGATCAGCGGGTGAGCTTTGGTACGGTACCCGCTGCTTCGCCGTTTTCGGCCGCGGTACCCGCTGTTAAGACTGGCGATGTACTGGTGGCGATTGTGGCGAAAGAAGATAACTTTCCAATCACACCACCCGCGGGATGGGCTCTTGGAGCAGACCGAAACGAGGCCGTCGGAAATCGTCAATACACCGGAGTATTCTACCGAGTGGTAACAAACGCGGCGGCAGAGCCAGCTTCGTACAGCTTCACGAGTAACGATACAAGCGTTGAGGAGTATTCAGTGTGGATGGGATCATTTAGTGGAGTTGACGTTACCTCGGTGTTTGATGTAACTCCCGCGTGGAGTAATGAACAGAATACGTCAAGTCCTGTTGCACCATCACTTACGACAGTGTCCGATGGTGCGTATGTACTTAGTGCTTGGTATGCAATTGATGATAATACTATGTTTATGCCAGGTACCCCGTGGGAGACCCTCGCTCATAATCTGCAAATCAATAATCGTAATTTAAATGTCGCTGGACGAGCGATGCCGGTGGCAGGTACCACGGGTGGTGCGACCTTGACTGGAGGCAGTACTGATGATGTAAATGTAGGTCAATTTGCACTTCGCCCAGCAGCAATCTCTGTTCGTAGTCGTATCACAGACTTTGATCTGTACCAAAATCACGTAATCGTGCGACATGAAGATAATAGTCCACTGACGATTGCCGATATGGTCGCTTATGATACGAGTGATAATGCTGACTTGCCATTTAGTGCTAGTACTTCCAGTAGCCCAGACCTCCTCACGGTTTTAAATGGTAGCGCTTTAGCAGTGTGGAATGATCGAACCTTCACACCGGGCGGAGAGGTGGTACTTGAAGGGGTGGGGGCAACCTCTGCCGATGGCTCACTTCGCCTCAATGCCAATAGTGTGCTGACCGCTAGTGGATCTGATGGGCTAACGATCGGTGGCTCACTGTATCTTGATGCGGGAGCCGAGCTTGATACAGATACCAGCCTAGTAGTATTTACTGCTACCAATCCTGGGCAAACGATAGCCGCAGCCGGAAGTTCAACAGTAGCTCTGTATGACACCGCCTTTACGGGTGTTGGGGGCGCGTGGCTCGTACAGACACCACTTCTCATTGCACAAGATATGTATGTGGCGACCGGGACACTGCACAGTATCAGCAATCTGACGCTCACTGGTGGTTCACTCTATGGCGATGGGTTGGTGGAAGCAACCGCTGGTACAACACTCATTATTTCCGATAATACCCTTGGCGGTATACAACCATGGCGGTTCCATAATCTCACGCTCGGCAACGGACTAGCAACCGGAGTCACCACCCCGGCATCGAATGCGACGACAACTATTTCTGGCACACTCCGTATCTCAGCTGCCCACTTCCTTGATGCCTTTGGATCACACATCGACTTGACGGGTACTGGATCAGTGTTTGTTGAATCAGGTACTTTCCT
This sequence comes from uncultured Candidatus Saccharibacteria bacterium, assembly GCA_964466905.1. Classification (GTDB taxonomy): domain Bacteria; phylum Patescibacteriota; class Minisyncoccia; order Phycocordibacterales; family UBA918; genus OLB19. The sequence continues at coordinate 2,266 of CAYXOF010000051.1, read as the reverse complement.
CGAAGGTACCTCAACTGTCCGTTATAGTGGTGCAACACCGAGTGTGCTACGAACTGCCTATTATAATCTTACGATTGATACCAACAGCGGCGAGACGGTAACCGCAACGGCACCATCGACCGGCCTACAGATCCTTGGTGACGTCCGGATTGGAGTCTCAGGTACATCAACCCTAAATCTCACCGCGAATGACCCACTGACATTTATTGGAGGTAATACTTATATCGGTAGCTACGGAACTCTTGTTGGCAGTGACGTGCAGCCACTACAATCGTTTGGCGATTGGGATAATAATGGTGTATACACAAGCAACAATGGGACTATCGAATTTTTGAAAACGAGTGGTAGTGCGACGGTTGCAGCTGGTAATTCTGGTTTTGGGACCGTGGAAGTAACTGGCGCCGCGGGGTATACATTTATTGAAAGTGCTACTTCAACAGGAGACTTCACCCTTAGTGCGGGTAGCTTTACTCTATCACCCGGGCAAACATTATCAGTTGAAGGTAGGTTTACTACTACCATGGCGGACAACGCGACAAATTGGTCAGGATCGACACTACAACTATCTGGTGGTGGTAGTTATCAGGTAAACGCTAAGACGACTGGTGAAACCTACGATACAGTGGTAGTGACTGGTGCTGCGCAACCACGACTATGGAATGCAACCACTACCACAGTGGTGACTGACCCAGGTAATGGCCTTTACGTGCAAAATCATGCCGGAGTAGCAGGAGCGCTCTACGTGTACGGTGACTATCTTGCGAACGGTGGATTTAACGATTATTGGAGTTATGCGACTGACTTTGACGGCACAACCCTGGGAGTACCACGCTCCGCCGACGTGCGGATTGAAGGTGGTGGTTCGCTCACGTACACCGGAGGCACTCTTACGGTACTTGGTTCGTCAACCGCCACCACCACGATTGCAGCGTTCGGCGTTGGTAACCAGACATTGACCATTGGCGGAACGACAACGGTTTCGATGCAGTATTACTCGGTGCGTGATGCCACGTCCGATGGTCTCATCTTTACGGGTACACCAACAGTCACTGACTTATCTCGCGGAGACTTTGAGGTGGTGATCCCTGATGCCACAGCGATGACAGTTGGTGGGAATGTGATTACAATCAATCCTGCCCAGGAATACAATTTTGTACGGTTCGCAACATCGACCGCCATCAATGCTTTCAATGTGACTGCCACCGGGACAAGTGCGAGTGCATGGCGCTTTGTGAATGTACTTGGCAATCTTGGTGGTGAACAAAAAGACGTTGACCCAGCTGGCGACCCTGGCTACATCACCTGGCAAGATTCAGCAGCGATTATTAATATTTCTGGCCGGGTCTTTAGTGATGAGGGTGTGTCTACCTCAGCGGCCTGCGATAGTTCTACGGGCAACATTCGTCTCAGCATCAATGGTACAACGTTTGCGACGACGACGTGTAACGGCGACGGTCTTGGCGGCGGTACGGGAGTGTACACCTTTACGGGTATAAATTATGGACTCGGTAACACCCTCACGGTCTACATCAATGATGAGCCAGAGCGAGCGGTGACGGTGACGCAAGATCCAGTATCATCAATCAGTAACTTTGATCTCTACGAAAATCGGGTCATCATCAAGCATGAGAGTGGGGCGCCGATGACCATTGCCGACATGGGGACGTGGGATAGTGACAACGACCCTGACGTACTCTTCGACGTCGAGACCGCTGGTGATGATGTGATCACATTCGCATCAGACACAAAAGTCATCATCGCCAATAATAAAACCTTTGCTCCGGGAGGCGATGTCATTATTCCTGGCAATGACAGTGGCAATGATTATGATGGTACCTTGGAGCTGAGAAATGGTGCGCGGTTCACTGGTGCCAATGGTGATGTTTATACGATTGGCGGTAGTCTCTTGTCAGGTACGGGAGCAATCTTCACGTCTGGTCAGTCAACTACGACCTTCACGTCAAATGCAGTGTTGCCACAAACGATTGATGTAAACAGTGGGGCATTCCATAATCTTACCTTTACGGGTACTAGTACCTGGAGTGTGGCTGATCCAACGCTCACGGTCAATGGTTCATACGTACAGACAGACGGATCGGTCACGCTACCAACGGGCACCACGACGATTGCTCGATCGTTCTCAGTCATCGGCGGTACGTTCGATGCGAATGATGGTCTCATGCGATTCACCGCCCTTTCGACCGGCAATGAGGTGCGTTTAAACGGATCACCTGCTGCACAGGTCGAGTTTGCTGGTACTGGTACT
>CAYXOF010000050.1:0-6886 GCA_964466905.1 uncultured Candidatus Saccharibacteria bacterium | reverse complement strand
TGCGGAGAGGGGGGGATTCGAACCCCCGATACGGTTACCCGTATACATCCTTTCCAAGGATGCGCGATCAACCACTCTGCCACCTCTCCGTGATGTTTGTGGTGTCGTGTATCATACCTTATTTATCGGCTTGGCCAAATACGGTCACCGCTGAAGATGGTATGATAGAAGCATGAACAAAGATCATATCCTCAGTATCCTCATTACCTTTACGGTTGGATTAATCATGGGTGGCTATTTATACTTGACGCAGTTCTTACCGAACTTTTCTCCGGAGGCCCTCATGGACTCAGTGATGACGGAGACGTTTGTAATTGAAGGAGAAATGTATGGTGGATTTCGGGGAAGATCGGCGCCATCGTTTCAGCTGGAAAGCGGAGGATCGTACCGCTATCTCCCCAGTGCGCCACTTGATGCACTACCAGATGTACGGACGGGTACACTTCCTCGTAAGGTGTGGGAGGCAGTCGAGCGCAGTATGAGTGAGACCGCACTCATCACCGCAGCCCAAGCGCGTACGGGATCAGATTGTGCATCATTTGTTGATGGAATTGACTATCGCTATAGAGTGCAAGTTGATGAAGCGGTATACGTACTTGATTCATGTACGACGGCGTTATCGCCGACGGGTACGGTTGGACAAACCTTGGCATCTGTGTGGGAGTACCTTGAAACTGTCGAGTAAGTGAAAGGTGCCCGGGCACTACTCGTACTAGCTAATACAAGGACATGGGTCCTTGTTGGAAATTTTGTTCATTAAGTCATGAAATACGTATGGGAGATTCAAAAGCGTACATCATCGCTCTGGCAGCATTTGCGGTTACTGCGACGGGCGTACATGCCTATAGTGGTGGAAAGATATTACAACGAGCCGGACTGTCATCTGACCAAGTCGAAGCATTTGAAGAAGCGCATGATCTAAGGCGTGCCGGTGACTTAGAAAAAGCGCGAAATGTATTAGTTGAGGCTGGTGTCACGGAGGAGACGATTGCTTCAATCAAGCAAGCAGCGCGAGCGGCGAAGCGAGCCATCCACGATGCCGTCGAAGCCAATGACTACCAGGCATTTAAAACTGCGGTGGTTGATTCTCCACTCTCTGACATCATTGTGACGGAGGCCGATTTTAAAACCTTTGTTGAGGCACATCGTCTCATGAAGCGCGGACAATCAGCCGAAGCAAAAACAATGTTTACCGAGCTCGGTGTGCCAGCCTCACACCGTGGCCGAGGTCATGGGTACGGACATCAGCACAGCTTTTTAAGTGAGGCTGAGCAAGCAGCGCTGCGTGTAGCGAAGCAAGCCAATGACCGAGCGGCAGTTGACGCGATTCTTTCGGAGGCCGGCGTGCCGACCAAACGAGGACACTACCAGTGGTAGGAAGTGGTGAGCGATATATGAACGCCGCCGGCCCCCATGACTATGGGGGCCGGCGGCGTTCTGGTATGATACCGCTATGATCATTCGTCTTGGTTTATTATGGCTCATCCTCCTCGCGGTACCCGTTATGGCACAGGTGCCGACACTGCGAGATACTGCGGTCCCGTACGATGTCTTCGTGGTAGAGGGTGATCCAGAAGAGCGTCAGACATTCCTCGGTACCCTTGAGAGCTACCCGGATATGTACGAGGTCATGAGTGATCGTGATTTTACGCTGTCTCTCCAGCTCTCACAGTTTAATCAGACCGCCACCTTAACTCAATTTTCATTGATTGTCGTCTCAGAGAATGAGCGTGGTCGAGGGGTGACGGAAGTCGTGCGGCAAAATCCCCGTCTGCGAGATGGCTGGACAGAACGCTATGACAGTCAGCTCGCGCTGTCACTTCATAACGCCGAGGCGGTCGCGGTACCACTGAAACCAGGGGTGTATCGTTTTGAAATAAGTACCCCTGACAACACAGGCTCATATCTATTAGAGTTTGGTACCGTGCCCGCTCAGGGGGGTTATTTCACCACCCTGGAGCGAGTACGAATGGTCAGAGATTTTTTTGGTGTGTCGGGCTGGGGGATACTCCGATCCACAGTGATCCTTTATCCGATTGGTTTCGTACTCCTCTTTGTACTTGCTGGCTTAACCTGGCGCTATCGTGATCGGTTACGTTATGGGTTACGTTAAAGTGCTCGTCATTCTGCTCGCCGGAGCCATCCTCTACTACGTGGCTGATTTAGCCTTTCAAGGAGATCTTCCGTGGTAGACAAAATCCCGCAATAGCGGTAGAGTAGTGTCACTTTTGGGTGCGGTACCCCGCACGCTTTTTTATTCATCAGGTATTTAATTCGCCCTCGTATGTCACAAGAAATCAGAAACATCGCCATTATTGCTCACGTGGACCACGGCAAGACGACCCTCACGGATGGGTTGATGGAATTTGCTGGTACGGGCGAAGCGGGTCAGTCGATGGATAGTAACCAGCTTGAAAAAGAGCGTGGCATTACCATTTACGCTAAAAATACCTCGGTTGAATATAAGGGTACGAAGATCAATATTGTGGATACACCAGGTCACGCCGACTTTGGGTCTGAGGTAGAACGCGTATTGCGCTCGATTGACTGTGTCCTTCTCGTGGTGGATGCGCAAGAAGGTCCGATGCCACAGACCCGGTTTGTACTGAAGAAGTCGCTCGAGCTCGGACATCGACCGATTGTGGTGATCAATAAGATCGACAAGCCAGCCGCTGACCCAGCTCGCTGTGCCGATCAGGTTCTTGAGCTCTTTTGGGAGCTTGGTGCGACTGATCAACAAAGTGAATTCCCTATTGTATACGCTGTCGGACGCGATAAGGTGGCGAAGCGGGCGATGGAAGATGAACTCGTCGACCTCTCACCTGTCCTTGATGTGGTCCTTGAGCACGTGCCGGCTGCCAAGCCGTACACTGAGGGCGAGGCTTTGCGGGCTCAGGTGTTCAACCTCGGCTACGATAACTTTCTCGGTCGGCTTGCAGTAGCGCGGATCTATGAAGGGAAGGTGAGTAAAGGGCAGTCAGTCATTATGAAGCATAGGGGCTCTGACACCACGAAGGGGAAGATCGTGAAGCTATCTACCTATCGGGGTATTGCGCAAGTAGAGACTGACACTGCTTACGCGGGCGACATTGTACTGATTGCTGGTCTCACAGATATTAATATTGGCGATACGATCACCGACAACGAGGCGGCCGAACCACTTCCCGCAATTAATGTGGATGAGCCAACGGTAGAAATGACCTTCTCGGTTAATTCCTCACCGTTTGCAGGACGAGAGGGGAAGTACGTGACAAGTCGTCAGATTGGTGAACGCCTTGAAAAGGAAATGGAAATCAACGTCGGACTACACGTCGAATCAGCAGGCGGAGATGCATACACGGTGAAGGGGCGGGGAGAAATGCACATCGCGATCTTGCTCGAAAACATGCGTCGTGAAGGATACGAACTTTCAGTCTCGCAACCAAAGGTAATTTTGAAAGAAGTGGATGGTGAAAAGCTCGAACCGTATGAGGAGGTAACTGTCGATGTGCCGAGTGAGTATCAGGGAGCCGTCATTGAGCGCCTCGGTAACCGTGGCTTTATCATGCAGAACATGATCATGCACGAAAACCAAGTGCGCCTTCTTTTTGAGGGGCCAACCCGTGGACTGCTTGGCTACAAGAACCAGTTCATCATTGATACCCGTGGGGAGGGTATTCTCGCCTCTCGGTTTATTGAGTTCCGTTCATACTACGGTGAAATCAAGAAACGACAAGTCGGTAGTATGATCTCTATGGAGACGGGTAAGGCACTCGCGTTTGCCCTCTTCAATCTGCAAGACCGTGGCGAACTCTATATCGGCGCTGGGGCTGAGGTATACGAGGGAATGGTGATTGGTAATACCTCCAAGGGTGAAGAAATGATGGTGAATCCGACCAAGGGTAAACAGCTCACCAACATGCGTGCGTCGGGGAGTGATGACGCGATCGTGCTGACCCCGCACCGTCCAGTGACGATTGAGACCGGACTTGAGATCATGCAAGAAGACGAGTATCTCGAGGTGTGTCCACAATCAGTGCGGATCCGGAAACAATTCCTCAAAGAAAGCGAGCGCAAGAAGGGTGGAAAATAATCCACTGAGTCCCGACGCGTGACCGTTTTCTCCCCATCAGACGTAGTAGGATGTAGCATTAGAACTAATCTGATGTATCAATACAACTATGACATATGCAATTATTGCTGGCCTCATTGGCCTATTAGCAGGCTTCGGCGCAGCACAAATCGGTGATACGCCCATGACCGAACTACCGATGCGCGGGCAAGGCGCACAGATGCAACAACGACATGAGCCTCTAGCAGATGATTTTGTTTCGGCGCGGCCCCTGATCACATCTCTACCGGTTGAAGCGTTATCCGAGACTGAACGTGCCTCACTCATCTTCATGCGCGAGGAAGAAAAGCTGGCTCGTGATGTCTATACCACGCTCTATGAGACGTGGCAGCTACACATCTTCTCCAATATCGCACAAAGTGAACAAACCCATACTGAAGCGGTGCGTCAGCTACTCGTCAAGTATGAGATTGCTGATCCAGTGACTGACGATACGGTTGGAGTATTTACCGACGACACCTTGCAGGCACTCTACACTGAGTTGATCACTACAGGGAATGCATCAGAAGTCGCCGCGCTCCGTGTCGGGGCCCTCATTGAAGACTTGGATATTGCGGATCTAGAAAAAACCCTGACGGAGACGGATAACCAGGATATTACAACGGTGTATGAAAATCTGGCACGTGGTTCACGCAACCATCTCCGATCCTTTGTCCGCCAGCTTACGGCTGCGGGCGAATCATACGAACCAACCCATATCGATGAAGCCACCTATGCCAGTATTATAGCGGCCGAGCCAGAACGTGGCACGGGCCGGGGCTGGGGTGGTGGCCAGGGACAATCACAAGGTCAAGGTCAAGGTCGATCAGGTGGCACTCAAGGAAATGGTGGACGCGGTGGACAGAATCAAGGCTACTAACGAGTCTCTACGGCTGTCGTAGAGAGAACACCGTGGGGTCAATCCTGACCCCACGGTGTTTCGTATCCTTATCGAGGAGAGGAGACAGGTATGCTATACTCAGCGCATCAATGGAATACTTAATAGCCACGGCCCTCGTGGTACTCTCGGCGCTGTTTTCGGGACTCACGTTGGGCCTTCTCTCACTCGATACGAATACGCTCAGACGTCGCGCGAAACACGGCGATGTAGAGGCTGCTACCGTGTACCCCATTCGTCAGCGCGGTAACCAGCTCTTAACGACCCTGCTCCTCGGTAACGTCATCGTCAATACCACGCTCTCGATTTACATCGGGAGTATCGCCTCAGGGCTGGTCGCGGGACTCATTGCGACAGCACTCATCGTCGTCTTTGGTGAGATTGTGCCGCAGGCGGTGATTTCTCGCCACGCGCTTTGGTTTGGTGCGCGGACGATTTGGTTCACCAGAGTCGTGCTTGTAATCGCGTATCCAATTGCGTATCCGATTGCTCGAATGCTTGATTGGGTGCTCGGAAAAGAACTCCCGACGATGTACTCGAAGTCTGAGTTGATGGACATTATTTCTGAACACGAAGACTCCGAACACAGCCCGGTGGACGCTGATGAAGAGCGAATTGTCCATGGTGCGCTCAAGTTCTCCCACCTCAGAGTGCGTGAGGTGATGACGCCAGCGGAGCAGGTCGTGATGTACGACGAAAACCAAAGGCTCACCCATAGTTTTTTTGATGAAGTAACCGAGCACGGCTTCTCTCGCTTACCTATCTACAGTGGTCGACGCGATAATATTGTGGGTATTTTGTATGTCAAAGATCTCCTCTCTGAGGATGAACATATTTCTATTAAGGAGACCGCCGAAGCCTTTGATCGTACGTATATAAGGGTTGGCCCAGGCGACCTCCTTGATGCCGTCTTGGCGAAGATGTTGAAAGAGAAGCAGCACTTGGCAATTATTAGTACCAAGAATGATCAGTTTATTGGGGTGATTACCCTTGAGGATATTATTGAAGAAATTATTCAGCAGGAAATCGAAGATGAAGACGATGCTGAAGATGAGATAGAGTCGTCGAAGCACTAGGCACTGATCTGGAGTGCGGTACGCAGGGTACGGAGTTCGGTGTCAGTGAGTTTGCGGTACTGGTTGGGCTTGAGCTCACCGAGGGTAATGTGCATGATGCGGACTCGCTTGAGCGATTGTACTTGGTAGCCAAGGGCGGCACACATGCGCCGAATCTGGTGTTTCTTGCCTTCCGTGATGGTGAGGTTGAATTTCTTTTGGTTGCGGGGGCTTCCCACTGCAGTGGCTGGCTTCGTACGGTAGCCTTCGATATCGACGCCTGTCGACATGATGGTCAAAAACATCCCCGTCACTGGCTTGTCGACGGTAACCTCGTACTCTTTTTCATGTTGCGCTTCGGGATCAAGGAGCGGGCCGGTTACGCGGCCATCATCGGTGAGGATCATGAGCCCTTCAGAGTCCTTGTCGAGTCGTCCGATGGGGTGCACGTGGGTGAGACTAAAATCTTGCTTGAGGCGTGTGGCGATGTCGGTCTCGTGCGGAGCGGGGGAGTGGGTAATGATACCGCGGCCCTTGTAGTAGGCGAGGTAGGTTTTTTTGGCGGCTTTTCCGACCATTTCGACCGTATCGGTGGCATCTACCTGCTGCCCGAGCACCGCTGGCACGCCATTTATCAGCACCTTACGGGCGGTAATCAGGGTGTCGGCCTCGCGCCGAGAGGCGATACCGGTCTCAGCGAGGTATTTGTTGATCCGAATGGGGAATTCCATAAGATTCACACTATACCATATATATTAATAATTTCAATATTTAGTTGGTTGGTTACGCCGTTGGCTCAACCTTGGTATTAATTTTCCCCAGACTGTGTCCGACTCTCCACTA
>CAYXOF010000049.1:0-6963 GCA_964466905.1 uncultured Candidatus Saccharibacteria bacterium | reverse complement strand
TCTAGTATTATCAAATCAACTCAGAAGGAGTGTGCCAAATTTGGGGTACCTTCCAGAGAGAATCGCAGATACAAGCGAGAATACAGAAGCAACAGGATAAGGTGCTTGAACACCTTCGGGAATCTGGGAATGTGAGTTTTGCTTGCAAGAAGGCTGGACTGAGTCGTGAGACGTACTACCGCTGGGTAAAGGAGGATGAAGGTTTTGCGGTACAAGCTGATCAGGCAATCTGTGACGGTAAGAGTTATGTGAACGATCTTGCTCACAACCAGCTTATGCGGAGTATCAGTGAAGGTCACTTTCCAGCCATTAAGTTTCAGCTCAGCAACTGTCATGATGATTATCATCCAAAGAAGACTACCTCACCGTACCGTCTTGAGGAGATGACACCACCGATTACTATAGCTTCGATTCCGACCATTGCTCGTCTTGAGCGATATCGAGATTTCATTGAAAACGGAGGTCACCCTGACGATTGGGAAGGATAGAAGAAAACCGCCTATGGGCGGTTTTCTTGAATTGTCTTTAAAATTCTGAAGAATCTTTTCAGATCTTGTTATAAAATAAGAAGTCTGTGAGCTATTGGATTTATCTCTATCAGATACTTACGTTCAACGGGGTATTTTATTATAGGTATTGACCTTGAAAAAAAAACGTGTATTATCCTACCTGGTCACTTCACATGCGGTGGGTATAGCTCAGAGGTAGAGCGGAGCACTGTGAATGCTGAGGTCGCGGGTTCGAGTCCCGTTACCCACCCCATGTGAGTGTAAAGTACAGTATTAATTTGTTTTTTCTGTTACAGCGCCTTCTTTGAACGGGCGCTTTTTGTTTATTTTAATAATGACCAAATTATAATTATAGGGAGCTTATATCGTACTCTTGACTTTGAGTAATAAAGGTCTACTATTCGACTTAGATTAAAGTACCTCATACACAGCGTGGAGCAGTAAATGCATCTGGATATCACAACTGACCCTGGGCTCGACTATCACGAATCATTCGAAGCCTTCAAGAGAGAACGTGACATTGGTTACGTGTTGGCCTTCTCGGGTGGCGCAGATGATAGCACGATGCTTGCGACATCAATGATCGAGACGCTATCGAAAAGTGTCTCGCAAGAAGAGGCACGGCGCTTGGTCGACCAAGCCAGCTCTCATATGGTTCGTTCGGTTGTTGAAGCGGTGCTGAAGCCTCTCCGAGGCTTCCGTATCGCTGTACAGACTGGCGGCACTAAATGGGGTGTTCCAAAGGTGGCAACGACCGTCGCCAAGGAACTCGGCTTCACGACCATAGGCATCTATCCCCATGCGGCCATCCGCGGCAAGGATCGGACACTGTCACCTCAGCTGTTGGATCTGAGCATCTGTGTTCATTCCAGCATCGGTGACAGTCGCTGGGGGAACGAGTCTCCACTCTTCGCTCATTGCTTGGACGGCGCTATCATCATCGGTGGCGGCGCAGGCACGATGGTCGAAGTGGCCCATCTCTTGAAGATCAACGAAGCACGCGACATGACTCTAAAGAAGATGATCATCCCGATCATTGGTACCGGTGGAACGGCAGATCAAGTACCATCCTTCCCGGGGAAGCCACAGGTCATGAGCACCTGTCTTCCTTCACGACCCATCACCAACGGCGCAGAAGCAAGCAGTTTCCTGCGGCGTGAAGTGTTCAAAGAAACCTATGGGGATTCATATGATGTATTCCCTCACAATTATGATGAAGGAGACACATGATGTCGAAGATCAACAAGCGTGACCTGCAGCGTCCGAGTGGGTTCCCTGACTTGAGTCCTGTGCAAGCCATCGCGATCAGGGATGCGACCAGCATCATTCGTGAGGAGTATGAGTTGGCAGGCTTCAGTCCTATGACCACTTCCATCGTAGAGCGGCCAGAAGTCCTGACCGCCAAGAACGAGGGTGAGATCCTCAACCAGATCTACGGGCTTCGCCTACTCAATCCAGCATCGGATGCACAGGACGACTCGAAAGAGCTGGCACTACGTTTCGATCACACCGTACCACTGGCGCGCTACGTGGCAACGCTTTACCACGAACTGGAGTTTCCATTCCGACGCTATGCGATCGGACCGGTATTCCGTGGCGAACGCCCCAAGGATGGTCGCTATCGCCAGTTCACCCAAGCAGATATCGACATCATCGGGAATGGGTCACTCGATCTCCTCCATGATGCCGAGATGGTGGCGGTTATCGCTCGCATCTTCACTCGCTTGGACGTCGGAACGTTCACTATCCGCATCGGGCACCGCAAGGTGCTGCAAGGCTTGCTGCAGGCTGTTGGCTTACAGGACGAAGTCTTGCAGGCCAAAGCCTTACAGGAAATCGACCGCCTTGAGAAGATCGGTCGCAAGAACGTGACCAAGAATCTGTGTGACATCGGCATGTCCGAAGTCAATGCAGAAGCGCTCTTGCAACAACTCGAGACGACAAGTCTCGACACTCTCACCGACCTAGCAACGGAGAATTCGTTGCTCCGGGAAGGAATCGAGGAGTTGAGTGAAGTGTTGCACGGAGTTGAGGCTCACGCTGTCGATTCTGCGCACTACCAGCTTGATCTTACCATCGCTCGCGGTCTCGCCTACTATACCGGCACGGTGTACGAGACGAGGTTGGATTCTAACCCCGGCCTCGGCAGTATCGCCTCTGGTGGGCGCTATGAGAACCTCACTGGCGCGTTCTCCAATCATTCGCTCCCGGGCGTCGGCATCTCAATCGGCGTCACGCGCATGATGAAGCGATTGATCCAGGCCGGTATCTATCCGGCTGATCGCAAAACGGTGGCTCGGGTCTTGGTGGCTCAAGCAACTACTTCACCGAAGACGCGCATCCAAGCGCTTGAGGTAGCTGCTATGCTCCGACAACAGCGCATCGCAACCGAGGTCTATATCGACTCAGCACGCCTAGCCAAGCAATTGCAATTCGCAGATCGACGCGGGTTCACTTGGGTCGTCATCCTCGGGATTCCTGATATGGAACCGGGGCATGTCGCAGTACGCACACTCGCTACCGGCGAAGAAGAGCGGATTCCAATAAAGCTGCTCCCGACCAAATTGTCATGAAATGTGACCTGACCGTAGCCCCCCCGGCTGCGGTTTTTTACTGTCTTTTTAAGATGGTTAATTTATGACAAAATACAATTTTCGATTGATTATTAATTAATTTTATGTAGAATGCAGACTAGACAGAAACCGAGTAAGATGAGGATACTATGAAAAAATACGTCATTACAGCTGCCGGTGGCAACGCAACCGCTATCGGCGTAATCCAGGAAGCTCAAACCCGTTCGTGGTACGAGTCGACTGGCAAAGAGCTTGAGATCGAGTTTGCAGAACTTGATGTTGAGCAAATTGGGTTCATTGTTCTTTCCGACAATCACTTCGAGATGAGTGGCGGTGAGCTCTGCGGCAACGGATCGCGAGCTGCTGGTCTGCTCTTCGCCAAGTTGCTTGAAAAACCGGATGGACACACGTTCACCGCCTCCGGCCACGAGGGAAAAATGTCTGTTGACATCAAGAATATCGGCAGCAAGACCCCACACGTGACCGGCGTCTTCCCAAACCTCGACGCTGTCGCTGAGCCCATCAAGATCAGCGGCATCGATAAGGCACAAATTGTCGACCTCGGCGGTATTGTGCATGTCATCGTGTACGGCAAAATGCCCACCACACGGGAAGCGTACGAGACTGAGCATAATCGCATCAGTGAAGAACTGGGCCTGGAAGAACGATTGGCGGTCGGCGTCGACTGGATTCGTGTCAAAGACCAAGAGGTCGCAATGGATCCAGTGGTCGGCGTCCGCTCAGCTGGCGGCACCGGGACGTTCTTTTACGAAACGTCTTGTGGTTCCGGCAGCATCTCAGTCGCTGTTGCCACCGGCATCAGTCAGATTCTGCAACCGTCCGGCGAACATATCATCGTCGACAAGCGCGGTGGTGCTATGACCATCGCCAGCAAGATGGAGGTAACCCATGGAAGATTCTGAGTCCGCTCATCATGTGATCGTCGATCACATGAACGAGTACCGCATCGGCTTTGCCGAACTCTACAAGACAGCGTTCGGTGAAGCACCGTACTTCGAATCGTACACGATCGACGAGGTCATCCGTGACGTCTGGGATCCTCATGTACGCGGTTCACATTGCGTCATTGTGGTCACACGTGGTGAATCTGTGATAGGGCTAGGATGTGCTCACGCCGTTGAGGATGAGATGTCGTCCATTGGCGCTTTCCTGGCAGAGCAGGCGGAAGCGGGACATGACATCCCATTCCCCACTGCATCCACGCTTTACATGTCGGAACTGGCCGTCGCACCCTCAGCCCGAGGGAACGGATTGGGTAGTCGCCTGGTTGAACTGCGTCATCAGTGGGGTCGCCAGAACGGCTTTACCCACTTCTGCATGCGAACAGCGGCCGAAGGATCGAATTCGCGCAGGCTCTATGAGCGACTGGGAGCACTTGTTGCCCCGTTCGTCCAAGACGTGACTGGAGAGGCTGTCGAATCTCAGAGTGACAGTCGGATCATTCTGTACGGAACGCTTTAGGCAGTAAGCCCAAGGGGCCGCACACAGCGGCCCCTTTTTTGCGCATCTGGTATTTCTCCCTAGTCCTGGCGATATTCGATCTGTTCATAGAGGGAGTGTGGCTTGTCGTAGAAGCACGCCCATTCACGATCACCATAGGAAAAGTGCCACCACTCCCCATTGTATGGAGCAAAACCTGCGTTCAGCATGATGTCCGCCAGAAATGCACGATTCTTTGCTTGTTCTGCAGTAATGTTGTCAGAGTAGGTAAAACACTTCTCTGGTTCACGATAATCGGCAATACCAGTACCCATATCAAACTCCTTGTCTTCACCATTAATAATCGTTAGGTCGATAGCTCCGCCAGTCGGGTGACCAGCTACTGTTGGCAGTGCAACCTGTGTATGTGTCAGTTCGATCAGGGCAACTTCATCGAGTTCCGGGTTCTCTGCTTTGTGGATATCATATCGAGTGTCAAAATACCGCTGCTGGACCTCAGGGTGACGATATCCGTAACGGATCAGAAAGTTGTGGCCTGGCAATTTGTCTTGCAGCTCTTGATACGCCTGTTCGATGAGGGGAATGAGATCTTCGCGAACCAGAATATCATCGCCTGTGTATGCGAGCATATCCTCCTTTTCGTATTCGACACGCAAAAAAGGCAGGCGTGCACGGATTCCTACTAAACTTGCCTTATTTTCGCTTACTGTCACCCGAAGGAGGTCAGCTGCAGTGAGTAACGCTTTTTTGTCTAACATATTGACTTTAAGCTGCGAGTGTACTACTTTAATTTATAGTTTGCAACCTAAAATGAGGCGGATAAAATGTCAGAAGACATGTTCCCAGGTCTGACTATCCACAATGTGGTCATCTATCGCACGACCGACGAGCTGCCGGAGATAGGCAGCTACAGTGATACAGGCTTCGCAGTTGATAACTTCTACGGAATGAAAGACCCTGATTTAGAGGCTGCTCGGGTCTACGCAGCCAAGATGACGGCCTCGCGCTTCGGTGTGAATCTCCCGACTGCTGTTTCCGAGTACGAGATCATCATAGTCCCTTTTGTTGACATGTACAACGATAACGGCAGGATCCTAGCTCGTCTGAACGATCGTTGAAGACATTAACTCGGCCGGTCCCCGGCCGGGTTTTTTACGGTGTAGTATTTTTAAACCAGATTGAAAAAAGAACCAGGTTGCCAACTATAAACCCCTCTAGACTTCCTAGAGGGGTTGCGTCATTAGTGTTGGTAATGAGCAGAACAGAAGCACCAGAGGGGTTCGTACCAAAAACAGCATTAGCTCCAGTAGCTACCCGCTACTGCTTATATGCTCGCAAGTCTACAGAGTCAGAGGAACAGCAGGTCTTGTCCATTGACTCGCAGATCAAGGAGATGTTGCAGATGGCGGAGCGAGACAACCTTGAGATAGTAGAAATAAAGAAGGAGTCGCACTCTGCCAAGGAGGCTGGCATGCGACCAATATTTAACGAAATAGTAGATGAGATACGGCATGGTAAATACAACGGCATCCTCACATGGGCACCGGATCGTATCTCTCGTAATGCTGGAGACCTCGGACGAATCGTTGATCTGATGGACTCGGGTGTACTGCAAGAGATACGTACATACGGACAGAAGTTCAGTAACAACCCAAATGAAAAGTTCCTCCTTATGATTCTTGGCTCACAAGCCAAGCTGGAGAATGACAATAAGGTAGTGAATGTAAAGCGAGGAATGCGGGCGCGTTGCGAGATGGGACTGTACCCATGCATTGCGCCGATTGGTTATCAAAACAGCAAGAACGTCGATAAGCGGTGCCACATAGAGATAGACCCAGAACGAGCACCGATAGTGAAGAAGATGTTTGAGAAGATTGCCTACGAGAACATGACTGGACGACAACTCTACTTCTGGCTACGTGATGAAGTGAAGTTCAGGACACGAAGTGGTAAACCGTTATATCTCGGTAACTTGTATATGGTCCTCCGCAACCACTTCTACTACGGCACCTTCGAATACCCGAAGAATAGCGGTGAGTGGTACAAGGGTGCTCATCAACCACTGATACACAAAACACTATTTGATCAGGTACAAGAAAAGATTAAAGTACAGAACACTCGTGAAAATGGAATGCAAAGCAAGGAATTTGCATTCACTAAGCTTATGACCTGCGGATTGTGCGGATCGGGTATCACTGCTGACGAGAAATACAAAACCCAGAAGAATGGGAATGTTCACCGCTACGTGTATTACGGATGCACCAAACACAACGACAAGAACTGCAAATGCGGATATATAAATGAAGACGATCTTATTGAGCAACTAGCTGAACTGATGGATAAGATCGAGTTCAATGAGATCGGTATGGAAGGTACCCCAAATTTGGCACACTCCTTCTGAGTTGATTTGATAATACTAG
>CAYXOF010000048.1:0-7086 GCA_964466905.1 uncultured Candidatus Saccharibacteria bacterium | reverse complement strand
TATTTAGCCTTACCAGTTAGTACTGGTGGATTCACCCGAGCTATTCATGTCTCGGACTACTCAGGAACGGAACCAACAAAGTCAGATACATTTCGAATACAGGACTATTACCTACTGGGGTCACTCTTTCCAAAGTGTTTTCCTATATATCTGTTTTGTAACTTTGCGCAACTAAATGCAGATCCCGCCCTACAACCCCACTGATGTAAACACCAGTGGTTTGGGCTGTTCCCGTTTCGCTCGCCGCTACTCAGGGAATCGCAAGAACCTTCTTCCTGACCATAATGGCTCTTCATTGCTGAAGAATCTGATCAGAAAGAAAGTCCCCGTTTTTGCTTTCTATTCCTCCTGGTACTGAGATGTTTCACTTCCCAGGGTATGCTCCTCCATACAGAGGTCACTGCCGATGACAGTGGGGTTTCCCCATTCGGACATTTCCGGATCAAAGGTTATTTGGCACCTCCCCGAAACTTATCGCAGCCATATCACGTCCTTCATCGCTTCTTGAAGCCAAGGCATCCACCATACACCCTTACGTTCCTGCAAGGAACGCTGTACACCGCTGTACATGTTGAGTGTCGCCCAGAGATACAAACTCTGGGCATTCATTTGTGTATTGTGAGCTCCGAAAAGGGAACCAAGGAAGGGGGCCCTTCCTTGGCCGGCCCGCGGGTTATAAGCGGGCCTAGCCAGACCACAGTCATCGGTGGTACTGGATTTTTTGAACTCTCTTTTCGGAGCTCACAATACTTGTTTGTTGTGTCGTGGGACGAAAAGACCCTGTGCGGCTAAGCACTGAATCAGACCACGACACATACCTACCAAGTGTGCGTCGAACACACCTGGATTTGCGACACCGACCTTATCAATCGGTGTCTTAGAATATGCGATTGTCAAATATCGCGTACCTCCGTGAGTCTGAAATAAAAAGTCCGCGTTTCCGCGGCATGACACTCGCTTGAGGCGAAGGTTATGCGCGGGTGCGTTTCTCTTTTCTCAAACTCATAAATACGTGCTCGCTATCTTATAGGAAACGAAAATAATGTCAAGCGGTCAGCTGGGTAAAAATTGGTGAGTTTTCAAGAGGTTTATCCCCAGGTTTATCAAGGCTGGGTACGGTCTTATTTATTGGCATCCTAACCAATACAAAACAGTCATACCTGACCCCGCATGGGACAGGTATGACTGTTTTCTCTCTTCTGGCCTAACTACTTTTTTGTTGCTCGATCAATAAGCTTCGCTGCCGCATCTTTACCACCAAGACCAAAGGCGAGCCCGAGCGCCAGCGAGAGTGCAAAGACGACACCCATAAAGAGCGTCTGTACGAGCTCTTCTGCAATCCGTAGCTGATTGACGGCCGCTAATACGGCAAAGGTAATGATTGCATAGTAAGCGATCCGTTGAAACAAGACTGGATTATCTACCCCACTGGCTCGAATAGTAGCCCCCACCGTCTCACTTGCTACCTTTGCGACAAGTAGAGCGGCAAAGAGGATCAAGACAGCGACGATCACATTCGGTAAGTAATCAAGTACGACTGATCGTAAAAAGAACGTCACCTCTTGGAGACGCAAGATATCAAGCGCCACAACAAACACGACCGTCAGTACAAACCACTTCACGAGCGTCCCAATCAACTCGCCCGCCTTAATCGGGTGACCCGCCCGCGTCGCGAGGGCATCGAGCCCAGCCGCACCAAGCGCTTCGTTTACTTTGAATTGTTTGAACAGTGAGATCACCCCACCCTTCAGTAGGCCGGCCACCAGCCAGCCCACGATGACCACTACCAGCGCCGTCAACAACATGGGAGCAAAGCCCATCGTCTGTCCCCAAAACATCGTTGAGGTTTGTCCGAGTGAGCCCATTATTTCGTAATTCATAAAAACATAATTACTCTACTAATACTCAAGTATTAGTATACCAGTGTCAGCCTCATTACCAGCATTAAAAAATACGTGGGGCAGACGTCAATCATCATGAGGGATACAGAAAGGCGCGCCCTGGGCGCGCCTTGGTTTTCTTTTTAGCGGATACGATGAAGCGCTAGCTGGTCACTGCGAGGCCGTAGCCGAAGGTAATCCGCGTCTCCCCTCCTGCACTCTTGAGCAGAGCGACCATATCGGTGATGTCAGCATCGAGCATGCGGACACAGCCCGAGGAAAGGTGCTGATACAGATCTTTTTCTTTGGCTCCTCCGTGGATCCGCACGTACTGCCAAAAACTGGGCCTCGTCGGATTCTGCCAATTCACCCGCAGACGATAGATACCAATCGGATGGAGCGGTTCGCCATACCGAACCACTTTCGGCAAGCGAGGATTGGCCCGTCGCATATTCGGCGTCGGCATCCAGGCGGGCTCACGATCGGTCTGACTGAGCATGCCCCAGACCGGCCAGCGGTCTAGTTGCATGCTCTGAAGTGCAGTCGGCTTCGGAAGGACAGCGGGATAGATGCGGGATACCCCACCACCCTGGTACCTCACCTCCTTGAAATCGAAGTCGACCGTGATTGTCGACTGATACGTGACAGCCTGCGCAGCCGGGGAGACGAGTGCCGAAGCACCGATGGTGAGAAGGAACGCACGACGATTCATAGTCTGGTCCTTTCTTTGCTATACGGTGCACCAGCACCACTTCTCTAAAAAGCCTAGCGGATTACCAAACACATTGCAAGCCAGAGAGCTTCACTAATTTTATGAGTCGCCAGCGAGCGGTGGCACACACTGAGACTACCCACGATATGAACCCGAACGAAGCTCATTGCCGACACCAATTTTGTCCACGAGTATTTGGTGTTTATAATCAAAAATATCGCGCGTGAGCTTGTCATTCATACCGACTCGGTAGAGTAAGTCCTCAGAGGTCATCGTCGCAAAGCGGATCTCCATCCCAATCACTGACTCAAGTGAGCGAATCGCCGTCTCAATCTGTTTTTCGGGTAACTTTTTCATCGCCAGTAGCACGTCGAGCCGTTGCTCAAAGTCACGCACAAACACTCCCGACACACACACAAAGTCGAGTGTTCCCGCTTTACGCAAATGGCCAAGCAAGGTCTTCCCATCAATCGGTGCCGTCTCAAAGAGGAATGTCTGAAGGGCAGCGAGCTCTGGGAAGCTTTTATTGAGTCCATAGCCAATGCCTTTCATCTTTTTTTCCTTACCATTCTTTTCCGTGATCGTAACGGTCATTGACCGCTTACTAATCACTCCCGCCTTCTCAAGCGCATTCAGCTCTGTCCGAGCCGTCCGTCGTACGAGCCGCGCTCGCTTCGCCATATCGTCAAACGAAAATTCCTTCGAGGGATTAAACAAGAAAAACCTCAGTAACTTTACCCGAGCGACGCTACCAAAGAGGATTGCCAGTGGATCTGTTGCCATAATGATCGGGAGTATAGCACAAGAATGTGGCACTGACTCTAGACACGAAAATCACCCTATGTCGGGCTTACCCACCGAACCCACTCATGAGGAGGAGGTACCCGGAAGCGGCAATGATCGGAATATAGGTGCAAACCATTGCCAGCACCCGACCCGGCACACTCGCATATTCAAGACCATAGAGCATGCATAGTCGTCCCACGAGGAGAAGGGCACCTGCCCCATGGAGCCAGAGTGAGCCGAGCCCCTGTAGTTCGGCCAGCAGTAAGAGCACGAGTGCCAATGGTATATACTCAGCAAAATTTCCCTGGACCCGAATCCGCCGGAGCAAAAATGCATTGTCACCATCACCAATCGAGATCTTCGTCTTACCCCGAGCCAGACTCACTCGCACACTCACCACTACAAAATAAATTGCTAGTAGTGCTGCATACAGTGAGGTGATGGGAATTAATGTTTCCATGCCAATTAGATCTATCGTATCATGAAATGATCACAATAACTCAGTGAAGATAAACGCTGTAGGAGCGAAACACAAAAGAGCGCCAGCGGCGCTCTTTTGTGTTTCGCTCCTCGAAATAATCGCGACTATTTTAGGGTGACTTTGGCTCCAGCTTCTTCGAGCTTCGCCTTAAGTGCCTCAGCATCTTCCTTCTTCATGCCTTCCTTGAGGACCGCAGGAGCACCATCAACGGCATCCTTGGCTTCCTTGAGACCAAGACCAAGCGCTTCCTTCACTGCCTTAATAACCGCAATCTTCTGTGCGCCAGCTTCGGTAAGCTCGACCGCAAACTCTGATTGTTCCTCAGCCGCTTCACCGGCTGCAGCTGGACCAGCCACCGCAACAGCAGCCGCTGATACACCAAAGCGCTTCTCAAATACCTTCACGAGTTCATGCAGCTCGAGGACTGACATCTCTTCAATCTTCGCGACGAGATCCTTAAACTTCACTGGTACTTCAAACGTCTCATCAACACCAGAATCAGCTACGGGAGCTGCTTCGGCCTTCACTGCTTCTGCTGCTGGAGTAGCTTCGACAACAGTTTCTTCTACAACAACATCTTTAGTTTCTTCTGACATAGTAACTGTGTTAGCGACGTAAATAATTAACTTCGTTTTTCCGCCACTGCATTAAGCGCAATGACCATACCTTGGATTGGTGAGTTGATCACATTGACGAACATACCACGAAGGACTTGGAGTGATGGGATTGAGGCAATCTCAGTCATTTCTTCAGCGTCTTTGTAGACACCCTGAAACACTCCCCCAACGATCTTGATATTATCTTTGAACTTGGCTGAGAAACCTTTTACCTCTTGTGCAGGGGTGATGGCATCAGTACTGTATGCAACCGCAATTTCTCCATCGAGTGTCGGCATTGAACCACTGAAAGTAGTACCAAACGCTCGTTTCATGAGCGTTTTCTTCGCGACGAAGTACCCGACACCCTTCTCTCGCATCTCGGCCCGCATCGCGGTCGTGTTCGCAACTGAGAGTCCCTTGAATGAGACAAATACAATTGCGTCTGACTGATCGCGCACAGTTTCGAGCTTCGCGAGAATCGTTTCTTTTTTGGCTTTATTGATGGCCATGATTAGTAGAACTACGTATGTATAATCCAGGCCAGACAGGATACACAGGTATCCTAGAGTGGCTTCGACCCCAAAATCAAATAAGAAATTGGACCTCGGCTGGCGCTCCAAGCGGAGCATTACCTTACGACCTTTACGCCGTGAGACCAGCTGTCATGAGCCTGTTGCCGATGACTATACCAAATTGTCATGAAAAGTAAACTCCGGCCATGGCCCTTCGAGCCTCATATGTCTCCCAAATATATGTATATGGTTGTATATGGTAAAAAATTTAGTCGGGATGCCGAGAATCGAACTCGGGCCATACGCCTACGGCCCACAAATGTCTCCCAGACATTTGGTAAAAAACAGAGTCGGGGTAACCGGAATCGAACCGATGTCTTACCCACCCCATGGGCATATACTACCCCTATACTATACCCCGACTCTGTTTTTTACCCCCATGCGTACACACTACCACTATGCTACACCCCGCGTAATCGGCGAGAGTATACCATAGTTGATCTATGGTAGGATAGAACTATGAAAGCCCGCACCCTCCTCCTCATCATCGTCGCGATTATCCTCGGAAGCTTCGTCATCCAAGAGCAATTCTTTGCCACCGTTCCCTTTTGCGATCGCTTCACCCAAGTGACCGTGACCGAAGGGCAGGTGTCGACTATCGAGTGCACCCGTAACATGGTCATTGGTACGAGCTACACCTGTAGTCCGACAAGCGAAATCACGAGCAACACGGAGAACTACCTCCCCGGCACGTACCTTGCCTGTCGCTCACCGTATCGGTCGCCACTCACCCCTGATTAATCAGCCATCTCCCGCCTCACTCGCTCGGCGTGATTACCAATCAAATTAGACGTGAGCTGGAGCCAACTCGCCGCCGCTGAGATCGCCAGAATCAGCACGGGGTAGTAGGCATAGGCAGTCAGACTGTAGACAAAGATCACACACGCCCCCATCCATACACTCACGCACCATGGGCAGGAAATGAGTTCAGCAAGGACTCGTCGTGGTCCCGCCTTTGGTCGAGCGAGCTCGTGCTTCTTCCCCGCCTTTACCACATCAAAAAACTGCTCCCGCACAAACCGCATGATCTCATCGTAGACAAAGAGACGAGTCAAACGCCAGGTCGCGAGCGTCACGAGTACGAAGTCAAAGAGCGCATACTCCGCGAGTGGAAGGCGTGCTTCTGAATCAAGAATGATCGCTCCCATTGTGATGAGCACTAAGAAAAATACTCCAAAGACCACACTCCAAAAATACTGATCAGTGATCCGAATCATACTGATTGCCCCGAGCTAATACCAATCACCAAAATGAACAGGAGCACTGTCATAATCACCGCTACAAAACTAAAGACAAATTTGTAGAACGTCTTGTTAAACATGAACATAGTATACCATCCCACATAATCCTCGCCCAAGCCTACCGTCCCTCACACCCAATACACAGTACATCCAGGCACTTACTCTCCAGCAATCAAGAGCTCTAATTTGGTCTGGACCGCAGTGAACGTAGCAGGCTTCACCCTACCGATATATGAAGCTCGACGCGCCCTCCAGTCCACAGAGCGTAGATGATCGGCCAGGATTACCCCCGACACTTTTTTTGTAACCACCGGTACTTCAAAGGGATACCCCTTGTTCGTAGACGTAATCGGGCATACCAGCGCGAGGCTTGTCTTTTGATTATATGTCTTTGGAGATACCACCAGGGCCGGTCGTACATGTGCTTGCTCATGACCTTTGGTAGGATTGAAGTCAAGCCAAACAACGTCACCCCGATGAGGAACATACGCCTGATTTACCATAGCTCTTTTCCAACTACGCCAGACCAGTCAGTTGCATCATGAAGATTGCCCGCGGTAATTCCATCAAGAAGCGTGTTGAGTGTCTGCGGTGTTTGGACTGGCTCAATCACAATCTGACCATTACTGAGACCAACCGTCACACCTTGACCATCTCGTAAATTTTTTTGGTCGGCAATATATTTCGGAATTCGAACCCCGAGACTATTACCCCATTTTTGTATTTTTGTTTTCATTATATAAAGTATATACAAAGAATATACTTCATGCAATCACCTGCCTACTATACATTCCGCCGGACCAGCCTACAGAAAT
>CAYXOF010000047.1:0-7177 GCA_964466905.1 uncultured Candidatus Saccharibacteria bacterium | reverse complement strand
TCGCATAAATAATAAAACGTTTGGTCGACTGTGTAATCACCGCACACAAACTCGACACCCCGAGTAGTAATGGTTGGAGGAGGAGTATTTGGGTCAAAGATACCAGTGTCGACGATTCACCTACGAGACCCGGAAAAAGCCATGGCATGATCATTGGCGCCCCGACCATGACCACAGCAGCAAGCACACTATACCCGATCAAAAACAGTGTGAAGACTTGGGAGAGTATCGTCACCGACGAATCAGACTTGGTGCGCTCTTGCGCAGCCACGACAAACGGAAGTAACACGTACACAGATAAAACTGAGGCAAAACCGACATAGAGTAAGTCAGGAATACGAAACGCAGCATAGTACACATCAAGCTCGCTATCTGCTCCAAACGCACTCGCGAGCAGTCGGTCGCGGACAATCGCAAGAATCTGAGAGCCGAACGCAAATAAGGCTAAGACATACGCTGCCTGATGCAGACCGCGCACCTCGCGGTAGACAAACGAAAATACGCGACGAACCATACTTAGTAGCTACGAAGTGGGTGTAGTAGTAGCGGCTGGTATGGTAATTTCTGACGGCACAGACTCAGTCTCATTGCGCCCACCACCAGCATTAACTGGCACCACTAAGTCAGTTTCTATCGACTCGGCCGTCGTGACGACACCTTCCTCTGTCTCAACGGGTCGCGCATCCAACACAGGATCAACCTCTGCCACTTCACGAACCACGGGTTCATAAGAACCATCTTTTATCGCGGCAACCAATTCTGCAACGGTCGCATTGTCTTGGTTTAATGATACCACTACCTCAAGCTGCGCGAGCGCTGCGTCGACTGCACCATCCTCAAGCAACATGAGTGCGAGCATATAACGGGCATTGGCGTAGTTTGTATCACGAGCGATTGCTGCTTCATACGCAGCCATTGCCGCCGCCCGATCCCCGGTCGCTGCCCGCAATACACCGAGCTGGAAGTAACGGGTAGGGTTTTGCGGTTCGATCGTAATCATAGCCTGAGTGGCGGCGATGGCTGCTTCGGTATTACCTTCAGCAATATCAATCTGAGCGAGCAAGGTCAGTGCTTCGGTAAAATTTGATTTCTTAGTAAGGGCTGCGATCACGTACGGGCGAGCAGCACTCGTGGTACTTGCCCGCAGCTCATAACGAGCTTGGAGAAGATCGAGGAGTGGACTCTGCGGATCAAGGTCACGAGCAGCAGTGATCGCCGAGTTCGCTCGGGCTCCTGCCTCCGCAATACCAGCAACACTGAGAAGCTGATACACCTGGGCCGCCCGCACTTGCACAGCAACGTCTGTTGGATCACGACGCAACACCTCCTCGACCAAAACAATCCCTCGCTCCGCCTGCCGCAAAAAGTCTGAGCGGGTTGCCTCAGTCGGTTCTGGCGTAGCCAACAAAGCAGCGAGTTGATTCGTGTACGCATCAATTACAGGAAGCAAGTAGCGATGATCGGGATAGCGAGCAAATGACCGCACCATCACCTCTTCAAATGCTTCAAGCGTTGTGGTGGTTTGTTGACCAGCAGTCGCGCCCGTGTATGCCACATACTGTGTACCGATCGTATACAGTGTACCGATCGATCCAGCACACACCACAATTACCACCGCCAGCACAATAAACCCGAGACGCCGGTTCGCCACAATAGCAACCGCCCGGCGACGTTCTGGAAACATGCCAGCATACGCCGCGAGACTGAGCCCAGAGAGCAGCGCAAACCACAACAATACTACTGGACCTGGAGCATATAAGTGCAACAACACGCCTAAGAAACCAGCTCCGGAAGCTGATAATAATCCTACCGAGTACCAAAATTGATCTCCCGAGCCAGCTCGAATCAAAAGTTGATACCAGATATACAATAGTCCGGCCTGAAACGCGATGAACAGTAGTCCTCCGAGTAAACCAATTGTAATAAATAGTGTCGCGACAAAGCTCGATCCTGATTGGAAGGTAGTATCCCAGAAGATTGTTTGATTGATGGCTGGATTTTTATACAAACGCCACACATCACCGAACTGGTTCGGTCCCGCACCAAACAACATGCCACTCTCCTGATACACGGCTCGCCCCACCGCCACTGTAGCGGCAACGGATGGACGCACTTCAACATATGAAACCCCCGTTGCACGCTCAACCATTTGGCCAATTGCAGGGCCCGCTACTACCCCCGCAATACACACGCTGGCTATAATACCGAACAAAACGATCTGTAACGATACCAGCCAAGTCGGGGCTGAGGACAATTTTTCGGTAGCATCTCGAAAGAGTGTGTCTCGTGACAATAAGTACAGAAAGACGAGTGCGCTGTAAAAGGCTAACAGAGCCCAGACGACCCACATATTGACGACCAACAAAACCAATAGGCTCATGAGTGCTACGAGTGTCAGAATAATTGTCACCAATTTTGACAGTGGAAATCGTAACAATGCAATGGAAGAAAAGAGGAGGAGTACTCCTGCCAACAAGCCCGCATCATTAAAACTACCGACGAGTGTGATCGTGGCATCAGCTGGAAAAACCCCAAAGCTAAGCCAGGTTGAGCTACCAAACACTCGCACGAGTACATGTGCCAGCACAACGAGCAATCCGGCACTACTCGCCATTAAAAACCATAATACATATTGCTTCGCTCCTTGTAATAAAAGCGGAATGAGCGTACTTACCGTAAAGAGTGCTAAAAAAGCTACCGTCCCAACCTCGAGCGTGCTACCAAACAGAGCATCTTGTATATCACCAGACACATACGCGGACACGAGCGACGTAAGCACCATACCAACCAAGAGCCACCATACCCATGACAGATACACCCGAGCAGTCGTAATCCTGAGTGCCAAGAAGGCTGTACCGATCACGATAATACCAACAAAGAAATACGCCCCGACAGATTTCATAAAGCCAAGCGGAGCTACCCCCCACAGAAACAAAACGGGTAGTACTGCGCCATACATGATCGTGAACCACCAGAGCGAGCGCTGCAGCCCGCGAGTGAGTGACGAAGTTGTCTCTTTGTGAACAGCATCAGACTTGGCCAACTTGGGCGTAAATGACAATGACATACAACAACGATACCGATTACCTACTAGTCTCACTAGTGTACCACACCACAAACCGCACCAAAGGGTGCGGTTTGTGGGCATATAAGCCGAATTCTGTCGAGCCAAGACTCGGATGATCATATACCTAGGATCAGCGTTACCGCTGACCTCATGCGGCTCTCTCCCGAGGGAGCACGGCCTTGCACGCAGGTAAGGATTTAGCCGTTTCACTCGTCGTATTACTATGACGACTCACCCGAAACTCGGGTGTCCGTTGCTTTCGCGCGGGACGTCTCTGCTCGCACCTCTCACCTCACGGTGGACGGGCGTTACCCGCTACCCTGCTCCATGTTTACACATGGGCGTGTTCGGACTTTCCTCTTGAAAGTTTCCTCTCAAGCGATCATCATGCCGCTACAGGGTACAACACCCTGCTCAATTTGCAACTATCAGAGTACGACCTTATCACCAACCGTGATACTACTACTCGCGACAAAACCAGCATTTGCCTCGATTACATACCACGCGGGTACGGGCGGCGCGAATGACGTTGGATATGAATCTGGTGAGACCTTTTCTGCGATGTGTACAATAGTGCCATCTTCTTCGAGCCACATGATATCGAGTGGGTAATTCATATCCTTCATCCAAATAGAATGCTTGCCAGCAACATGAAACGCAAATAACTTCACCAAACCATCTGGTAAGTACGGCGTACCCGATAGTCCCTTAATTCGATCAGGCACCGTATTCGCCACTGATGCGAGCATATCAATACCAGCGATATTAATGGGGATCGTCTTTGGGTAATACTCGCGCCACTCCTCCGCGAGCGGTGTAGCGATCTCTGGGAACATAAGCGGATCGGGCGGCGGCACTGGCTTAGTTATCAGCCAGTATAACCCTCCCGCACCCATGACGAGGGCGAGGGCGAGCGTACTGAGGACAATTTTTTCGGCGAGCAGCATACTTAGATAAGCTGGTACAGGTAAACCGTGGCGCCTGCGACACTCGCACCAAGCACTGTCCCCCACACGATATCTACCACAACCACCGAAAGTGGCCAGTCACGTAGCGTTGCCAAATTAGTCAAGTCGTAGGTGGCGTAGGTAAAGAAGCCAAACAGCGCACCATACAGGACAGCCGTCGCTACCGAAGACTGCGAGGCTGCTGGTAGCGTCGCAAAGATGGTGAGCCCGACCAAGAAGATAAGGTAAAACGTAATGGCTGCGAGCCAATTGATATCCCCCATGAGGTGCCCGAGACGGCTTCGGTAAAAATCCTTAGCCACGACTCCGAGCCACAGCATGTCGATCAAAAAGAATAACGGTACGCTGATAAGATAGAGATACAAAAAGGTAGGTATGTGCATATAACGTAGTATAGCAAATCGTGTCACGTTCGTCTGCTACACCAAAAAGATCGTAGCAATCCCGAGGAGAAAGATAAGCCCGAACACATCAGTCATTGTACTAATAAAGATTCCGGACAATGTCGCAGGATCCTTCCCAAGATTTTTAATCAGGAGTGGTATCAGTGCACCGGACAAACCGGCTACAATATGAGCCAGGATGAGCGCTGAGCCGACCACCAGTCCGAGGGCAACACTCTCGTTCCAGACAACCGATATGACTGCGACAATCGTACCAATAATGACACCATTAAGCGCCCCAGCAACACCTTCTCGCCAGATCGCCGGGGCGGCTGTTTGCAGTGAAATGGTACCCAGAGTAAGACCACGTACCATGATGGCAAAAGCTTGCGTCGCCGCATTCCCGCCCATTCCGGCGATAATCGGGATGTACATCGCTAGAATCGTGAGGGAATCAATCGTATCCTTAAAGATCACGACCACTGAACCTGCGAGGAAACTTGTGGCGAGATTGAGAATGAGCCAGCGGTATCGCTGTAAGACCTTCTTCTTGACCGGATCAAATGGTCGTTCACTATCATCGACACCCGCAAAGTCATAGAGAG
Source organism: uncultured Candidatus Saccharibacteria bacterium (assembly GCA_964466905.1). Classification (GTDB taxonomy): domain Bacteria; phylum Patescibacteriota; class Minisyncoccia; order Phycocordibacterales; family UBA918; genus OLB19. The sequence continues at coordinate 2,154 of CAYXOF010000047.1, read as the reverse complement.
TTTCGCCCGGTAGATTGCCAAACAGCTCCCGTGTGGCCTCAGCATAGATGATCCCCAGCACACTCCCGTCATGGTCAAGCACTACCACCATACTTTCTTCATGATCCGTGAGGGTGGTAATAATTTCGGGTACCTGTGCCTGATAACTAATCGTCGTCACCGGTCGCATAAACTTTTTGAGGCGTGTGGTGCTATGGGCACGCACCAGGTCGGCGACCGACACCATCCCACTCACCATTCCCTTGTACTGTACAAGCACCTCAGGAAATTTCCCCGTCTGCTCATAGTGCGCCTCGAGTGCTTCCCCGGCTTTGGCTACCATTGATGACTCTGACAACAATACGTAATTGAAACTAATGAGCGACAATGACGCTTGTGGGTGAAATCGAAGGAAGTATTCCATCTTTTCTTTCACATCTCCCTTGAGTCGGGCCACGATCCGCTGTCGTCGTTTTTCATTGGTAATCCGGGAGAGTAGCCGCTCAGCTTCGCGCATGTCGACATGATCGAGCAGATCGATAATTTCGTGCAATCGTAACTCTTGAAGGAGTGCTTGCTGCACATACGGTGAAAGTTGCACAATTACATCGGCACGTTCTCCGAGCGTCAAACCGCGAAATCGCTGTATACGACCCTTTGAGTGATATGTGAGAGACAAGACTGGAGCGGAACTAGACCGTGGCATATCAGCTAGTATAGCAAACACCCTCGCGTGGGGTATGTACCATACTGAACAGCGCGCACCTAAGGGTGCGCGCTGTTCCCTCCCGACATACCCGCACTTCTACAATGTAGACTCAATCGTCGCACTGCCACGCAACTCTTCCACGTATGCCTGGACAAACTCTTGTTCTTTGAGGAACTTTGCCTGAGCGACGACCTGATCACGGATTTCATCAAGCGGTGGATTGCCCCCTGCCTCGCCACCCACACTTTCATAGAGCTGTGTCACCTCCTCATCAGTCACGGTCGTATCTACCTCAGCCACTTTTTGTGTTAAGAATTCTTGAATGGTAAGCTCGCGGCTGATATCTCGACGAACGATTGCATCAGTGAGCCCAAGCTCAGTAATCCGGGCGGCAAAGGCCTCTGGCCCTCCAAGGTCTTCAGTAATGCCAGCCAATCGCTCATCAATAGCTGCATCATCCACCGACACTCCAGCGGCAGTAGCCGCCTGGACCAACAGCTCTGTATTGACGAGGGTATCAAGTGCCTGCTGTGAAATTTCGCCCGCAATCTCTGGATCAGTGGCATCCAGTCCTTGGGCAGTTGCTCCTTCAGTCAGCTGACGCACACTGGTGTCGTAGTCAGAACGAGGAATCTCGGCTCCATTCACCGTCGCCACAGCTGGCACTGCCGGCTCGCCCACTAAGCCCGAAAAAAGATCTGTCGTAACACGACCGGATTGTTCGAGATAAAACCAAACACCGCCGCCAATGAGTGCAAGTGCAAGCACCCCGGCAACGATCGTCGGGGTCGCTGAGGCTTTTTTCGTTGACTGGACTGGACTGTACACTGCTTTGACGTCAGCGGTCTCAGGTGCTTCTGTCGAAGCGGTTTTTTGTTCATCCATACGATATGTACTAGTACTAAGAATTAATGTCCACCGTGTCAGGCACGCTGTTCTCGTAATTATATATGAGAATGGTCTTAGGATAAAGCCTCTAGATGTTGAGCGCTCCAGCTCGCGAGCACTACTGCCGTTGCTGCCGCTGCATTTAATGACTCGCAACGAGGATGTATCGGGATTGAAATGATGGCATCACACGCTTCTTTTGTCTTTGCACGCAGACCACCACCCTCATTACCAAGGACAAACACCGTCGGCCGAACGTATGTTTCCGCAATCGTCGTAGTCGTCCCAGCACCATCAAGTCCATATACCCAAGCACCCCTGTCTTGCAAGTCACGAATAGTCGTATTGACGTTACTAATCGCCACGAGTGGAATACGAAATGCCATCCCCGCCGACACCTTCACCACCGTCCCCGTCACGGGCGCCTGGTTGTGCGGTGGGATTAAAACCCCTGATAGTCCAAAGGCAGCGGCTGAGCGGATGACCGCCCCCACGTTGTGTGGGTCTTGCACTTCCCCTAAGATGAGGAGAGCGGTGTGCTCGGTAAGTGTTTGCTTCGCAATAAAATCCTTATACGG
>CAYXOF010000046.1:0-7196 GCA_964466905.1 uncultured Candidatus Saccharibacteria bacterium | reverse complement strand
CGTGAGGGCGAGCCACTTGACGTTGAGGCCCGTGAACGTGGCACCTCAGTCTATCTCGTTGACCGGGTGATTCCGATGCTCCCCGAGGTACTTTCAAATGACCTCTGCTCACTTCGGCCCCATGAAGATCGTCTCGCGTTCTCAGCTATCTTCACCCTTGATGCAGACGCACACGTACAGAGTGCGTGGTATGGACAGACCATTATTCACTCCGACCATCGCTTCAGCTACGAAGATGCGCAGGCAGTACTCGATGCTGGTCACGGTGAATTCCACGATGAGCTCGCTACCATGATGAAGCTTGGTCGCATCCTTCGTCGAAAGCGCTATGCCAACGGAGCTATCGCTTTTGAGCAACCGGAAGTAAAATTTGAACTCGATGAACGGGGTGCGCCAATCCGTGCCTACAAAAAAGAACGAGTTGAGACAATGCTCATGATTGAAGATTTCATGCTCCTCGCCAACCGTGAAGTAGCCACCCACATCAATGAGAAGGCTAAAAGTCAAAACAAGGAACTCGCCTTTATCTACCGCATTCACGATGTACCAAATCCAGAAAAAGTGGAGGAATTAGCCATGTTTCTTAATGTCCTTGGATACGAATTTGAAACCAATAAAGGTCTCGTGAAAGCCGTTGCGATCAATAAACTCCTCAAAGAAGTCGAGGGCAAACCAGAGGAAAATCTCATTAAGACCGCCTCAATTCGTACCATGGCGAAAGCAATCTACTCTACTCGAAATATTGGCCACTTCGGTTTGGCTTTCAAATATTACACCCACTTCACCTCCCCCATCCGGCGCTACCCGGACCTCCTCGCTCACCGCATGCTCAGACGACACCTCGATGGCTCAACCATTGGTGGGCAGGAGATGGCCACCAATGAACGAATTGCTATTCAATCCTCAGAACGCGAAATGGAAGCAGTGTCCGCCGAACGAGACTCGATCAAGTTTAAACAGACGGAATACATGATCAACCATGTTGGCGAAACATTCGATGGTGTCATTACTGGGGTGGCTGATTGGGGTATTTATGTCCAAGAGCAAACGACCCTCTCAGAAGGTATGGTTCGTCTCGGAAGCCTCAAGGATGATTTCTTTACGCATGAAGCAAGGAGCTATCATGTAAAAGGCCAAAAGAGTGGAAAGATTTATCGTCTCGGTGACGCCGTAAAAGTAAAGCTCATCCGAGCCGACAAGGACGAGCGACAACTTGATTTTGAAATCATTGGGTAAATCTTGAAATTTTTATACCAATTTCCATATGGGCACAGCCCGCAGCGTGGCTTCCACTTATCATTGCTCCAGGTAGTGTCGCTGTGAACGCTTTTATTACACCGTATGGTCTGCGAAACCTACGAGATGTCTCTTGACCAATCATCCCTGTACATATTTTTCTCCTGTGTCATACTGAGTTTAGAGTTGCTTCAGCCATGAAAGGAGACGATCATGAAGCACGTCGATCTTTGTCAGCTGTCACACCACGACCCGCCAGCGGTCACTTCACTCGCCATCATATTGGTGAGCTTCGGCCGACACCACCGGCACCAACACATATTCCGCCACTTGGCGCGAATCTGCCGGGAGCAAGACTTGTGGATCGAACACGTCGTTCGAGCTCGTAAATCACTGGTACTCTACGTCGCCAATGCGACCAATATCAAACTCCACGCACTTGATCACCAACGCCGATCCGACATCGTCGTCGCGATCGAACAATAACAAGGAACAACCAATGCAATCCGGAGATCACTCTCCCCCACTCGACCGTACGCCCACGCGCGCTACGGTCGAGCTCTCGTTTAAGGTTGTGGTGTAAACACCGCTGCGGCTCCCTCGACCTTTGGATAATACGAGGCACCAGCGGTATCGAACTCAGCCAACCTACCTGCTTTACTTTCCTTCGCAAAGTCTGTGAGGGCAAAAAATGTCGCCAAGTTGTCTGGTGCGTCGGTGAGACTTGGGTGGGCAGCAACGAACGCTTCAACAGCTTCTGCCATCCGTGATCCGCCGACGTTGTACGCAGTCACCATCAGTGGCGCCAAAAAATACGCTTCATAGGCCTCCTCACTTTCATACCAACTCCGTACGGTTGCTTGTGTCTCATCGTTAATGGCGCTATGTAATTCACGGTAGATATTCCCAAAGTGTTGTCCCGCACCTTCGACTTGCTTCTTGAGAGAAATAATTTCTTCAGGCTTCATCCCCAGTCCTGGATTTGTTTCATCAACTCCTGACCACGTCGCTGGCATAAATTGAAAAATGCCCTTGGCTCCCGCACTACTCGTGAGTCCGTTGTTAAATTTTGATTCTTGCGCGGCAAGACCTGGAACCAGTCGACGAAGCTCTTCCTGTACCCGCTGTGGAATATAATCCGGGAACTCGATTTTTTCATACACGTACTCAAGCCGAGAATAGTCCTCTGCGCCAACAACCGGCTTATCGGCAAAATACCGCACGATTCCTTCGACTGTAGTGATCTCTCCAGACTTGATCTTTTCAATGAGTACCGGCTCGTCATCCTCGCGAAGCGCCGCCAGAAAACTCAGTATCACGTTATACTGGTCACCGATGGTGGTATCTGGATATTGCTCACTAAGTTTTTCCCTGGTCGCTCTCAGCCACTCTCCTGGAATACCGTCTTTTGGGAAATCTAAGCCTCCACCGTACCCTGATGTATTGGCATATAGAAACGGCTCGCCATTATCTTTCGTTCTCTGCTCCTCGTACACGACAGACAGTGGTACCGTCCCCACGGGGCGATTGGTATTATCAACAAACAGCACCTGATCATACGGGATGGTCCAGGTAGCCGCATACCCTTCAATCCGCCGCTCTGGTTCAGACATAAATTCAACCACAGCCTCCACAGGCGCAACACTCGTTTCTGACAACTGTGGACGCGGAACAGGTACGGGTGCACGCTCAGGTGCAAATTCACCCTGGTTTGACTCAATCGTTGCGGTTCGATCAGATAAAAAACCTTGACGTGGTTCTTCTGCGATCTCCGCCGGCACTAATGCAATCCCCAGTGCCGCTAGTGTATTACGGAGCATATAGCGTCGGCGGGGCGTGAGCTCACCCGGCAGGTCAGGTTCACGATTGTCGTCTACCTGCTCACCCTCCTCTCCTGCTTCTGTTCGAACTCGCGTTAAGTGTGGCCCATACGACGTATCTGTGACATTCCATTTTGGAGACTTTTCCATAGGTTCCTTGAGTATAGCAAATGGCGGGACATTGTCCCGCCAGTTTTCCCGCTCACAACTCGATGAAGCAGCGCTCAGGATCATTCTTAGCAGGGTTCGGTGGCTTTGTCTCTGCCCCTGGTAACCTGGGGACTGGCTTCCGATACCCAGCCTTACGATTGCTGCCGAGTTCATCAAGGCGGTCTTCTTCTATCTGTTCCATCTCTTTCTCCGATCTCGAATCTGGTGGATATAACTCCACCTCAAATACAAAAAGTTACTTTGCCACCGTGGCCGCTTCATCAAATTTTACAGACAAAACTTTTGATACGCCATCCATACCCATCGTAATCCCGTAGAGAATCCCGGCGCGACTCATCGTCTCACGGTTATGTGTAATAAGGACGAGCTGAGATTTTTTTGCGAGTGCCTCAATCATATCACCATATCGGCGACTATTGGCTTCATCGAGCGCCGCATCCGTTTCATCAAGAATAATAAACGGTGGTGGGTTCACCTGACTCATCGCAAAGATAAACGCGATGGAAGTGAGTGCCCGCTCGCCGCCAGAGAGCATTTCTAGTCCTGATACTCGCTTATTTGGAAGCTTCACCGACAACTCAACCCCGACACCAGCTGAATCTTCCTCGACGCCATCAATGTCACCGTCCGCTTTCTTGGTTCGCAGGGTGACCACCTCCAACTTGGCCTCCCCGCCGCCAAACATAATAGTAAAAAATGAATTGAACTCTACGGCAATTTTATCAATTCCCGTCCGAAACTCAGCTTCAATTTTACCCTCTAACTCAGTGATCAAATTCTGTAGTGTGGCAAGTGATGCTTCTAGATCAGCAAGCTCTCTCGCCAAAAACGCATCGTGATCACGAGCGGCTTCATACTCCTTTACGACATCGTCAGTTACACCAATTCCTAGTTCTTCTAGTCGTATCTTGAGTTTCTCAAGCGTACGACGACGCTCAAGCTGAACGGCACGATCTTCCGCACACAACTGCTCATCAGTGAGTATCGTACCGTCACCATCAACTATCTGGTACTCATAATAAAGTGCAGCATCTCGCCCTAAGAGGGCGACTGCTTCTTGCAATTCAAGCTTAAAGGCGTCTCGATCTCGCTCCAGCAATTGTCGCTCTTGTTGTACCGCTACCAACCGTTGCTCTGCATCACGCTTCGCTTCTGTCATTTTATACACCGTTCGCTCCGCTTCGTGTATTGCTTCAGTGTGAGCTCGCTCAGCTTGCCGGTGCGCTGCCAGCTCCGCTTCTACCTCCTCGACACGACGAGTTGCTGCTCGTAATGTTGCTTCAGCCCGCTCACGCTCTTTTTGTATTTGGGTGAGCGTTTCTGTATCTTGAGTCGAAGTATCAACCAGCACGACTGCCTCACGCTGAAAAAATATTTTAATGTGATGGAGTACATCATGTAACGCACGTGCCAGGGTTGTCTCTCCACCTCGAGCCAGTGCCTTTTCGATCGTTCGCTCCACTTCTTCAGCCAAGGTCTCAATGGCCGCACGTGCAATGAGCGGCTTTGGTTCGACTGGTGCTTGTTTGAGTCTAGTTGTCAAAAGCGTAATCTGACCATCCAATTGACTTACGACACTGGCTGCCATTCGCTCATCTGCTTCCACTGTGCGCAGTGTGGACATAGTATTTGCAATCGCAGGATCGACGCGACCCTGCAATTCACTCACTGTATTTTTTGCATCATTAAGCGCGTGCCGCGCCTCATGCTCCGCTGTCTCTGCGTCGTGCACTAGCTTCGCAATAAGATCCTGGCCGTGTGATACGTAGGCATCTTCTCGACGTAAATATTCTGCATACGCATTCACGAGTGTGGCTTTCGTTGCGAGCGCTCGCTCAGCTCGTTCAACTTGTTTTGCGAGGTACTTGAGGTGCGGTGCTGACTCGCGTCGCAGAGCTTCGACCTGCGTGATGTTTACTTGTGTCTTTTCCAGTTTTTTCTCGGCTTCTTGTTTTTTGGTTTGATGAATTTTAAGTCCAAGCGCATCTTCGATCATAGCAGTACGCTCCTTCGGTGAAGCCCGAAGCACCCGGTCGGCCTCGCCTTGAGAAATAATGTGATGGCCAGTGGCTCCGATATGGGCAGCCGCCAGAAGCTCGTGCACATCCTTCAGGCGTACCACTGAATCATTAATTTTGTATTCATTTTGTCCATCCCGAAAGACCGTGCGCTCGATTTTGACCTCGTCAAAATCGAGCGCAAACGTGCGACTGCTATTATCAAACTCGACGACTACTGTCGCGCGATTCCCTCGGCCCACTTTCTCGGTCCCACCCCAAATGAGATCCTCACCTTTTTTGCCTCGAAGCGACTTGACTGATTGTTCTCCGAGTACAAACCGAAATGATTCAGCCACATTACTCTTCCCCGAACCATTTGGCCCCACGATCGCGGTAATCGGAGCTGAGAACTCAAGATCACTTTTCTTTGCAAATGACTTAAAGCCATTAATCGTGAGCTCCTTCAAATACATACGCTAGTAACACTGACCGCCATTACTATAGGTTGCAAGTGATTCATAGAAAAAGTTGGTGGCCGGATCACACACTCCGGTCGCCGCACACGATGACGGACAGCGGGCAAATTCGTCACTTTGTTTAACCCCATTGGCAGCGCCCGTTACACCCTCCACACAACGAACAAGCGTGAGCTTGTAGGCGGTTGGGCTAATGTTATCGTTTACTCGATACTGAATCTGGCACGTACTATTGCGAGATAACTCAGCGGCAGTTGGTATACTCGCGATAAAATCCGGTACTAACCCCGTAATATACAATCGATGTGTTGGACAACTTCCGCTATTGATACCAGTATAGAGACCTGGTGCAGATCCGTAACATGCTGCCGGGGTAGTCGCCGGTAATGGATAAAACCCATTTTGTGCTCGATATACCTCAAGCGCAAGTTGAATTTCACTCAAAGTCGTACGCATAATCTTATTTCGCGCATCCTGTCTCGCAGAAGTGAAATTGGCATACAAAATCGCTGACAAAATACTGATAATCGTCGTCACGACGAGTATTTCAATGAGCGTGAAGCCTACTTGCTTTTTAATGGACCACATACTTTTGCTTAGTCTACCATGTAAGTTCCTTGTTCTTCTGCCTATCACTGTTTATAGGTTACCTGCACCGTACGATTTCAGTATCAAATTCTTTAGCCCGATCAGTCGTTAGCACTGTCCCTAAACCAGGTCGTATATGCTCTCCAGAAAAACCACCTGACAATGCAAATGTACGATCTCTGAGGGCCTGATTGTTACATTCATTATATGTAGGGGCATCATTCGGGTTATTACCAAGAGCATTGCGGGGTGATCGCGCACAGATATTAACATCACTCCATGATGGACCAGTAGATGGGTCAATTGGACCGCAACGGGCAAACTCATCGGTTAGTGGGACATCGAGTGATTCCACTGTATTCAGTGCCATGACTTTATATACACTGCCTTGGGCATTTGTCGTATAGACATAGCCTGAGTTTACACCACTAAGTTTTGGATCAGTTGGTAACGCACGGATGAACTCTGGAGCCAATCCGACGACGTACTGGTCACCACTGGTACAAGCATACGCTGTCCCCCGCTGACCTGACCAAACCGGCGTCGTTCCAGTAGTCGGACCACGACACCCTTCCGGATAACGCCCATATTTGTTTTTATAGAGTTCAATCGCGGTTTGTAAATTGCGCAAATCCGCCCGACGATCTGCGTCCCGTGACTGTGCACTTCCCGCACTAAAATTGATATACAGGGCACCAGACAAGATAGCAATGATCGAAATCACGACTAGTAGCTCAATGAGAGTGAATCCATGTGGTACTCTGTGCATACACGCAGTATACCACCACCACGATCGTTCCTTAGGTAATTCCCCACCCCTTAGCTACTATTGCCTTTTCCGCTGCTTGCTGTTCCGCTTCTTGCTTTGAGCGACCCTCTCCCTCAGCGACCAACTGCTTACGTAA
>CAYXOF010000045.1:0-7356 GCA_964466905.1 uncultured Candidatus Saccharibacteria bacterium | reverse complement strand
TCACAAAGTGCTCTTAGATGTGTTTATGGATCAATGAAGAAACCAAGGTTTGATACGGCACACCCTCTCGCGCAGCGGCGGCCTTGAGGCGCACGAGATTGCGTTCCGAGATACGTACAGTGATCGTCTTGTTTTTAGCGGTGGTGTTGCGAGCAATTTGCTGCAAGCGAGCACGCTCTTCGGGAGTGATCGGCGTAATATCATCACGATTAACCGCCGCTTGCATAGCTTTCTCTTCTGCTGTGAGATTAAAAACGTGTTTCATAATTTTTATTTACCTATCATCTTCTAATCTTTGATGATAGCGCTTTGTTTCTTCATGTGAAGGATACGCGGTTTTAAAGAAGATCGTATCATCAATTTCAACATACGGGACTTCATACACATAGCCCTCAATTAAAATTAACAGTACTCGTTGGTGCTCATATGGTGAATGGTTGGGAATATTTCCAACAACCTGCCCATTCTCCACACACTCCTTGATAAATTCAAGCGAGATACCTCGCTCGCGCATGAGCCACTCGTTTTTTTCTTGATTCCAATCAAAGTACTTCATGCATACTATAATGCTATACATTGTATGTCAAAATGTCAACCGACACCCTGTATAGCACTGTCCTTGTCCCCTTTCCCCTCTGACCATCCCCGTAGGACAGGCCTATGGATTTGAAAGCTGAACTAAAGCGAGTACAAACAGAACTTAATCAACGACCACGAGAGACACTATGGTCTTGGAAGGGATGACTCCGATGAGGAAGATAGCGAGTTGTGTATAGTGTCTATTTTTGGCTGCAATGTTACAAAAGCGGTCGATGAATATCACCGTCACCGTCACTGGTGACATCAAGTCCCTAGACTGCAACGGGTGCACGGTCGCGGTGACCGGCAACACTGACCACATCACCACCGCTGGTGGGACTGTGCAGGTTGATGGGAACGTCACCGGCATCATCACCGCTGGTGGAACTATCACCATCGCAGGTGACCTTGATGGCGACATCGAGGCAACCGGTGGGACGATCAACCGCCGCTGACCATCCGGCCAGCAGAACACGGAAAAGGCCGTTTCTGCTGGCCTTTTTCTGTACTCCGCTCCTCAGGTACCACACTCTCCTTTTCATACAGATGGTCAATTTTGGTTTTGGTAGATCATCGCCTGTCCGCTCGAGAAGCCAGCTGCCACATAAATGTCCGTAGGCCCGTCCTGCATACTCCTGCAGCGGTTCCGTCCGCTGTGGGGGTATTTCATTACCCTTATGAAGATTTGTATTGTCAATATAGGCAATATTACGCAGTGCTTTTCTCATTTATAAAAATGTAGCATGAACTGAAACACGAAAATCCCCGCAGGTCGGGCCTGCGGGGATGTTAATTCTCACTACCCAGCAGGGTGATTGTTGACCGAGCGGCCACATCTTCTGACTTCGAAGTTGTTTCGCGACCGCTATTACTGGCTGGTAACGGGAAAAAAAATTGCTGTACGCTATCTGCTGTGAAGGTTGTAAACGGGAGTCGCACCAACTCCATCGACAGGTTGCGATTGATTAATGATGGATCTGGTTCAGGCAACGTCACAAAAGCAAGAAGCGTAAACTCCTCGGGCTGCCGCTCTGTTACTCGATAGAGTCCGTTGATCACCGGTGCGTCACTGAGTAAGACACCTATACTCGACACAATAGCTGGTAACGGCTGACCATCCTCTACCAACAAATAGTTCACAGTTCGAGAAAATGAATCAGTTTCGCCTTTTTCAGCTTGATAAGAGAGATACGCATCACTGTTTAATACGCCAAAAGAGAAGGTCTGGGTAAACATGATCAATGAATCATTAACCACATACACGTTCTCATCGATGACGCTATACGCGTACGTCGTCACCGGCACAACTAGAAACACAAGGGTGGTTATCAGATACACCCGAAACTGATTGAAACATATTTGCATGCCGGCAGTATACCGTACCGCAGTGAGGCTGTAAAATACCTGTATAAGTCCACCACTTCTGTCGCTCACCGACTTTTAATTTCTCCACTATACCCTGAAAGGGTGACTTACAGCCACGGATAACGTGTCGCTGCTTCGTGTTATACCAAAGCAAATACTCAATCAAGAGTTGGGTAACATTAGAGACATGTTCACGAAGTGATAATCAGTGACAAACAATCCATTCTTCACTTACCTCCATTTTCCCGAAACAAGGCCTTTCGTAACACATACATAACTAGTCCTCAGTCTTAAACTAAACTTTTTTATAAAAGCTCGCTCTTCTTTTACTGATACGAAGGACGAACCCTTGGAGGGACTGACCAGTGAACAAGTTTGTAGTGAACAAGTTTGTAGGGAATCTTTTTTCTATTGTACTCCTTGTACGGTTGCTGGAGAGTGAAACGCCAAAAAGCCCCGCACACGATTGTGTGGGGGCTTTTTGGTGACCGGGCGTGAGCTAGCCGAAGCTAGATAGCACAGTCACAGTGCATCCGAGTGATGCGAACGTAGCGCTAACCTTAGTTAACAACTGTTTCGTCATCAGATCGGTAGTTACTGGTTGGTACGAAGATTTGATTATCTACATTACCACCAATTGATTCATCGTAGAATGTCAAGCTGTCAAACTGGACACGATACTGACCACCTGGGTTTTGACCATTCGGGAACACTGTTACCTTGAAGGTCATTCGTTCACTGTCACCGTTGTCGATGCGGAAACGATCACCTTGCTTGTTGGCACCAGAAGCCGAGATAGTCTTGGTTACGCTGGTTGAAGCTGACAACGTAGTAGTTGCATCTTCAAATACAGTCGCAACAAAGGCAGAACCGACGTCATCGATGTAGAAAGTTTCTTCTACTGCAGTAACGTCAACGACGGCGGTGAATTCGACTGTGTCTTTTGGAGCATCACCAGCACCAGTCACTACTTTGGATGTGATTTCAACGAGGTTGAAAGCAAGTCCTTGAGCTACCAAGGTGTGTGGTTCATCGATTGCAGAACCAGAGAATGATCCATCAGAAGCACGGAGGTCATCACGACCCTCAGCTCGAGTCAAGTTTCGTTCTAGAGTGGTAACACGAGCTTGGATTGTAGTACCGTTGGTGTAGTTACCAGTTTGCTGACGGAAGTCAACATTTACTTCTACATCAACTGATTGGTTATCATTGATGGTGACATCGTCGTCAACATCAAAGACATACCAGATAGCTTCACCAGTTGCAAGACCATTTGGAAGAGTTTGTCCATCAGTGTTTGGAACAGCTGCTCCAGCATCACCAGCTTGATACACGTATGAACGAGTACCAATTTGGGCGAGGGAGTTTGTAGTACCTTCATCAGAGATACGCTGACCATCAATCATGATTTCGATGTCATTAAGAACATCCTCAACTTGTTCCCCTGGGGTATCAATTCGGATCACCAAGGTATCGATATCGATGTCTGCATCATCTGCTTCAATTTCGTACCTCAGAATGGTGATATCGTTGGTAGTTGATTTATCATCTACTACGATAGTCTGACCGTCTGGATTATTGCCACTCAAGCGGAAGGTGAGTTCTTCGTCTTGTCCTTCTTTTTGGATGGTGAATTCAGCTGAGTCATCACCACCAAGATCGTCGAAGGTTGGTTCGTCGGTAGAGACACCGTCAGCGTCAAAGAAGCGGATTCGATCTAGGAAGACTTTCCAGTTACCCAGCTCTTGTTGATCGAGACCATTAGCAATATCAGCTGCGATAATGAATTTGTACTGTACATCTTCTTCAAACACCATGTTGAGGTTTGAGAAGCGGAAGGTACCATCATTATCATCAAGCCAGTCGTTTTTATCGTCTGAACGTTCGTCAGCGATTTTTTCGCCATCGATCCAGAGTGAGAGATTTTCGAATACATCCCATGGGTCATCACCTAGAGTACCAAAAGTAACTGAATTAGTAACCTGGAAATCGAGGCGATTTAGTTCAGCGTCACCATTTTCGAATTCGATGGTGATTTCGGCGATTTCAACATCGCGTTCACCTTCGTCGATAGTAGTGTCTGAAGGGTTGTCGATCTCTACAGTGTCGAGATTGGCTTCACCTTGGAGTTCTACAACATCTTTATCATCAGTCGTGTCTTCATCATCGACTACGTCTTCGTCATCAACATCGTCTGGTACTACTACTGGAGCAGCCACACAAACTGAGTTGGCCTTAGCACGTGATGATGGACCAAAGAAACCTGTTGGATTTACAAGACCTGCTGGTGAAAGAACTTCAGCGCGGTACTTGACTTGCATCTTTGAAACTGCGGCAGCAGTAGCTGGACCGTAGTATTCAGTTTCAGCACCAACTGAGCCTGCGCCTGAAGCAGCGACACGAGTGTCAGCGTCAGCGTTGAGGAACTGTTGGAGCTTCATTACATCTGGACCAGTTGAACCTTGTGAAAGGTCGCGAGTCCAAGTGTATGGGCACACGCCTGAAGCTACTCCTGAAGCACCCTGGCCTACTTGGCCTTGAAGTGCTGCGATCTGTGCCATCAGGGTGTTGATCATAGCTTGCAATTCATCAGCTGACTGAGCCTGCGCTGCAGGAGCCATAAGACTGATGATCATTGCAGCCGCAACAAAAGCGACGGACGCTTTTGCAGCAAATTGTTGTGCAATAGTCATATAAGTGATTACTTGTATTTTGTGCGCGGGATTAACACGCTGCTCACTTGCGTGAGCTTTAGTTTGATAAGTCTAATAATATGAATTAATTCATATTCGCTAGTGGGATATCATCTCCACTAACGCATATCACTAACTTCACGTTAGCGGCTCGGGGCATCTCTCTAGAGTCATACGCTCGCGTGGAGAGCGAGGCAGACAGGAGAGACACAACGCGAACCGCTCCCGTGAAGGTTAGCTGTGTAACTGGACTGCGTGTCTGTCGTAATGCAACCGTGACAGGAAAAAGCGATGCGGGGAACGTCTTAATTTGCTATGTAGTTGTCAAAGTACACGTACACCTCTGTCATGGCTTTGTCTGATACATCTGCGGTGGGTCGACGCTATATAGCGAGACGCACGGTACAGATTCAGAAAAAGCGCATGAGCGCACAAATGAAAGTATACCAGTATTCAGGCATTTGTGGAGTTCACAATGTGTGGATACATGGTGCTATACAGGGAAGTTTTTGCGAGCTTTTGACTCACTGTATAGCTATTTGTGGACGTACAATTGGTGTCTGCTGGCGATGACGATGGGTCAATCTACCTCTTACGGACGAAAATATTAGGAAATAGAATCAAGCGTCTGCCAAGCGACGTCGCTACCACGTCGCCATGCTCAATATTAAGAACAAATCGCACCCACTCCCCTGCTACGCGTGCGGGTGAGTGGAGCTACTGTCCTTGAGTCGTCGCGTCTGTATGGTCTCTACTCAAAGACACACCCACAGTGCAGGCCGCATGGGTGCATTAATTATCAGAGACACGTAGCGACGGGTGCGCTTTGAGACACAATTGCAGTAGTGTGTCTGATACATCTAGCTTTATTTACTTTGCAATTGAGTAGCGTGACCAGCGCCGTTCACCTTGTCTGATAACTTGTCCTTTTTCTATCAGACTATTGAGTTCGCGTTGGATGGTCTTTTCGCTGATGTCGGTAATGACTTCAGAGATGTCTTTAATAGTTGCTTCGGGCTTGGCGTCTAAGACAGTCTTAATGCGTTCGGCACGGTCATTGAGCTGGCTATAGACCAGGTACGCATCGGTACTGATATCGCCCGCGGGGATCTTGGGGCGGGGGGTACGAGAGGAGCGAGCGGGAGCGGGGGTGATCCCCTCAGCCGCGCGAGAAACTGGGCGCGGGGCAGATGCCGCGGGGGGGACAATAGTCGGGAGACTTTGCGAGAGATTGATCCCTCGTGTGTCGAGATAGTGATGCTTCAGGTAGCGCATGATGAGGTCGAGTTCGGCCTGCACGAGGGTGTACACCTCTGTCGCTACGTAGCCACTCCCGGCAGCGATCGCGAGCACGCTCTCGAGCGCCACGAGTCGTACGAGGAGTGTCTCGAGAGTAGGGGTGGCTTGTGAGGTTGTGACGGTGAGTGTCTCAAGCGCGGCGGTGTGGCATGCGATCGCACTGTCCTTAATAAGCGTCATTTCGCTCTCGAAGCGTTCTGTCCGCGGTGTATCAGACAAAATATAGAAAATGACCGATACAATGTTTTCTGTCTTTTTGAAAACATGATTATAGTAGTCATTATCACTTGCGAGCTTACTGACTTTTATGTGGTTTTTTGTCCCTGAAAAGTTGTCCATAAGTGTCTGTCTAATTACTGTCTTTGAGAGTCGTGGTGTCGTGTCTCTGGGTATGAGACACGAGCGCCTGTCCTTACTATAGCGCCATTTAAGGACATTGCAAGGTGTGTCCATGAGCCCGTATCGTCTGCGTCCTTCATCGTACCTTCGGTCAGCGCGTGGGTATAAATGGCGCCCTGCCTGCGTGATATACTGCAGGTATTATTCTGGAGATTATGTTTGATTGCTGCATTACCTATGGCCCGTAAGAAACGCACCCCTGTACCCGAAGCGCGAGAGTCATACTTCGCAGATCTCTCGCCCGGAGCGCGCCAAGCGATTGGCGCGGTAGCTTTGGTGATCATGGCACTCTTCTTCCTCTTCTCTCTCCTTGAGTACGCCGGACCCGTCGGGGGGTACACGAAGGTCACCCTCACCTGGCTTTTTGGCGCCGGGGCCTGGCTCGCGCCACTCGCGTGTGCGACCTATATATATGTACTCTTAAACCCGCGTGAGAACGAAGCCGTGAGTGGCTCGAAGGTGGTCGGAACGGCACTCCTCTTCACAGCCCTCTTGGGTGCCCTTGAACTCTATAGCGACAGTCTCGGGGGTATGGTCGGTGTCATCATCAGCTGGCCACTCTCCTACCTCCTGGGGAACATCATCGCGGGTGTCTTCATCACTGGTCTTGTCCTGATTTCACTGTTCCTGATTTTCAACACGGGCATCACCCTGCCGTGGAAGCGGCGAGATGGTGAAGCAGAAGTGATCGATCCAGATGATGATAGCGACATCGCAGCTATCGGGGCTGCGGCGAGTGAGGTAGCCAACGCAGAAGCTGATGAAGAGACTGAGGCAGCTCCTGCCATGGGCCTGGCGGCGGCCGCGAAGACCCTCACTAATCTCACCAAGGTGAAGACGAGTGATATCGTGGTGAAGCACTTCAGCGGTCACTACGTCCCCCCGTCGATGAACCTCCTCAGTCGCGAAAAGAGCAAAGCGAACATTGGCGACGTGAAGGCAAACGCCAACACCATCAAGCGAACCCTCAGGGACTTCGGTATCAGTGTCGAGATGGATGCGGTCGAGAGCGGGCCGACGA
>CAYXOF010000044.1:0-7575 GCA_964466905.1 uncultured Candidatus Saccharibacteria bacterium | reverse complement strand
TGGGTAGGGGAGGCCGGTTTCAAAGGTGGTGCTCCCGGTCAGAAGGAGGCGCTCGGCGGCCATAAAGGAGATGACGTCGTCAGTCCAAAGGTACTGGCGGTCAAGCTCGTAGCTTGCGAGTGCTGAAAGGGCGATGATCGTAATGAAAATAAGACCGTAGGTACGACGGGATAGGCGGGGTGCGGGTGGTGGGGTGGCGCTCTCTGGCGCACTCGTGCGCCAGAGAGCGCCACCGATGAGGACAGCGACTGCACACAGTACCCACAGCCGGATCGGCAGGGTAATCGGTAATACACTCACCACTGCTACTACCGTGAGGGCAGCTAGGTACGCATAGCGTATATATGTATATCGGGGCGAGGGCTGGTCCATAGCTATACTATACCGCTACAGATGCGTACTGTCGTCTGTAGGCGTACTCACACTTGAGAATCGGAGGTGTGTAGGTAAAAGGACATGAGCCTACGAGCCTGGTTTTATCGCGAAGTTTTGGTGTTTGGCATAGCTGGTTTATCAGCCGTTGGTACTTGGACGATAGAGTGAAATATGTTAAATTGTGACTGGAAGTCGCCTTTAAGGCGACTTCCAGTCACAAAATGGGTAATAAACCAAAAAAAGGCGAATATCTTGAAATATTATTGCGATCTCCGCAAACGGTCTTTTCGATTAAAGATGTGGCTTTGTTGTGGGGAGAAGAGCGGGCTGAGGTGATACGAAAGCGGTTAGGTAA
Organism: uncultured Candidatus Saccharibacteria bacterium; assembly: GCA_964466905.1. Taxonomy (GTDB): domain Bacteria; phylum Patescibacteriota; class Minisyncoccia; order Phycocordibacterales; family UBA918; genus OLB19. The sequence continues at coordinate 6,845 of CAYXOF010000044.1, read as the reverse complement.
GTATATACAAGCCGGTAAGTTGCTTCGAGTCCGACGTGGTTTTTATACAAAAAATAAGCAGTATGATTGCTTGGAATTAGCGACTAGGATCAATACTCCGTCATACATCAGCTTTGAGACGGTACTCACTCGGGCGGGGGTGAGTTTTCAACACTACGGCAATATTTTCGTGGCGTCATACGTGAATCGTGAGCTCGTCGTTGATGGGCAAAACATCACCTATGTGCGCATGAAGCCGTATGTGCTCAGTAACACCACGGGGATCACGCATGTAGGTGGGGTTGCTATGGCGTCTCCCGAGCGGGCTTTCTTGGATCGGTTATACGTCTCCAAGGAGTACCATTTTGATAATCTTCGTTCACTTGACTGGGATCGGGTCATGGAGATTGTGCCGATCTACCGTAATCAGCGTTTGGAAAGAACAGTCGAAGCATATAAAAACGCAATGATATGACACTCGATTACGCAAAACATAAAACGATTTTATTGCAGATCCTCAAGGATATATACACGGACACGTCCATTGCGCCTTTGGTCGGGTTTAAGGGTGGTACAGCCGTGATGATGTTTTATGGGTTGCCGCGCTATTCGGTGGACTTGGATTTTGATTTGCTTGATGAGTCTAATGCGCAGACTGTGTTTGAAGCCATCCATCAGATTATCGGGACCTATGGAAACGTCACAGAATCATACCGTCAGCACCATACGCTTAAAGACGTCGTATCGTATGCACCACAGACACAGCAGATTAAGGTTGAAGTTAACTTACGGCAATTTGGCTCGCGGTATGAAGTAAAGACGTACCTCGGTATTCCGATGTTGGTGATGGTGCAAGAAGATATGTTTGCGCACAAGCTCATGGCGATGATTGAGCGAGTGGGCAAAACCAGTCGGGATATATTTGATGTGTATTACTTTGCGCGACACAGCTGGCCAATCAATACGCAGATTGTCGAAGCGAGGTCTGGTCTGTCGTATCAGGACACGCTGCATAAGGCGATTGGTCAATTAGAATCGTTTGACAATAAGCATATTTTAGATGGCTTGGGAGAATTACTATCTGATTCACAAAAAGACGCAATGCGTGCCAAGTTAAAAAATGACACCATTTTCTTACTCAAGGTACTGCACGAAAATCAAGGATAATACCACGCAGCGTGACGCTACCCCCATGGCTTGCCGTGGTAGATCTGCCCCAGTAATTGAAAGGTGATTGGTAGTCGGCGTCAGGGCACAATGAACGAGATTGTGCGTAGTTTGCCTGGGGATGCGCAGTATGTCGGCTGGAGATTCTAGATGGATTGATTAGAATTCCACTGTTTGTATATAGTCTTGGAATAATGTCACCCGCTTACTCTCTTCTGGATTGATGAGGAAGGGCTTAATATCATTGGCTAACTCCGTGAAATCAAGGTGAGCGGTCTCTTCGAGGAGTCGCTTCTTTAAAGTTTCCGCATCGGTTATGTTGAGTTTCGCCTCAAGATACGCGTAATTTGGCTTGGTTTTTGGTATGAGGAAGATAATATCAAAGAAGTCACGACCCTTAGCTCGGGTTCGATTGAGGGCAGCGTAGATCTTTTGGGAGAGGAGAAGATCGAGGGGGGTAGTAAATATTTGTGTAAAGACATCAAACTTGTTCAGGATGTGGGTCGCTTTTTGGTAGGGGAATGCCTGTGGGACGGTATCAATTTGAATGAGGATTTTTTCTGCTTCCAGATTTGAAATGTCGTTATCAAATAAGACTTTTGGCAGTTTGATGTATGAACGATACGCACCTTTGTATACATTTTTCATTTCCACCTCATAGCCCTGCAGCGTAAGACCCTTTTTCACCTCATTGGCTAGATCGGCAAATTGAGCTTCGGTCAGGGTGAGGTTATCAAAATCAAGATCCTCAGAGAAACGACTGTTGGAATGGACAATTCTAAGCGCGGTGCCACCAAGAAAGACCACGTCATGGGCATAGGAAGAGTTAAAAATGATCTCAAGGATTTTATACTGCAGATATTCACGAAGAATATTCCGCTTGAACGGTTTTTGATTGTCAGGATAATATTGTTCGATGTTTTTGAGGCTAAGCATGGTATATGAACTGTAAAAATGTCTTGGCCCGCTTCTCGAGTGCCTTACTCTTGAAAGCTGCCGCATACCGCCTAAATTTCTCCTCGTTAATGCGCGCGCACACCTCAGAGTTGGTAAATCTCATGCCGGCCAACGATTCATTATCACACATGTTGGCATGTAGATAGAGAAAGTCGAGGAGTGCCTTCTCTGGTTCGGCTATCTGGTAGCGGTAGTTATTATGTGCATGTACTTCGTAGCCAAACATCAGGTGTGGTTGGATATGTCGGTAGCTAAAGTCACCGACATCGGTCTTGATGTGCCTCGTGTTTTGTGAGCTGACTGACGTAACTCCATACACTGCTTCGGGAATGAATCCATACACAGACAATGCCATTTCAAGCGAAATGTAGGAAGGAGCATACATACGATTGGCGATGGTAAACAGGGTCTTTTCATCTACCGCTTGGTCAGTAAACATATAAAAACCTTGTCGAATTTTCCGCACATAGCCCTTCTTTTGCCATTCGCTCAATCGCTGCTTATGGAACGACAAATCTACCTTTTCAATGTCGCTGGTAGAAAAGATAGGAAATTGCTTGAGGTGATTTTTGAGCTCTAAATATTGCATTTTGTCGCTAAGTATTCCTAAAAAGCGGAATACTTAGCGAAATTATAGCATATTCATCCTAATAATTTCTATGAGATGGGTATAAATTATCCAGAATCATACTCCATACGGCTGGAGAGCCACGTACCTATGCTGTCTAAGGGGACAGAAATGATAAGGATCAATTATCAGTTAGTGGGAAAACAGGGTCACATAGTGACTCCAGGTTGCTTTAAAAGCGACTTCCAGTCGAAAACGACACGTTATGCGTACTCGCGCTTTAGGATTTCGAGGGTGTGGGCGGGGTTTTCGACCTCGACGGTCTTGACGACTCCGATGACGGATTCGTCGTTCCCGCCGGGGAAGAGCATATCGCCGAAGTAGACCGAGTCCTCCACCGTCCAGCCGAGGTGCTCGATGAGGCGCGCGACGTGCGCGCCCTTGTGGCGACCAAGGACGGTGTAGTCAAGACAGGTGGTACCGCCGATCTTTACCTGCAGGGTAGCAGAGTTGAACGGGTACTGCGCAAGGAGAGCGGAGCGGACTTCGCCGTCCGGGTCGAAGGCTTCTTTCTTCTCGAGGTTTTCGTTGTGGCCCAAGAGACTGTAGCTGATCTGGCAGCCGCGGTCTTGCACGAGGTCATGCGGGTTGCTCACTTCCCAGGTACGCGGGATGGAGTGGATGTGCGCGTGGATCTCGGCTTCTTCTGCGGGCGTGAGGCGCTCTTCCCAGATGACGTCGTCGTCGGGGGTGAGGGCGTGGTTGCCGTTTTGGCCGAGCTTGTAGCAGGGGACACCGTCTACTTGGTAGGCGATCTGCGAGCAGATCGCGCCTGAAACAATGATGATGTCGTGCTTAGAGTGAGTGAGTAAATCTTTAAGCTCCGGGGTAATGAGGCTGCGGCTCCGCGTCACGGTGTTATCAAGATCAAAGAAAAGATGCATAGCAAGGAGACTAAGCGGTGGCTTCGGTATTGGTTGCGGGGACGCGGTCGTAGTCGTCCTCAAAGCGTTCGATGTCATCTTCGCCGGTGTACTCACCACACTGTACTTCGATCATCACGAGGGGTTCGCTGTTCGGGTTACTGAGGCGGTGGATGTGTCCTTTCGGGATATAGCAGCCTTGGTTTGGTTCGATAAGCTGGTGGCCGATGTGTGAGGGATGGTGCGGAGCACGCACTTCGACGTGCGCGACACCTGAGACCACTACCCAGTGTTCACTGCGGTGCTTGTGACTCTGGAGACTGAGGCGACCGCTGGGATTCACGATGATTTTCTTCACCTTGTACTGTGGCTTGTCTTCCATCACGTAGTACACACCCCACGGACGCACGCCCACTTCGAGGTAGTCGATCTCTTTGACTGAGTCGGGGAGTTTATCAAGTGCGGCCGTCACTTTGGCGGCGTCGGCGAGGTTGGCGAGCTTCGGGACGTAGGCAGAGCTGTTGTGGGTCTTCGCACCTAAGCCATCGACGATGCGGACACCGTGGCTCGCGAGGATCTCGCGCTCAGGGATCTCATGGGCGAAGCGGTCTCCACCTTTGGTGAAGATGATCTCGCCGACGTCGGGGCGGGCTTTTAGCTCTTTAATGAGTTGGTCGAGGCTCGCGCATACACTCGCGTCGGTATCGATCGAAAGGAAGACGCCGTCGACCATCTTGAGGGCACGGACGACGTTCACGCGGAATTGCTCGTCTTGGAAGCTCTCAACACCGCGCTTCAGCTTCGCTTGGTGGTCGTTGTTGACGATGACGTAGAGTTCGTCGGCGTGTTGCTTCGAGAGTTCAAAACACTCGATGTGCCCCGGGTGGAGGGGATTGGCATAGACGGAGGTAATGGCGACGGTCTTTTTGGTGGTAGACATAAAGTGATGAGTTGATACGGTTAAATATATATAAATAATTGCGTGGTCGGTGCGTCGTGTGGTGGTCAGTGGTCGTCTCTGGTGTGGGTACAGGCTTGCGGCGTACCAGCGGGGTAGGGGTGAGCGTGCGGGCACGGAGAAAATATCTACATCAATCTAACCACATATCTGAGATTTTGCAAGTGATCCGCATCAATCTGAGTCAGTATTAGCAATAGTGACAATCAGGTGAATTAGTACAAACGTGATGATCGCTTAAGAATGATTTACTGACTCTTCATAATCTGAATATCTGAAGGGCTATCAAGAAATATATTTATTGTTACACTATAAATACAATGAAATCTCCAAATCAAATTATGGGTGATGCAATTGCATATGCGCGTGCAAATAAAAAGCGTATCGCAACCGAGCTTACCAATACAACTATGTTTCCTTCAGAAGATGCTCCTGTAGCAGTCTTTATGTCAGGTTCTCCTGGTGCAGGCAAAACAGAAGCTTCACAGCGACTCATTGAGCGATTTACAACACAGGGTAGTGGAGTATTGCGGATTGATAGTGATGAGTTGCGTTCATGCTTTGTTGATTACGACGGAACTAACTCGTCCTTATTTCAGTCTGCCACTTCAATTATTGCCGATAAGCTACAAGACGTAGCTATTAAACAGCATCAGAGTTATGTATTTGATGGTACATTGAGTAATGTAGGTCGAGCTCGAGAAAATATTAGTCGCTGTATACGGCATGGGTACTCGGTACACATTATGTATGTATATCAAGATCCGTTGCAGGCATGGAGATTTGTGAAGGCACGAGCGGTACGAGATGGCCGGGTGGTGCCGAAGGAGGCGTTTATAGATCAGTATTTTAGAGCGCGTGAGAGTGTCCATCAACTTAAAAAAGAGTTTGGAAAACAAATTGAACTGCATCTCATTGTAAAAAATATCGATGGTTCTGATGCCACATATAAAGCAAACATAAGTCAGATTGACAGCTATGTACCCGAGCGATACACTGATGAAGTATTGTGCAAACAGATTAATTAAGTACACATGATTTTCTTTAATTTCTTTAAGAAAACAAAAACCCGTGTAGCTCATTCGAGTGATTTTTCTGTGTTTTTCCGTGAAGCTTCATCTCGTGAAAAAAAGCGTGTCTTTAGGGATGTTGCGTTGAAGGCAAATGAAGACCAACGCCGGGTTATTGAAGCGGTGTCCCGATCTGCAGTGTAAGAATGCGGTTTCTTTTACTGGCTTTAGTTGAACATTGGTTTCAGTAATCTACACCGTATAATGTAATCGTCTCTATTTGGTTGGGGTGAGATGACCCTGACGTAACAGGCGGTACTTGCAAAAGTAAAAAAAGTGTGATATATTAGGGCTGTTATATACATTATTCACGGTTGTGTACCAAACACAACGTTTTTTTATCTCTATGCCAATTCCCACCATCTTGCATCAGGTCAAGAAGAACCAGAAGCTTTTAGTGTATGGAGTGATCGGGGTGAGTGCGATTGGGGTGGACTTGGTCGTTTTTTTGCTCCTCTATAACGTCATCGGGATTGTTCCGGGGCTCGCGACGACGCTCTCAGTCTTGGTCGCGATGGTATACGCCTTTACCTTAAATGCGCGCTACAACTTCAAGATGACCGACCAGATCAAGAAGCGCCTCTTCCGCTACATGCTCGTGAGCCTCTTCGGATTACTCTTGAGTGTGGTCGCGGTCGAGGGGTTTGATGCGATCGGGATAGGGGCAAACCTCGGAAAGATCCTCTCACTCCCGCCAATTGTTGTGCTGCAGTATATCTTAAATAGCCGGTACACCTTTCGGGAGATGGGGGATCAGGCAGAAGTGGCCGGTGAGCCAGCAAGCGAATCGATCAAGACCGTGGCAGCGAAGCTAGCTACAGAGACCCCAGGTGCACCGGTAGCCGTAAAGCGGGTGGCGGTCATCGGTGGTGGCTTTACCGGGCTGACGACTGCCTATGAGCTCGCCAAGCAAGGTCACGCAGTGACGGTGATCGAGGCGGCGCCAGAGCTCGGTGGGCTCGTCGCTGGCTTTACCATGCATGGTACGCCACTTGAGCGCGCGTACCACTTCCTCTACAAGACGGACCGCGCCATCATTGGGCTCGCGGAAGAGCTCGGAGTCGGGCAGGCGCTCAATTTCTACCCGAGCTCGATTGCGGTCGCGTATGACGGCAAACTGGCGCCCTTTATGAAGCCGATGGACCTTTTACGCTTCACACCACTGAAGTGGTGGAATCGTATCCGAGCTGGTGTTGTCACCCTTTACCTCGGGAAGACAAAGC
>CAYXOF010000043.1:0-7815 GCA_964466905.1 uncultured Candidatus Saccharibacteria bacterium | reverse complement strand
TGTAATTTATGGCCGAATGGAACGCACTCGGTACATCACAAAAAAATATACGTATGATAAGTGTAACAGTGGTGAATTTGAGACGAGGTTCCAAACTGGTTTATTGCCCGATACATTCTATTCGTTTGATCTCAAGGTTAGGGATGTATTTTCACAAACTGCCGACGGCGTGCTCGCTTTGACAACAGCACCAGCTGAAGCGAAGTACACTCGTTTCCATAATATGCAGCAGCAGTATAACGTGACGCCACCCGAGCGTATGACACTCACGTATGCAGCGGAAAACCTCGAGTACATGGACATGCATATTTGTCGCCTTGAGCCAGAAGTGTTCCTCGAGCGCACCGTCAATCAAGCGGAGCGGTACACACCGCCACAAGCTGCAGGCTGTACGAACGTCGTGACGGATACTATTTCATTACCAAAACGATATTGGGTGAATAATTATTTCCAAGTGGATCTTCGTAAGTACTTTCCTGATCCGCGAGGTCATTATATTGTGACATTCAGTCATCCACTCTACCGGGAACAGTCTTATGATGAGACGAGGATCGGTCGACCGCTCTATGATCGTACGTACGTGAGTGTCACCAATCTTGCAATCGGGAAGAAAGAAATTGAGCATGGTGAGCAATCGTATGGAGAGTCAACTAATCCTGGTAACGATGATGTCCTTAAGGACACGATCGCACGTTCGACCAACTTGTACTGGGTAAATACGAGCAGCACGTTGTCTCCTGTGAGTGGAGCAATGGTGACCCAGTACCAAGGTGGTCGGAAAATACCATTTGTGAAAGCTTCTGCCAGTGTCACTGATGGCCAAGGGGTGGCACGTACTCCAGTCCAAACCAATCTGGTTGGAGCAGTGATTCGCTCAGGCTCTGATACGGCGGTGATTACCGATTGGGCTGATACCCTCCGCGGGGCGGGCCAAACCCGAGACGCGTCGCGTACGTATGTCTACACTGATCGCCCGATCTACCGTCCAGGGCACACGGTCCATATCCGAGGAATCGATCGAATTGGATTTGATGGTTCATATGAAGTATGGAATCAGGGCGACATTCCGCTGCAGGTTTTTGATGCGCGGGGAGCGCGGGTCTACGAAGGTTTGGTCCCTGCCAACGACTACGGTACATTCTCAGCGAGCTTTGATTTGCCACCTGATGCCACACTGGGTACCTATCGAATCGAAGTGTTTGGTCAGAGTTCGCAATTTGACGTCGAAGAGTATGTTCCCGCTGCATTTAAACTTGAAGCCGAGACGAACCAAACAGAGTATACGAGTGGTGATACGCTCAAGCTTGCGGTTCAGGCCGATTACTACTTTGGCGTGCCTGTCAGTGGGGGGACGGTCTCATACTCTGTCACAGCCCAAGATTACTACTTTGATCGGTATCGTGACGAGTATTTCAACTTTGGGCAATCATGGTACGACTGCTACTCTTGTGGGTACGGTGACGATTTCCTCTTCCGAGGTGAAGTACAGATAAATAGTAATGGTCGAGCGCTGATCGAGCGACCGCTTGATTTTAAAGACCTCTTCAACGATCAAGATAGTGAAGGAAGCAAACTTATTAATGTTTCTGTGACGGCAAAGGATATAAATGGTCGTTCCGTCTCTCTCCAAAAATCCTTTATTGTGCATAAAGGTCAGTTCTATATTGGAGCCAAGACTGACACCTACTATACTGGGGTAAATCGCCCAGTGAATCTGCGGGTGAAGACCGTCGACCAGACGGGGCAACCAATTGCTCTATCAGGAATCGAGCGTACTGTTTATAAAGTACACTGGGAAACCTTCAAGCGTCAGGAGGTAGATGGTGGATTTTACTATCGAAGTGAGAAGAAACGAACGGAGGTCTCACGTGAGCGTATCAAGACTGATGCGCGCGGTGACTGGAGTGGTATTGTCACACTTACTGAAGCTGGACAATATGAAATTCAGGTAACGAAAGCCGACGATCGAGGTAATCGCATTCTTGCGACGAGTAATCTTTATATTTATGGAGATCAAGCGATCGCTGTGCCTCCCAATAATAATTATGATTTGGAGGTGGAAACAGAGCGAGCTGCACTTGAGGTCGGTGACACAGGATCAATCCTGATCAAGTCACCGTACCAAACGGCCAAGGTGCTGATTACTGCCGAACGGGGAACAATTTATGATTACTGGATTGCCGATGTCACCGGCGGTTTGTACCTGCATGAATTTCCGATTACGAGCGGGTATGCACCAAATGTCTTTATATCGGCATTACTCCTCTCGAGTGATCCCGAGGTGAAGTATGGTAGTGTTCGTTTTGATATCGGTACTCAAGAACATGCACTCACAGTCGATGTGACGGCAAACAAAACGCACTATCTCCCGGGTGAAGCCGTTACGCTTCGGGTATCAACGAAAGATCATACTGGACAAGGAGTGCCAGCGGAGGTGTCGCTCGCTGTCGCTGATCTTTCAGTGCTCGCACTAAAAGGTAATCCAAAAAAGAATCCCATCCTCTTTTTCTACGACGGTTTCCCGTTGTCGGTGAGTACTGCCAGTAATATTAAAAACATTCTTCACGAAGTAGATGTCCCGCTTGGCACCAAGGGAGGTGGTGGCGCCAGCCCAGATGACTTAGCCAAGAAGAAGCGTGGTGAATTTAAAGATACTGCCTTTTGGGCAGCCGCTGTTATGACTGACACCAACGGACAGGCGAGTGTCACCTTTACGCTGCCTGATAATCTCACTACTTGGCGAGTGGAAGGGCTGGGTGTGACGAAGGATACCAAGCTAGGTGTGGATTATGACGAATTTACTACTAAAAAGGATTTGATGGCCGTCCCCTTAAAGCCCCGCTTTGTGGTACCAGGTGATACATTTTCTCTTGGCGCCACCGTCTTTAACCAAACAGACAAGGGTGTCAGGGTGGCGGTGACACTTGCGAGTGAGACACTGACATTTCCGGACAAGTCATCTGATTCGGTCTTCATCAATGCAGGTGAATCAAAAGTTGTGTACTTCGATGTGGTAGCACCGAGCACGAAGCGGGCAGGTAGTCACTCATTTACCTTCACTGCGTCAGCCGATGCGTTTGTAGATAATGTGGAGCAAATCATACCAATCACCCCGAACACCACCTATGAGACGGTGGCGACTGCAAACTTCACGAAAGCAGCGGAGGTAACGGAGTACCTCTATGTACCTGATACAGTGGTATCGGGTGAGGGTGGATTGACGATTCATGCGAACGCAACCTTGGCGGTCTTTATGACGGATGCACTATCATATATGGTGACCTATCCGTATGGGTGCAGTGAGCAGCTGGCCAGCTCGCTTAGTACTATTGGTACACTCACGCACGCTCTCTCGCTCCCAAATGTTGAAGGCACTTTTGATACGATCACCTACGATGGAGTGACCTATACAGTCGATGAGGTGGTGACAACTGGACTGTCCCAGATTTATGAATCCCAAACACAAAATGGTGGGTTCGCGTATTATCAAGGATTGAAACCGAGTCTCTACTTAACGATGCATGTTGCAGAGGCGCTCTCATCACTCCGCGACGCAGGCTATGAGATTCGCACTGGAGTACTTGAGCGAGCGGTTGCCTACATTGAGACAGAAGCGTTAGCAGAGTATTATCGTGCGACCGCAAGTCGAGACACGGTGATTTTAGCAGAGTATATCCTCCGGGTAGTGAATGGGGGAGCCGAGACTGCCTTGACCAAGGTAGTGTCTGGCTTCGTATCCGACAAAGCATTCCTAAATGAAAAGATGAGTAGCCTGACGCTGGCATACCTCGCGATTATCACGGCTGAAAATTTCCCACGAACGGTTCGTGATGATGTGTATAGTGCACTTAAGAATCGCATTGATATCGATGGGCGTGGTGCGTATCTCACCACCATTCCATCTGCTCGTAGTGGTTATTTTGAAACCACCACCAAAAATACCGCCCTCCTCCTTAAAGTCTTTGCTGCCCACAATGACGAACATCCAGCCATGGCGAATGTGCTTCGTTGGCTCTTGGCGAGCCGTGATCATCGGGGTGTTTGGGGGAGTACTCACAACACATTTAGTGTCGTGGATGCCATGATTGATTATCTCGTATGGCAAGAGGAGGCCACGGCCCATTTTTCACTTAGCGGCTGGTTGGCGGATCGGGAGATCTTTGGATTTGCCTTTAATCCAACGACCGTATTCACTACCTTTACACATCACGTATCAATTGACGAATTACCCAAGGATACCCTCCTACCGCTCACACTCAAGAAGACAGAGCTCGGTGATCAAGCAAATAATCTCTACTACGATCTGGCGCTCAAGTATTTCTTGCCAGTAGCATCACTGCCGCCACGCGATGAAGGGATAACGATCACCCGTCACCTCTATACGCTTGATGATGCTCGTGAAACTAAGCCGATTACGGAAGCGACGGTTGGAGACGTGATTAAGGGTAAGCTCACGATTACGATTCCAGATGTGTATACCCATGTGGCGATTGAAGACATAATTCCTGCGGGATTTGAAATAGTAAACTTCAATCTGGCAACCGAAGATCAGTCACTGCGCACAGATACTCAGTCACCTGATGAATTATACGGTCAGGCAGAATCAGGTAGCTGGTTCTCGCGGCTTGGGAATTTCTTTGGATCATCCCAAACGGCCCGGGTGGGGCAGACGAGGAGATTTGTCGGTCAGTACGGAAGTAACGAAGCACGCATGCTCCGTCCGACTCATACCGAATCTCATGATGACCGGGTCTTCCTTTATGTTGAGCAGTTATCTCCTGGAGTCTATGAGTATGAGTACTTCCTGCGAGCACTCGTGCCTGGTGAATTCCAACATTTGCCGGCACGCGCAGAGGAGTTGTTTTTTCCCGAGGTATTTGGTCGTACAGACGGTGGTGTGGTGACGATTAGTTCGGAATAGTCACTGAGATAGTAATGATTTCGCGCGTGTTTGATATTTCATCATACGCCATGATCTCGTAACGACCGATATCGGTCGGTGTGAAGGTGGTAGAGACAGTGGTATCCACGTATGCACCGTTGATACTCCAGGTTACCAGTCGCCTGGCTTGAAGGGGAATGGCCAGTGTCGGCTCAAGAGCGAACACATCACCTTCGTGGAGACTGAGGATGAGGGTATCGTGGGAGAGTAGTCGCTGGTGGTACGACACATCGTCACCGCGGAGACCCCACTCATCGCTTTGCGCGATAGGGATACGCACAATCTCTGGTTGCGAGAGTGGTGTGTGGCGATTGTATGGGCTTGTGAAAAGATATTCCATCACATCATGCCACACCGCTCCTGCTCCTGACGATCCAGAGACCTGATCCATCGGTTCATTTTCGGTATTACCAAGCCAGACACCGACCACAAAGTCAGGAGTATACCCAATTACCCAGCTGTCGTGATAGTCACGTGATGTGCCTGTTTTGACGGCGTAGTTGTCTTGACTCAGATTGAGATTGCCCGCGAGACCAAATTGGTTTACTCCCGCGAAACGGTCACTCAAGATAACCTCGGCTAACGCGACGGCTTCCGCGGAGAGGACACGAGTCGACTCAGTGATCATTGACTGCGGAGGGAGATCAAAATTCGTGTCGTCCGAAGTAAGTATACGCAGTGGCGCAATCGTGCCGCCTCGTGGGAAGAGGGTGAAGTAGTGGGTGAGAGTAAGGAGGTCCATTTCAAGTCCACCAAGTGCAATTCCATATTGGTAGCTATCGTAGGGTTGCATGGGGCTGAAGCGGAGATCCTCACTGAGGAAATGATAAAAATTACTCAGTCCAATGTATTCAAGTACTTTGACCGTTGGTACGTTTAAACTATTACTCAGAGCTTCGTGTAGCGTTACTTCGCCTCGATAGAGACCATCATAATTTTTCGGATAGAGTGAGAAACCAGTCGCAATGGGGTACTTGTACTCTCGGTCTTCGACGAGGGTATACGGACGTAAACCCTCCATAAAGCCAACGCCATAGATAAAGGGTTTGATGGTTGAGCCAATGGGGCGAGGCAGAATTGCCATATTGACTTGATTACCCGGGGTGGTACTACGTGGGTTTGGGCTACCGATGAGCGCAATGAGCTCACTCGTAGTCGGGTCAATAACCACCACCCCTCCACTCCGTATTCCATGTGTGGCACCAGCCTGTACGTGTCTATTTACGATAGTACGAATCGCTTGCGTCACTGACTCGTCGATGGTGGTGGCACAAGTGTCTCTACATGCTATGTCAGCGGTTTGTAACTCAAACCACGCGTCTCGTTGGAAGCGGTACTTGTCTGTAATGATGGGCGGGATAAACACCTCTTGCGGAGAGATACGGTTGTGGAGCGCTTCCGCGAGGACGACATTGGAGGTTTCCCAAGGGTTACGCGAATCTGGATAAGAGAGGGTGGCGAGTAAGGATAGTTGTTCGCTGTGTGTTGTATCGCGTAACGATTTATTAAAATAGGCGTAGCTGGCAGTTTCAAAACCCTGTACTTGATTACCAAGGTACGCAGTATTAGCGTACATGTCTAGGAGGGTTGCTTTACTCAGATACAACTCCAAGCTAACGGCATAGAGTGCCTCGACGAATTTATTACTAAGGGTGCGTTCGCTTTCGTTGCCGAGAATGATTTTTGCAAGTTGCTGGGTAATCGTACTCGAACCCCCGGCTTTACCAGTCATGAGGTACGAACTGATCGCCCGTACGGTGCTGAGTGGGTTGATACCTACATGGTAATAGAAAAAGCGATCCTCCTTCAAAATCAGGTGAGTGGTAAATGTGTCTGGTAGACCATGGTGCGGTAATACGTAGTGTCCTCGACTATTTTCACTGATACTCATGGGTATTCCGTAGCGATCATAGACGATCGGAGAGAGTAGTGTGGCGTATCTCTGCTGTGCGTCTGCGGCCAACCACCACGCGCTGACGAGTAGCATACATAGACTTCCAATGCTAACAGCGACACCTATTCGAGCACCACTTCCTAGATATGGGTGCTGGTGCGACCTGATCACGCGAGTAAGTATCATATCGGTATTCTACCTGGTTGCCACAGGTTTGAGTAATGACTCCTGTTTTGTTGCGTGTGTAGTGCAGTATCCAATACGACAGCCAAGGCTGATGCCAGCAGTACCAGCGACAAAATTTATTGAGCAATAAAACGCATGGTACCCTGGTCTTCGGTGAGGGAGAGATAGAGCGTTGTGCCGTCGATCGTGTAGCGCTCTATCTTGCTTAGTTGCTCACGATACGTTTGTTCTTGACTGCCTTCGCAGTACATCAGTGTCGAAAACATATCGCCAAACGTGAGTGCTGTGTCATTCAATTTATAGAGACCACCGAGATTGTTGCAGTCGGTAGTGCTACGTACGGAACCATCATTGTTAAATGTCAGGATAAATCGTGTGGTAGCAGAAGTAGTCGCGAATGTACCGGCGGTGTCAACCCACTGCCACGGGGTGTTGGTGAGTGATTCTTCTGTAGTCGTATTAGCTGATGTTTGGGTATCAAGACTTGGTGGAGTGGGTGGCGGTGGCGGGAAAAGGACGTCATCATTACCCACGATATTTGAGTCATCTACTATGTCCGATGTCAGAGTATCAAGTTCGTCAGGAACAACCAACCCCATGTCATCTTCATCCATCCATTCGTCCGCTTGTTCTTTAGCTGTGTTCGGGAGTGAAGAGTCTTCGGGCGCATTGGATTCGCTTAAGATTGGACGATCGGCGGGGACGGCACTCGGCCGCATGAGGGTATTGCTAAGAAAAATGATCAGGACTAAGGCGACGGCACCACCAGCGATGAGGATTGAGTTATTCATGG
>CAYXOF010000042.1:0-8083 GCA_964466905.1 uncultured Candidatus Saccharibacteria bacterium | reverse complement strand
CCCTCGATAAGTTTGCTATACTAAACGTATGCTTCCAATACCTGATCATGACGCGCTGAAAGCGTTGCTACTTGAGAATCAAAAAATCCTGATGGAGAATAATCAGTATTTACGCAAGCTCCACAGAAGCTTGGTGTGGAGTTTTTGGCTTCGGATTGTCGGGTGGGTATTCTTACTTGGATTACCGGTGATTGCGTACTACTATCTTTTAGAACCCTATATATCAGTGATTTCTGGTTCCATGCCGACCCTTCAAGGTGGCGTTGAAGAGTTGCGAGAGTTTCGCACGTGGTACGAGACGTGGCAACGAGGAGGTATACAATAACGCGCGGGCATACCTATTTGAAAAAAAACGCAAATGCGGTACAATGGTCACCACTACCTAGATAAGCAAGGCTTTTCTAGGTTCATGCAACACAATATAGAGTTTACTCTACGTTTGGTACATAATTGCTTGGGTAGCTCAGTTGGTAGAGCATTTCCCTGAAGAGGAAGGGGTCGCCGGTTCGAGCCCGGCCCCAAGCACAATCGTCCGCTTGCAGATAAAAAATCTACAAGATACACTATACGTACTATGAAAATTACTCACACCATCGTCACCTGGAGTAGCTTTGGCTCGTCGTCCTCTCTTGATCCGCATTAGGCGTTGGCTTTTGTCATGTACGAAATCCGCCGCCTGAGGCGGATTTTCGTTTCAGGCTAGTTCTTTATGAAAGGGTAGTGCAATGTTCGACCAAACGACCGAAGTGACACTGCTGCAAGCGCTCAAGGATGCCTACAACAAGTTTTGTCAGTATGGCGACTTTAGTTCGTTCCGTACCGAAGTCCATGCAACAGGTCTCGTTGTCTATGGGCCGTTGCTAGATGGTGACCACTGTGTGGTCTACCTGAAGGTGGCTCCAAAAGAAAAAGTGACGATTGGGCGTGTGCCGGCGTCGTATACACGAGGGTGGTGATATGTTAATACAGCAAGATCACATACCCCTGAAGGTAGCGCTTGCACAAGCACGACAGAACATGGTGGCACTTACTGAGGTATGTGTCACACGGATTGAGTATGTCGTTCGAGGTGACGTGGCCACCATCACGGTAATCGGGCAACGAGCGGGAGAGACAGTTGAACGTGTGGAGTCCTACCGTCTCGTAGCCGTACCGGTTATCGATGTGCATCATAAGTTATGTCAGTGATGCTCACGAACAGGCCCGCGCGAATGCGCGGGCCTTATGTATAATTTAAAGCGTAGCGTTTATTTGTGGGCCGCGTTGGTGCGGACACGGAGGAGCGTACTGCGGTGTTTGTCGAGTTTTGGCAACTTAATTTCTAAGAGACCATGCTTTTCTTGCGCTTCTGCTTCATCAATTGCAACCTCCTCTGGTAATAAAAGGGAGCGGGAAAAACCTCCCCAGAAAAGTTCACGGTGAAAGTAGCCGTCTTCATTTGTCTCCTTAAACTCCTCTCGAACGCCACGAATAGTAACCATGTCACGTGTAATCGAGATTTCTAATTCGTCAGGACTCACTCCCGCTACGAGCGCACGGATGACAATGGCGTCATTAGTTTGATACATATCAACCGGTAGCTCACCGTCTTGTGCGGGCGCTGGCGCTTGTTCTTGCTCCCAGTCTTCAGTGTAGTCTGCTTCTTCACCTTCTGCTTCACCAAACTCGTGCTCTTCGTCCAAGACACGGTCGTATTCTCTTGTGGTGGCGGAACCGGTGAGACGTTCGAGGAAAGATGGTTTTTTCATAAGTGAGATTAACGAGTATGGGTGACTTCGAGTAGTTTAACTTTTTCAAAGAGAAGAAACAAAATCATGATACCCATCCAAACGAATAGGAAGATGGCTAGAAATGCTCCTCCACGTGCATCCATTATAGAAAAGTTGAAGAGGGTGTGCAATACGATAGCGAGGAATAACCCAATGGTGCCAAAGAAGACTCGGGTAGTCTGTGACTTATAAAACGCAAGAGCCATGAGCACACCCACTGTACCAGAAGCTAGAACATGCAGAAGCGTAGCTCCAAGAAAACGAAATCCACCAATGACGGCTGAATCAAAGTAGTTGCCCGCTAAAAGTGGATTGAATATAAACAATGCGTTTTCAAGGGCGGCAAAGCCAAGGGCAATGGCAATCATGTAGATAATCAAATCAATCGGTTGATCAACTTCTTTATTCCAAAAAATGAGCACAAGTGCAGCGGCGTATTTGAGTAATTCTTCGATAATAACCCAGATTATGAATAATTCGACGTTTTGGTAGTATGCAATTGCAAGCTTTTGCAGCGGAAATACGAGTGGGACTACGGCCATCCCGGCAATAAATGCAATTGCGATGAGCATATATGGTTCGGGTTTTTCATTATCTTCACGCAACCAAAACCATAGCCAGAAAAGAGCAGGGATTAACCCTGACAGAAAAGCGATCGCGAACGCAGTGGACTCCATAATATTCTGTCCATTGTAACAGACGTGCTGCACTAAATGAGTGGTAGCTAGGAATATGCTACTATACGAATGCTTCCTTCATAACATAATGATTCATCCCTATGGTTTCTGCACATATACGCACTAGTACTTTGATACTTGGTTTGGTGGTTGTGGGTGTTGTTGGGTTTGTGGTGTTCGAAGGAATGGGAACAACGCCAGACCCTTCCATGCATGCTATAGGATCGCCCGAGCCGAGTCTGGAAATATTGCCTGACCGGATGATTGCCTATGTCACTGCTAGTGAAGCACCACACCCGGCGACCACTACACCAGATGATCCTGATGATCCTGATGAGCCTGAGAGTGATTGGGTGTATACGGAATCATTAGTGTTGGAACAGGATGCAATTATTTCTGGTTTTGCAGTTGAGATTGAAAACGCTGATTTCCATTCCCTCCACCATGTGCGCGTGGGTGTTGCCGATCGCCCTTCCACGCTCTGTACAATCTACTACTTCAACAACAATAATAGTCACGACGAGATATTTACTGCTTCACAATATACTCCTGACCCCGTTTTACTTCCATCACCGTACGGTCTCTCAGTCAAAAAAGGCGAGCTACTCAGCATTGAGTTCGTGACACAGTCACTCGCTGGTCCTCACGGCTCGTACGACATTGAACACTCAATACTACCGACCCTAAAAGTAACCATGTTTACCGATGCTGCCCGGACAGTCGAGGCTCGCTACTTACGTTTACGACTCGACGACACCCCGTGCGCTGATCCAGCCTCCCACCAGGCGTTTGTGGTTCCAACAAGCACTGAGTCATTTAAAAAGAGGGCTGACCCAATCGGTGGTAGCGCTCGGTATGCATTTCCTAAAACCGGTACAATTCTCGTCGCAGGTGGAATATTCAGCCCTACGAAAGGAGGTCAGAATGTTACTGCGTATGTAAATGACTCAGTGATCGATGTGGTTGAAGCGGTGGCTGGTGAGTCTTCGTACGAATGGCGTATCCCAAATATAAATCTCAATCAATCTTTTAGTGTAGGGGACACAATTACGATCAGTGCCGAATACCAAAACCCATTTGAGACACCGATCAAGGATGGCTCGGGCATGTATGGTTTTTACTACTCCTATGGGGATCCGATTGTGCTGCAGTCAGCTAGCACTACGTTGCCTGCACGGAAGTGATTGGCCAGTGACTGATCATGAGCTGATCGCGTTCACGCAGAACTGGTGGTAGTTGTTGCCACACCGCTTCAGTCACATAGGGCATAAACGGATGGAGCAGTTTGATTGATGTGATAAAGCACTCGCGCAGCACAAACTGTCGGGCGACCTTTGCATCTCTGTCATCTCCATTGAGAATATCCTTTGATTCCTCAATAATTTTGTCAGCCAATTCTTTCCAGATGTAGTGGTAGGATTTTTCACCAGCGAGGTAGAGATTAAACTTTTCGATCTCATCGGTGATATCCGCAATGGTCGTGTGAAGTTGCGTAAGGATTTCGGTGTCTCGAGCGCTGTACGTGGGAGTTATGTCCCAATTCGCGTCAGCGATATTGGTAAGCACAAAGCGGCTGATATTCCAGATTTTATTGGCAAAGTGTTTGTAGCCGCGAATCCGGTCTTCAGACAGCGGCATGTCATTGCCAGGAGCTGCCCCAATGACGAGTGAGAGCCTGGTGGCATCAGCGCCATACTTCTCGATCATATCGAGCGGATCGATGATGTTCCCGAGTGACTTACTCATTTTCTTACCTTTACTATCACGGACGAGGCCATGGAGGTAGACACTCTTAAATGGTATCTCACCGCGGAGGTAGGTAGTCATGAGAATCATGCGAGCGACCCAGAAGAAGATGATGTCATAACCTGTCTCGAGCACGGCGGTAGGATGATAGGTTTTAAGATCGTCGGTCTCGTTTGGCCAGCCAAGTGTCGACATGGTCCAGAGGCCAGAGGAGAACCAGGTATCAAGTGTATCAGCGTCTTGCTCCCAGCCCGCACCTGGCGAATCTTTCTGCACTTTAATTTCACCATCCTTAAACCAGGCAGGAATTCGGTGTCCATACCAAATTTGGCGTGAGATACACCAGTCACGGAGGTTGTTGATCCAGTGGAAGTAGGTTTTATTAAAGCGATCAGGGAACAGGGTGGTTGCTCCTTGCTCGACCGTAGCAATCATAAGCGTTTTGAGAGTGACGGTATCGCCCTTGGAGATACCAGGGATGGTCGACGGGCCCATAGTGAATTCCTTATTAACATCTACCCACCACTGCGATTTGATCTGTGGCTCAATCATACCGCCACCTCGACTACTGACCGCGACGTTGTGGACGTATGTTTCATCAACTTTTTCAATCAATCCTTTTTCGCGCATTTTTTCGACAATCGCCGCTCTGGCTTTTTTGATATGTTGTCCAGCAAATTCACCTGCGATGGGCAGAAGGAGACCACGTTCATCGATGATTTGTTCCATCTCGAGTCCATGTCGTTGTGCGATCTCGAAGTCGACAGCCGAGTGCCAGGGCGTAATCGTCATCACGCCCGAACCCATCTCGGGGTCGGCGGCTTCGTCTTTAATGATCGTGGCCGTGATTGGACCATTGATCCACTCGACTTCGATGTGTTGACCGTGGGTATATTGTTTATACCGCTCATCAGCTGGGTGCATGACGACGTACTTATCACCAAATTTCGTCTCTGGGCGGACGGTACCGATGACAAACGGACCATAGTGAAAGTAGTAGAACGGATCGGTTTGTTCGACGTAGTCCACTTCATCATCAGAGATGGTGGTCTGCATTTTGGGGTCCCAGTTAACGGTCCGGGCACCACGGTAAATGAGTCCATCGTTGTACATCCGAATGAACGCCTCCATGACTGCCTCATACCGGGGTTCGTCGAGAGTATACGCGTAGCGTGACCAATCAAGGCTCGAGCCTATACGTTTGGTTTGGTTAATAATCGTGTTCTTACTTACCTCAGCACATGCCGCTACTCGCTCCAAAAATGCCTCACGGCCAAGATCGTGCCGAGTCACTCCTTCGGCTTTATACATATCCTTCTCGACTTTTTCTGAAGTAGCTACTGCCGCGGAGTCGGTCCCAGGGATCCAGAGTGTGCGCTTGCCTTGCATGCGGTGGTACCGGACGAGGATATCCTCGATCGCGAGCATAGCGGCGTGCCCCATGTGGAGGGTGCCGGTTACATTTGGTGGTGGGAGGACGATCGAGAAAGGCTCGGCGTCAGCGGCAGTGACTCCCTTTTCGACACAGACATCTGGATTGAAATAACCAGAGTGTTCCCACATCGCGTAGATGGTTTCCTCGTGCTCGCTTGGATTGAAGGGTTTGAGGAATAGTTCAGGCACTGAAGAAGGAGTTTGTTCTGACATATAAAACGCTCGATTACCGCCATTAATAAAGCGATAGTAGCACGAAAAGATTGAGTTTTGTAGCGGTGGAAAACGTCCTAGCCAAGTGAGCGGTTACCATCTGCGCGAATCGCCCGGGCGCCCGCTGGCGATAGTGCACGAGCAACGTTCGCGTGGCCAGCTAGTGCGATCATGATGCTGTTGTCGGTTGATAGTCCGGGAGCGGGGAAGTAGACAGTGACCTCGGGATGATTGACTAAAAAGTACGCGTTGAATTGTTCACGCAAATGACGGTTTGCACTCACACCGCCACCAATGATGAGGGTGGTGGCGTCATGTTCAGCTACCGCACGAGACGCTTTTTTTAAGAGGACGGCGGTGACGGCGTCTTCGAAGTCGCGGCAAACTGCGTCGACTTCTTGTTCGCTTAACGTTTTCTCAGCTACTGCATAACGTACCGCGGTTTTGAGGCCTGAGAAAGAGAAATCGAGATTATTAGCGTGGAGCATAGGGGAAGGTAGTTCGGCGTACCGGGGGAGGTGTTTTTGGCGTGCGAGTTTGGCGCGTGCATCCACTTCTTTCCCGCCTGGGTAGGGTAGGCCAAGCAAGCGAGCGACTTTGTCATACGCTTCACCGACGGCGTCATCTCTTGTTTGACCAATCTTTTCGTACTGTTGCCAGTTACGCATCAAAATGAGTTCAGTGTGTCCACCCGAAATAAGTAAGCTGATGGCCGGGAAGGTTATCTGGCTTAGCTGATCATCTCGTTCACAATTAAAGATGCTCGCGAGGACGTGTCCTTCCATGTGGTTGACGGGAATGACCGGTACATCCCACAATGTCGCGAGAGCTTTCGCGACATTGACTCCCACCCAGAGGGCTGGCTCGAGTCCGGGGCCACTCGTAACAGCGAGGTAGTCGATCTGCGGTGCTCCGTGCTCATGCAGAAAGGTGGTGAGTTGGTCATAGAGTCCAGTCTCGCGCTCAAGGAGGGTGCGGATGTCAGCTTCGACTTCAGGGAACGGGCTTGGCGTGTACGCATTGGTCGGAAGATTGGCCTCACGACAGACTTTCTCAAGCAGGGGAATGATCATGGCGGCGTGTTCACGTTTGGCGACCGCCGGAAAGACGCCACCGAATTCACGATGGACGTCAATCTGAGACCATAGGGCATTGGCGAGGATGGTGTAGGTAGCATCAGGAAAGTCGCCAGTCGCTTCGACAATGCTGATGGCGGTTTCATCGCAACTGGTTTCGATGGCAAGGATAATCATAGGCGTAACAATAGTATATAAAAGACAAATTCCCAAATGCAAAAGACCGGCCAAATGGACGGTCGATAGACATTTTCAGGTTATACCTGGGAAGAACAAAATTGAGTGAAAGGGGAGTATAGAAATCTGATGGGTGAGCCGAGGCTCAGTCAGATTTTTATTAATCAAACGATCAACTCAAATCTACTATTAGTATACACCTATTCACGGTGATTACTAGATCATAGTCGGTCGTTTGTGGATAAGCGGGATCGATACAAAAGTCGCTTATCTATCAACTCTTAGGTATAGTATAGAGATGATTACTATCGCTACTCATAATGGAAGTTTCCACTCAGATGATGTTTTTGCGATTGCAGCTTTTCGTTTATTGCTTGGAAAGGATCAGGTACATGTGATGCGAGTAGACCGAAACGAAGGTGAGATTATGGCTGACTATGTGGTTGATGTCGGTGGTGTGTATGATCACGCACAGAAACGGTATGATCATCATCAAAACGGTGCTCCCGTCAGGGATAATGGTATTCCGTACGCTGGCTTTGGTTTGATGTGGCGACATTACGGAGCGACCATTTGCCAGTCAGATGAGGTAGCAGCGATGCTTGATCGGGCACTTGTCCAACCGATCGATGCGCCGGATAATGGGATGGTGCTATCAAGCCCGCTGCGCGATGATGTGCGACCAGTTGAGTTGTACCAGATTGTTAATTCGTTTGCACCGCCATGGGGCAGTGAGGCCAGTAAAGATGAGGCGTTTATGGAAGCAGTAGCGTGGGCCGGCTCTTTCCTGGAGCGGATGATCGTCAATTATCGTGCGTTGCAAGCACTGGAAACGTTAGTGAAAGACACGTATGAAGCCACTAGCAATAAACATATTTTACAATTTCCCGTACCGGTACCAGCGGAGGCTTTGATCCCATATCCTGATGTATATATTGTCGTATCTCCTGACGATCGAAGTGCCAGTCCCTTATGGCGAGCAGCAGTGGTA
>CAYXOF010000041.1:0-8113 GCA_964466905.1 uncultured Candidatus Saccharibacteria bacterium | reverse complement strand
CAAAGAGGTCATGCTCGGACAACGGCCCACGCTCTACTGGCATGATATGTGTCACCGTTGATTCACGTTGCTGCATACTGATACTCTACCAGCCAACCCAGGTTATACAAAACTACACAATCACAGCCCCACTCGTGAGGAGCGTGTGCACGTACCATAAGCCGACTAGGACGGCGAGCAGACCACCACTATACGCCACCTGAACAAAGCGACGCCGACGCGTCTCATAGATCGCTGCCACGAGGAGAAGCGCTACGATCCCTACCGCCACGACACTGTAGATGATCCCAAAGACAAGTGATGGCTGGGTCGCGAGAGCGGTGATGGTGGCTCCAGCGTGGGTACTCGTCGGCTGTTCACTTGCAAGCGCCAGCAAGCCAGAACTCGTGGCGAGCTGTGAATACAACGAGTGTTGTGGTGTGGCTGGTGGCACTGCGAGCGGAACACTAAAGTCTTCATCTGATATAAGTATTGGCTGAGGATCGCTCATCTCCGTCAGTTGCGGCGACATTTCCTCCGTAGCACCAAGGACAGTTGTCGGGGGCATCAGTGAAGCGACCAGTGAGTCTGACTCCTCTGGGACAGCCGTCGCGGGTAGTGGAACTGTCTCAGTGCTCGTGAGCGTCGTCGTCGCAGGTGCTTCAAATACCCCGAGTGGTACTAGGGCTGTATCTGGCACGGTCGCAAAAGTGTCAGACTGCTGTCCGATAAGCTCAGTCTCACTAGGAGCTGGTAGAGAGGGTGTTGGCTCGACTGCGAGAGCTGAAGGTACTGGAGCAGAAGCTACCGACGTATTCACAGCGGCTGCGGGGATCATATCCCGCACCACCGCTGGAGCGGGTACGGGCAGGGCGGCTGGTGTACCAAACAGCTGGACGACGTAGACGGTTGGATACCCATCAAAGGTACCGCGAGCCGTGCCGACACCGATCTCTGTAAATTTCCCATCCACAATATTCGCTCGGTGGGCGGGTGATTTCATCCATGCCTCCACTACTTCGATCGAATCACTAAAGTGAATCGCGAGATTCTCCCCTGCGTGTGCATACACATAGCCAGCCTCAGCAAAAAATTCCCATGGTGTGGTGCCATCTGGTGCATAGTGCGCAAAGTATTCGTTGGCGGCCATATGCTTGGCCTTCGCCGTCGCTGCGGCGTCAAGGACGGCGCTGCGGCGGAGCGGAGCCGCCGCCACTTCACTCACGCGCTTAGTATTGGTGAGATCAATCACCACCCCCGGCAAAACAGCGCCCACGAGCCAGTCCGACGACTGCCACAAAATAGCTTGCAGATTCGTGGCAGTGAAGGTAATGAGGAGGAGCGCTACCATCCCCACGACAGCGGTCCGCTGTAACCAATCAAGCGTATAGCGAGTAGTAGGAGTAGACTGTTCCATGAGATGAAGTATACCAAACCGCTTACCTAAGAAGGCACAATCTACCCGCACTTGCGTACACGCACGATACATTGTATGGTTCCGTGCAGCTGTAACTAGGAGGCGTGGATACTTTATTTAACCCTCCATCGCCTGACCGTACGTTCTAAGAAGAATGCGTCACTAACTTCGAGATAGACCACTTCGGTGACATGCTTATGAGAGCTTCACTGACAACACTAAAGGAGACCGCGATGTCCCACTACCCCGCTCGGCACCCGCTCGAGCACGGCGACCCCTTCGCCGGACAACGCTTCGACGACGAGCCACCACGGTTTGAAGATGATTGGAGCGAAGAGCTCCGAGACTGTCCGCTCGCTCCCGATGAGAAAGGTGCGGCTGACCCACAACCGGCTGCCGCCTGACCACGCCGCTTGGCGCACACGTTCGTGCGCCAAGCGGTTTATGTTATTGCCCCAGTGGTGAGTGACTCATCAATCCACTATCGCACCCGGTTTTGGTACAAACCATGGGCATACTCTGGCCACCAGCCACCGGCATTTGGACCACCATTACAAGTACCATCTGACTCACCTGGGAATTTAATCCACAGGTAGCCATCAAGTGGTGTGTCATTAGCAATCAATCGCGGTGTTGGTCCAAGCCCCCGGCCGTCAGGATTACACCATTGGTAGTCTGGATGATTACCACGTCCATTGCGGCTTGTGTCCACGACGTACCTCGCCCCATCAGTGAGTGAGCTGAGGAAGTTGCCGTACACATGATTGTATTCAGTCGCTACGAAGTTTGATACATTGAGCGCAAAACCTCGTGTATGCGCAATGCCTGCCTGACGGAGACGTTGACTCATCTCCTCTGCACTCACCCAAAATGGGTGTCCAGCGTCGATGTATACTGAGCCACCAGGCAGTGCGCCGAGTGTCTTTGCCGCGTGTGCGATCAGCTCCAAACGCTCAGTCCGCTGTTCGGGCGCGAGACAGTTCAACATCGACAGCGCATCTGGCTCAATGATCGCGATAAACGGTCGATTGGCAAACTGCGTCGCGAGCCCATCTACCCAGCTTCGGTAGTTGGCGGCAATCGCTGCCCCTCCGGAAGAATACGAACCGCAATCCCGGTACGGAATATTATAGAGCACAAATACGGGAACCTGCTGCTTCGCCTCAGCATCCGTGAAGATACCAGCCACAAATCCATCAGCTTCATACGCATCACCATTGAGCCACACCGAGCTCGGCTGGGCCAAAATCGCCTCTAAACTAGTCCTTACTTCAGGTGTCACCCGGGAAAAGCTCGAGGTGACCGCTGGTTTATTTGGGATATACAGTGACTGTGATGCCCAGACTTGGTTGATGGCGCGTTTTGCTGGTGGAGTACCATTGGTGGCTGGTGTCGGCGGAGTCGGTGTGCGAGCAGTATTTATGGGCGTTGTCGGTTCCGTCCGAGTTGGGGTAGAAGCGACTGGAGTACTTGGCGTTGGTGCCGGGGCGGGAGCAGAGGTTGCGGGGGCGGGAGACGATGCGGCCGCGAGTGCGGTTGGTGCCGTATCAGCGATCGTCACCGCGCCCGCCTGTAGCGTGATCGCCTCACCCTGCCAGCGAAGCTCATAGGGTACTGATGCTACGACTGCCTGCGTTGCGTTGTCGATAACCCCAAAACTAAATCCATACGGACCATCTCCCTGCCAGCGCCAACCGAAGAAGTTGATGGCGGTAGTGAAGTTACCTTGACTATCACGGGTGAGAATTTGGTTTCGGTGACCATCCTGCGATGCCCAAAACACTGAAATCTTTGACTCATCAAAGCCATCGAGTGCGATGGTAAACTGCTGGCTTTCACTCGGTCGACTCTCTTTCCTGGTGGTTTTAAATGTTTTTGTCGTCGACTCTCCAAGTACTCGGGGTGCCTGCGCACGTACCATGGGTGCCGTCGCGATCACATCAGGTACCGCCTCCTCGACGACAAAAGCCGGGATGTCTACCCGATCGGTGTACACCACTCGGGACGACGTCGCCACGACCGCACCACTACGGGTGTCAGAAATGGTAAAATCAACCGTATACGAATGATCCTTTCGCCAATTCCATAGTGACACATCGACGAGTCCTTCGTGACGCCCCCCAAGAGCGGCCAGCGTGCCCGCAAACTCACTGTCTCGCACCGTCCAGTCAACTGCATACACATCACCATAGAGTGAATCACGAATAGCAACCACAAATGTTTGCTGATCTTGCAACACGACTTCTGCTTGAGGCCATATCACATCGACCTGCTCAGGCGCGAGCTTCACGGCGTTGTATACCACACTACTCTCATCGAGTTGCCTGAGCGACACCACCCCCATCATCAAGGCGACAACAATGGCACACACGAGTAAGAGGCTCGTCTGTGTCGACCAGCGGTTTGGTAGTAGCGCTAATAATCTCGCCATAGGTTTGGTAGGTTGCCGTTTACAAGGCCAAGGTTAAACCACGTCCAGTTTGCATCATAATAAACTTCTGCATTCCCCCAATAGGCATATTCCTTTTCTTCATCAATGATTATAGCATCTGCAAACTGAGCATTATACACTTCCGCTGCTATCTGTGGGTCACCCGCTATTTGGAGAGATACGAGGATACCCGTCCCGATGGCTAAGTTTTGGGTGTTACTCTGGGGCACTCCGGTCACGCTATAGCGATCCACAAACCGCTGATTTCGTTCCCACTCATTGGTGAATAGAGTTGCAATTGGTGCCAAATAAGCGCGCGCCGCTGCTGTCTCATACCATTCATAGTCGAGCCCCACTCGCCACAGCACTCGAAACGCATCATAACTAAAGTCATCCCCACCCTGGGTTACGTACGGGAACGCGCTCTGCACCGCCCCTGTCCGCTCATTGACGAAGTACCAGTCTCGGGGCAAGACCTGACCAGGATTTTGGCGCCGAATATTCTCCATGATGACATACGTATCAGCCGCGAGCTTCAGCCACTCGGCTCGGCGCTCCGTATCCACCTCAGCAAAGATCCGATAGTGGGCCGGTGAAAAATACGATGGATTAAGGAGGTACCCGCCATCGCGCGCAGCGAGCGTTCGTTCGCTGGGGAGGAGGTAGTAGGTTCCATTAATCTCTACGACCGTCTTCCGCCAAATATCAGCGATAATTTTCTGTGCGTCTTCCAAGTAGGCGGGCTCATCAAACATCCGCGCACCAAAGATGAGTGCGAGTGCAATATCAATATCCCCGTCAGTGGCGTTACTACTCTCCACCTGTACCCCATCGCGCCACAACCACGAGATCAGCATGTCATCGAGCCGGTGCTGGAGCTGGTGCTGGGTCCAGAGCCACACGCCACGGAACGCGTCACGATCGTTCATGAGCGCTGCTCGCAACATAGCATACGACTGCCCTTCAGAGGTCGTGTTACCCGTCTGGGGATCGACCACCTGTCCATAGGACTGAATGAAGGTGTCGCGATAGAGATTCCACGCGTACTTCAGCTGTGTCTTTGTGTTGTTATTGATACTGTAGAGCGCAGCCCAATCGCCATTGGTGGTAATGAGGTTTTGAATATCAATAAACGAGCTTGAATTACGATCCCACCGCATCACCGGCTCCGAGTTTCGCAAGGCCTCAGATACAATCGGCATATCTTGTCGCGATGCCTGATAGACCATTTCGTGTGAAATAAAAATATAATCAAAGTTACGCCAGTCATCACGATATTTCTCAAATCGAATGGCGGGGTCCTTCGCGACCTTGAAGTACCAGTCAGCATTAAGAAATATCTTTTCGTTCACGAAGGTCGGATCTTGGAGCTCAGTCAAGGCATAAATATCACTGATCATCGTCGCCTCCTCGGGCAGGTTTTCCTTGATCCACCGAATCGCCTCCATCTGGTTAGAGGTTTCATTGACCGTCAGGTACTTCATGATCTTCGGATAATAGTGTGTGGTCGAAAGTGCAATGAGCCCAATCCAGAGGAGTACGACGACCGCCTTCCCCGCCCATCCTCGCGCCATAGCCTGCGTCAGCTGCCCAAGCACCAGCGCAAGTGAGAGCGCCGCAAACGGCAAGAGGGGCACGATGTAAAAGCCGATCACAATCCCCCCGCGGATCAAGAAAAAGCCGTAGAGAAGGGTCGCCATCCCGATCACTCGGTACTCCCACTTTTGCAATAACAGCCACATCGCCGCCATAATAGCCACCCCTAAAATATAAATATACGTACCATCAAGTACCATCCAGTTCACCACATTGTCTCGAAACGAACTCTGCGCTTCCCAAAAGTGAAACTCACTCCCGCGCGAAGACTGGTAGCCCAGAGTCTCGATCAGACTCACCCGTGACCCGTCAGCGGCTGGAAACAGCTCCGTCTTAATGAGCGCATAAAAGAGCCACAACGACACGAGCGAGCCCGATATCCCAAGCCACAGCGCTGCGCGGTAGCCCCGGTGGAGCGCATACTTCCCTGTCACCACCATATACAAGAGAACTGGGCCAAACATTACCGACGTCACCTTCGTCAAGACAGCAAACCCAAACAGTGCACCACTCATGGCGATGTGACGCAGCTTCACCCGTCGGGCAAATAAGACTGCAAAGGCGCCGAGCACCCAGAGAGTCATGAGGTTATCAAGGAGCACGCGACGCTGGAAGTAGGTCGCCAAGGGTGAGAGCGAAAATACGAGTACCGCCACAAACGCGAGCTCATACGAGCGTGTAATCCTCGCACCAATAAAGAACACAAGAGCGGCCGATACCATATGCACGAGCCACATGAGTGTGCGACCCGTCTCATACGCGCTCCCAAAGAAGTTCCAGTCACCACCGAGCAGCTCGACCCACGACGCAATCACAATCCAGCCAAACGGAGGGTGATCATACCAATACACATAGCGCGATAGTGTGCCGTCCTCGCCGACAGCGTATGCCTGGTACATGTAGGTTCCCTCATCACTTTCCACATATGGATAGTGGTACATATTGATCCCATGCATCACCCCGACCGTCATAAGCGCCAACGCAAAAAATAGCCACTTACGATGACGCTGGTACCACGTGGTAATGATTGAAAGATACTGTCCCATAGCTACTATAAGGCCGACTGCGACGGCACGGGTGTCTGAGCCCGGTGGGTATTTAAGTGCTCAGTCTTCTCCCACACCGTCACCTGGCGTATGTTGCGGTAGAGTCCACGGATACTCGCGATCGTCAGGAGTACGGTATAAAAGTAAAACAAAAACACGATCACAAATACTCGCGACGGATGGAAGCGCAGTCCGTACTCCCGCGTGAACTCATAGAGACCAATCGTCAGTGTCACAATAAACATCAAAAATATCAAAACTGACACATTCGCCATCACCGCCAAGGGTGGCGGGAGCGCCACCGTGAGCATCATAATGATCCCAAACGGAAAGAGCAAAAACACAAATGGAATCAGAATCGGCCACGACAACACGTAGACCGCGAGGAGCTGCTGACGCAGCGTCGGGAAGCGACGGAAGTCGCCTCGCGCCAAAATCTGCAAAAATCCCTGCGCCCAGCGAGTCCGTTGCTTAATGAAGCTCATGACCGAGGGTGGCGTTTCTTCCCGTGTCGCGTACACCGCATCATACACCACCGCCATCTGCGCGCCGGCTTGCGAGAGCCGAATACCGAGCTCCGCGTCTTCGGTCAAGCAGTGCATATCCCAGCCACCAACTGCCTCTACTAGTGATCGACGGAAAAACACACTCACGCCACCAAGTGGCATGACGTGCTGCTTCGCAAAAAAGTGCAGGCTCGACTTAAACCAGAAGTAGTACTCGAGCACGTTGAAGGTCGAATACCAGTTACTCATATAGTTCATGAGCTGTACGCCAGTCTGCACCACGTCGATCGCGGGATTCTGCAACAAAAACGTATTCACGAGGCGAAACAGTTCTGGGTGTGGCTCATCCTCAGCATCAAAAATCACCACGAAGTCGCCAGTCGCCTGTTTGAGCGCATCATTAAGCCCGTGAGGCTTATTGATCGGCTCTTCATTGTAGGTCACGAGTGACATATTCGGCGTACCAAGCTCCACGAGCGTCTGCCTTACAATATCGATCGTCCCATCGTCAGTCCCCTCATGGATGACCACGAGGATTTGCTTCTTATCCGTCGGGTAGTCGATCCGTTGCATCGCTCGGAGCGTGTCAGCGATCGTATTCTTTTCGTGTTTGCAGGGGGCAATCGCAGTGATCGAGTGGTGCGGTAGCACGAATTCATCCTTGGTCGGGATATGGGTAAGTGCACCGGGGTCCTCCCACGCGTAGAGCTTTAAGTAGAGCGAAAACAAACCTTGTGTAATCACGACACTATAGAGAAGTACGAGTGGTACGTGCCACCAGATCCCACCAATAAAGTAGGACATTGTCATCGCAAAGAGTCCCACCACCCCATAGATAAACCAGCGCTCCGGGCGCTGTGCCGTCGCCCAGTCGGCGATCCAGACCGGACGACCAATGTGCGCCACCACAAACATCGATACTACAAAACCAACGAGATTGTACATCAAAAAACTCTCAGGCTGAAAGCTCGACACGAGCGTAATCGCGCTCACCAAGAATGTAAAGACGGCCACCAACCCCACCTGCATCGACGCACTCACCGTCCTCAGATGGTGCTGCCACAAAAATCTCCGATACAACAACGCTCCCATAAACGCACTCACGATCACGAGCCACTCAGGGTACCGCCCCTCAGTC
>CAYXOF010000040.1:0-8470 GCA_964466905.1 uncultured Candidatus Saccharibacteria bacterium | reverse complement strand
CAATTTCGGCAGACTCGATGTATGCGGCGAGCGATGCCGGATCGACATACCACTGACGACCAAGGAGAACGGAACGAATTTTTTTGTCGCGAGCGAGCCTTGTGATGTGATCTCGAGAATACGAAACTTCCCGAGCTGCAACACTGACCGGGACGTAGGTTTTTTCGTTAATGTGGAGAGCCTCAGACATATCAGATATAACTATAATTATATAGTTATATCGCTGAAAAATCTGAGTCTAATGTGTATAAGAAATCAACGCGACGAGAGCAGTGAACTGTGTCGTATCAAACGAGAAGGATGATGATGCGTCAGTCGGTGAAACGAAGTACTCAGCACTCACAAAGAGGGTGGCTCCGACCAAAACGATCATGGTTACACCTGCCAGCAGAAGCGCCTGGGGAATCGCCATGAGTCGAAGCGGAGATGGGGTGCTTAAGGGTGCGGTATGACTGGGACGCAGTACATCAATTGATGAACGACTCTCCGGGAGGGGCTGATCTGCTTTGTGTGACAATGAAACAGCTGGAGTCTCGGCCGAAGCATTCAACACATGAGGTTTTTGTCTCTGGGATTCTTTAACCTCCTTTACAACCTCTGGCTGTGGTGCTGACTTAGTCTCAACCTCTGGTAAGACTGATTGAACCTTAATTTTTCCACGCAGGGAAACTTCTGGTAACTCTGAAGCCTTAAATTTGGTCACCTTGCTTGATGTGTGGACTCGGATGCCTCTTTCACCTGACATGGTAACCGGCACAGCAACTGGTACAGGATCCATAGCGCGTGTCAGACGTGGGTATAAATCATTTCCATCAGGCATATAGTGAGAAGGGGTATTCGAAGCAACAGCCTGATGCGCTGAGAAACGTAAAGACCTGGAGGTATTTTTACCGATTACCGGCTCCACGTTTAGACGAGATTCAACTAAAATAGTCTTATTAAATAATGTTTTATCGTCTGGACGTTTTTTTTTAGATTGGTACTTTTCGAGTGAATCAGGATTGACATACCAGGTACGACCAACCAACCGTGCGTCGACCTTTCTGCCACGACAAAGCTGACCGACATAATCAGCGGTATACTTGAATCGCCTCGCAATCACTGATGCCTTCTCGTAGCTAACACCGTCGCCAAATGTTACTCTATCCATTGCACTAGTATACCAAGGTCGAGGTTAAAACCACTCGGCAAAACGAGAAGCTGTTGAAAACTAGGTACTAAGCTCTGCTTGTAAGATAGACTCTGCAAGCACAGGGTCAGCAGTGCCGCGGGTCTGCTTCATCACTTGCCCAAGCAGGAACTTAAGTGCAGCCTCCTTACCAGCGCGGTAATCAGCCACTACCACTGCATGTTCTTGTATAATAGCGATAACGACAGTTCGGAGTGCCTCTGGATCAGACTCCTGTAGGAGGTTGCGCTCCCGCGCCAACACCTCTGGGTCAGCGCCAGTGGACAAAACCTCTGGCAACAGGTCTTTTGCTACTCGAGAACCAATTTTCTTGTCCGCCAACATAGTAATGAGTTTTAGATACTGTACGTGCGGGATATCTAAAAAGGTCATATTCTGTCCGCTCAACAAAATCGTCACATCTGAGAGTAAGTAATTAACTGCCAGGGCAGCAATCGAAGACTGACCAGTCGGAATTATTTGCAGCAATTGTTCGAAGGAAAGGCGGAGCTTATCATCCGCTAAAATAGTTTCAATATCAGTACTCTTTATTCCGAGATTTTGATATTTTTCCCTTATTTTATTGGGTAGTTCAGGCGTACTCTCGTCTAGACGAGATTTTACAAAAGGTGCATAGGTGTCGATCCGCATCTTTGGAATATCAGGATCTGGGAAATACCGATAGTCTTTTGCCGTCTCCTTACTCCGCTGGGTAAAGGTTTTCTTTGTCGTCTCATCCCAGCCTCTTGTTTCCTGCCGTACTGAAGTACCTGATTCGAGCAAACGTGTTTGTCGCGTGATTTCATAATCAATCGCCTCCTTCACCGCACGGAATGAGTTTAGATTTTTCACCTCCACCTTTGTACCAAGCTCATCATTCATACTGACTGAGATGTTGGCTTCGACCCGCATCTCCCCCTGCTCCATATTCGCTTCGCTCACACCGAGTACTCGAAGCATGAGCTGGAGTTCTTTCGCAAACGTGACAGCGGTATCAGCATCATGGATGACGGGTTCTGTTACGAGCTCCATGAGAGGCACTCCCGCCCGGTTGAAATCAACCACACTCCCCACTCCTTGATCGTGCTGACTGCGAGCAGTATCTTCTTCAAGATGCACCCGGGTCAATGCTACTCCAGCTAATTCACCACCACTAACAAAGGGGTACGCGTACTGACTAATCTGATACGCCTTCGGGATGTCAGGATAAAAATAGTTTTTGCGGTCGAATTCAGAGAACGTTGCAATTGACCCACCGACTGCTGTTCCGAATTGCAGCACTTTAGTCACCGCAGCTTCATTCACGACCGGAAGGGTACCTGGATGAGCGAGGCACACAGGACAGGTATTGGCGTTTGGTTGACTACCGTGTGGTGCATTTTGACACCCACAAAACATCTTACTTTTCGTCTTTACTTCTGCATGTACTTCAAGTCCGATAGTGGCGCGATATGTCATAGAGAAATTACTAACCAATTACCTTCCGATTAACAAGTCAGGAGTGATTGGTGTGATTATTGTATCGTAGTCCGTAGATGTGCGACAAGCGCATCCCGTACATTTTTGATTGATTCCTGGTCATTATGATCAATCACAAAGACACGTTTCTCATTTTTGGCAAGTGCATTTTTTACATGATCAATATCTGCTTTATTTGCAAGGTCTTTTTTAGTTAATATAATCCACTCTTCTTTCTCAAGGAGCTGTGTGTCGTAGCGACTGAGCTCAGTACGAATGGTGTAATACGATGCAATCGGGTCCTCGTCCGCCAAAGACACAAGGTGGATGAGCATCTTTGTACGCGTTACGTGGCGCAAAAACTTATGACCAAGGCCCTTGCCGGCAGCTGCGCCGTCAATCAGTCCTGGGATATCTGCGAGGATAAATTCATAGAGTGCACCGAGGTGTGGTTCGAGGGTGGTAAATGCATATGCACCGATCTTAGATGAGGCGTTCGTGACCGCATTCAAGAGCGTGGACTTACCAGCGTTTGGTAAACCAATAATACCAACGTCGACGACGAGTGGCACCTCAATGTAAAACTCACCTGTCTCACCGGCGTTACCTTTTGTTGCCTCACTTGGTGAGCGGTTAGTTGAAGTCTTAAAGTGAACATTTCCTCGCCCCCCATGTCCTCCCTTCAAGATACGTACCGTTTCGCCAAGCGACAACAGTTCGAAAGTTCGACCTCGTGCGACGTCAGTCACACGTGATCCGACCGGAATATCAATATACAAATCACTCCCGTTCCGGCCAGTCTTGTTATCATTATCACCAGCTTCTCCATGCTCGGCGGCGAATGCTTTCTCGCCGGTATACTTCGCCAGCTGATTGTGGTCAGCCACCGCTCGCACATAGACATCAGCACCACGTCCACCATCACCCCCACCTGGGCCAGCCATCGGTCGAAACTTCTCATGCTTCCAGCGGACCACACCATTTCCGCCCGTCCCAGCGGTAGCTGTGATTGTTATTTCATCGACAAACATGGTGACAGTAATACCACGCCAAGCCAAAATTGTACAGATACATGTATCTTGGGAAAGAAGCGGGTATACAACATTCATTGTATACTGCTCAGACGAACAATGAATCTCGTCGTCTGAAACAGACCACACGGTATACATCACCGATGACACGGGACATAGAAATCCAGCAAGGAAGGTCAGTTTCTATGTTGTACGTGTAGGTAGAAAATTGAGCGCAAATGATTCGTGAAACGAATCGTCTACCTTTAGGACATCAACCAAAGACCCACTTCTCTCGAAGTGGGTCAAGGCGACATATCTAGTAAATTAGCGCTATTTTTTTATATACCGATTCCCAAGCGCACTCACGACAGAGACAATCAAGGCGCCAAGGACGGCCGACCAAAAACTCGTCACGTCAAAGCCATCAATAAATGATGCTGCAAACCAGAAGAGTGCCCCGTTTATAATGATAATAAATATACCTAGAGTAATGATCGTAATCGGTAACGTGAGGATGATCAAAATTGGTTTAACCAAAATATTCAAGATGCCGAGTACTACCGCAGCGACCAGGGCCGGATACAGTCCCGTCACCTTGATCCCCGGCACATACGCCGCGATCACTAAAAGCGTGAGCGCGGTCAAAAGCAATCGAGTGATCAGTAATACCATAGTGAATTATGTACCAGAGGTAATGCGCCAATTCCCAGTCGCAATGAGTAACTCGGCTTTCTTATACTTGAGTGATTGCGTCTCAGTTCCATTCGTAATAGTAACGACGTCATTGCGACCAAAGGTGTGCTCATTCACTACCGGAGTTGATGATGTCGTGGACCGAGTCGACGATGTCGTCTCCCCTGCCGCTTGTTGGGCGGCTTGCGCTACTTCTTTTTGTTCTGCTTCGCTTTTAGCCACTACTTGTGGTTGGAGTTGCGGTAAGATTTCATTGATTCGACCGAGGACAGCTGTCTGCATTTCCTCAAACAGTCGTGAGCCCTCTTTACGATATTCAATGAGGGGATCCCGTTGACCATACGCTCGAAGCGTGACACTCGAACGGGTATAACTCATCACCTCAAGGTGTTCAACCCACAGTACATCGATCATCTGTAGTGCCAAGCGTCGCAACAGATCAGTGAAGATTGCCTCGCCAAATTCAGCTCGCTTCGTGGCTATCATGTCTGCCGCCGCTGGGAAATGGGTGACGATCTCTGTCTCTAGTGCCGCAATCTCATCGACTGATCCAGCCAAAAGCGCCGAGCGTCGGGTGTAAATAATCCGCCGTTGTTGATTGAGAACATCATCGTAAGCGAGAATTTGCTTTCGAGAGTCAAAATGAAACCCTTCAATCTTAGATTGTGCACTCTCAAGTGTTCGTGAGATCATTTTCATCTCGATCGGTTGATCGGGCGGGATACCAAACGTACCCATCAAACTCTTCACACGCTCACCACCGAACACTCGCATCAGTGCATCATCCATTGATACGAAAAACTGTGTCTCGCCTGGATCACCCTGTCGGCCCGCCCGACCACGGAGCTGATTGTCGATACGACGAGCCTCATGACGTTCAGTACCAAGCACAAAGAGCCCACCGAGCTGCCGTACTGCTTCGACTTCCTCTGGGGAGGCATCTGGCCCACCAAGCTTGATATCCACTCCGCGGCCTGCCATGTTGGTCGCTAGTGTCACCGCTCCCTTAATACCTGCCGCAGCGATAATCTCTCCCTCCCGTTCGTGATTCTTTGCATTGAGCATCTGATGCGCCACTCCGGCAGCGGTGAGTGCAGCTGAGAGCCGTTCATTGGCATCAATGGAGGCGGTGCCGATGAGGATTGGCTGACCAGTAGCGTGCACGGTCTTCACTTTTTCAATAATGGCGGCAAACTTGCCAGCTTCGGTTTGATAAATCAGGTCTGTCCGATCAAGTCGCTTAATGTCACGATTGGTTGGGACAGGGATCACTTCAAGATTGTATACGGTATAAAACTCTTCCTGTGAAGTGAGGGCAGTCCCGGTCATTCCGGATAATTTGTCATACAGTCGGAAGAAGTTTTGATATGTCACTGACGCATATGTGCGTGATTCGCGCTGAATCTTTACCCCCTCCTTCGCCTCGACGGCTTGATGCAGACCATCTGACCAACGGCGACCTGGCTGCAAGCGACCAGTAAACTCATCGACAATGACCGCCTCGCCATCACGAATCACATACTCCTTATCCCGCGTAAAGAGCGCTTGTGCGCGCACGGCAGTCTCAAGATGGTGTACGTACTTAATGCCCTTTTCGGTGTAAATATTATCAATGCCGAGTGCCTTTTCTGCCATTTCAATACCAGCGTCAGTGAGACTAACCGCTTTCAATTTTTCATCCACGGTGTAGTGCTCGGGAGCGTGAAGTTGTTTCGCAATCTGCGCAAAGGTGATATAGAGCTCATCGCCACCTGGCGCAGGAGCTGAAATAATGAGTGGTGTCCGGGCTTCATCAATGAGGATGGAGTCGATCTCATCAACGATGGCATAGGGATAGCCACGCTGACGGAGATGGTCAACTTCATACTCGATATTATCTCGGAGGTAATCAAATCCAAATTCACTGTTTGTCCCGTAGGTAATATCTGCGGCGTACGCTTCTTTACGAGTGCATGGCCGCAAGAAATCATAGACTACTTTGTATGCACCCACATCATCACGGAGCTCATCTTTTTCGACATGTATTGGATCATACAGGTATGACGCATCATGATTGATGATGCCAACTGAAAGACCGAGGCCGGAGTAAATTTGCCCCATCCATACAGCGTCGCGTCGAGCGAGATAATCATTGACTGTCACCACGTGCACCCCTTTGCCAGTGAGGGCATTGAGTGTCGCTGGTAGGGTCGCGACGAGTGTTTTCCCTTCTCCCGTTCGCATCTCAGTGATCTTTCCACGATGGAGAATAATTCCTCCGATTAACTGCACATCATAGTGTCGCAGCCCGGTCGTACGCTTCGAAACCTCTCGCACGATTGCAAATACCTCTGGCAACACTGACTCAAGCGTAACGCCACCTTGGACCTGTTCACGCAGGGCGGCTATTCTGTCTTTTAATAATTCATCGGAAGTCGTCGTGAGCGATGACTCAAATCCTGAAATAGCGCTAATAAGCTGGTTAATTTTGGTCAATTCTTTCTCGTATGAGGGTCCAAAAAATCTATCTAAAAACGACATAGTGGCGTCAGTATATACGGTTTAGTATCTAAATACAAAGCAAAATCGCCCGAAGGCGATTATGCAATAAGTTTGACACGCAGGAAGCGAGTCCCAGCGGTCGAAACTACTTTTTTGCAGCTTTTTTCTTTGGAGCGGCCTTCTTCTTTGGAGCAGCTTTCTTGGCAACCTTCTTGACTGCCTTCTTAACTACTT
Source organism: uncultured Candidatus Saccharibacteria bacterium (assembly GCA_964466905.1). Taxonomy (GTDB): domain Bacteria; phylum Patescibacteriota; class Minisyncoccia; order Phycocordibacterales; family UBA918; genus OLB19. Next base: position 1,423 of record CAYXOF010000040.1, on the reverse strand, counting down.
TTTTGGCCACCTTCTTCACTACTTTTTTCGCTGGAGCTTTTTTGACTGCCTTCTTCACTACTTTCTTGACGGTCTTTTTAGCTGGAGCTTTTTTTGCTGTTGCCATAGTGTGTGGTGAGAGTTGTATGGATAAAATTCGACCGCAAGACCTTCTCAATTTTCAAAGAACTATCGAGGTGAGAAGTTGTCTGCTTACCTACAATTATCACTCGCCAAAAAAATTAATACAATCACTTTATGAAAAAAAATTTGGGGATAAGAATTGTGCAAAAAAATTTTATAAAATTTTTTTGCACAATTTATTTTTTACTTTGACAAAAAATTTTCGCTACGCAAGCAGCGTCACTTCCCGCTCAATCGTGATGTTTGTTTTAGTGGACACGATATCCGTGACTACTTTTTCAAACCGATTGATCCTTGCTGCTGACGATTGCTCATTCACAAGTACGAGCGCCTGCTTCGCGTAGAGTGATACACCTCCATCGGCGTAGCCTTTGAGGCCACACACCTTATCGAGAATGTATCCGAGCGATACCTTCATATGTGTGTCTGACACCGGATACACTGGCAGATCTGGATACTGAGTTTTGAGATCAGTTGCCAGTGCTTTGGTAATAATCGGGTTTTTAAAAAAAGATCCTGCCGTGCCGACCCTCGTCCAATCAGGAAATTTTTCTTTCCGGATCGCTACAATAGTCGAACGAATTTCCTCGAGCGAAGCTGATGCTGAGAGTGTGCGAGCGAGATCAGCGTAGGTGAGTTGGGGTCGGGGCGTTGTTGATACCATAAACGTGACCGAAGTGATTACCTGTTCTCGCCCAATGATCGTCTTAAACCATGAATCCCGATATCCAAACTGGCATGTACTCGCTGGCATGATATGTACCGTATCACTAGCTGGATGATAGCACTCAACCGAGACAATCTGGTCGGACACTTCTACCCCGTACGCTCCTACATTTTGGATCGGCGTAGCTCCGACGGTGCCCGGAATAGCGGAGAGATTTTCCAAACCCCAGTACCCACGAGTCACCATTTCTGCAATGACTTCATCGAGTATCTCTCCGGCTCCCACTGTCACGAGTACGATATCTGTGCGCACTGGCTGAAACTGTATGCCTTTCATCGCATTTTGTACTACTACACCGTCATAGCCCTCGTCTGGCACGAGGAGATTAGACCCACCCCCAATGACACGAAACGGCAGCGCAGTTTGCAAAGCAAACTGCGCTGCCTCCCGTAATTCCTCAATCGTCTCCACTACCCCAAACCACCTCGCCTCTCCACCGACCCGTAGGGTCGTATACGGTGCGAGTGGTACCTGCGGTGTTAAAAATTGTGGTGGCCTAACAGCCTTCCTCTGGTGATCGACCATTTTTGATATTATCAGCCAAACACTCGGCCGTCGGGACAAACGATGGAA
>CAYXOF010000039.1:0-8661 GCA_964466905.1 uncultured Candidatus Saccharibacteria bacterium | reverse complement strand
TATAACAGTACCTGTAACATTCAAAGAATGCAAGAAACAAACCGTATACATCGACAAACTATTGTGGGTCTCGTACAATACCGCACATGCATACAAAACAATGGTTACAGTGGCGCTACGCTACAAAGAAGTTTGATACGAGCAGGGTGGTTCCAACAGAAGCTATCGAGTATATCTTAGAGGCCAGCAACCTCGCCGCTACCTCATATGGTCTGCAACCATTTCAGATTATTGTTGTCACTGATCAATCAAAAAAAGACGCCATTAAAGAGGCAGCCTTTGGCCAAGTGCAAGTCGCCGAAAATACTGCCCTCCTCGTCATCGCCGCACGAACCGACGTTGATGAAGCCATGATTACTGAATTTACTACCCGAATCGAAACAGTCCGCGGACTGCCAGCTGGCACCGTCGATGGCTACAAAGCCATAATGGTCGGCCACCTTACCAGTCTATCCCCTGAAGTACGATTGGCCTGGGCACAACGTCAGTCATACCTAGCACTCGGCACCATGATGGTAGCGGCAGCCGAAAAGCAAATTGACCACTGTCCAATGGAGGGCTTTGACCCGACAGCAGTCAATGAGATACTCGGTCTAGCGGAACACAATCTCCATGCGACCGCTTTCTTGGCGCTTGGCTACCGCTCCCCCGAAGATGAAACGCAACACTATACAAAAGTACGAAAGTCACTTGAGCAAATGGTGATTCGGATGTAGGGACGTTCGGGAATTGTAATATATAGAGACGGGCGCGACCTTTCGGTCGCGCCCGTATTCTTTAGTGGACCATTACCACGGTGTGCCAGGGGTCGGCCCATCCTCGCGCAGCAGCGAGTGCATCGGCAAAAGATGAAGCTAAGCATAGCAATCCATCGTATTCCTGCCACACACCATGTGTGAGCATGCCTCCCCACTCAGCCAGCAACTCATCCACCCGCAAGGATCGGACGAGTAGATATTGTGGCCGCTGTCGCCAGCACCAGATAATTGCATCAGAACTCGTGCCTCCGCGGAGGCATTGACGTAAGGTCATCGCGCGCTCCTTTGTTGTTTGCACGTCCATCTCCACAACACCATACTTACAAAAAACATACAAGTACGTTGTTCGACCACCCCAAGTGCGGTATAGTGGCACACGAATCATCCGTGCGTAGCTCAGTTGGTTAGAGCACAGAGCTTATACCTCTGTGGTCCCTGGTTCGAGTCCAGGCGCACGGACATAAACATACGAAATGAGATACACCGCACGATCTCATATGGTTAATTAAAATCAATACGGCATAACTCACCATCCTCTGCGTATATATCAGGTATACTAGCCATATGAAACACATGCGTACTGGTGTCATTTTAGTCGTGATAGGTGTGATTGGCTTTATCATGTATATGGTCTACACCACCCTCTCAAACCAAACTCCTGCCTATGTCACTGGGGTGGCAGATGTCGGACCAGTCCAGCAGCTCGTCTCGATCACTGGTGTCATCGAAAACCGAAACATTGCCCAACTAGGTTTCCCAAGCGGTGGTACCGTAACGGACATCATGGTACGGATTGGCGATCGCATCGAAGCTGGTGCGACGCTGGCATCCCTCGATACCCGCACGCTTGAAGCCGACAGACAAGATGCACTTGCGAGCATTGCCCGGGCCGTCGCCGCCAGAGACGAACTACTCGCTGGTGTCACTGACAGCATCCGAGCGGTTTCGGCCGAAACTCTCACACTCAAGCGTAATGCACTGATGCGGACTAAACTTGACCAAGCCCGTCTGGTCGAAAACGCGAGGCGAACCCTGCTCACCAGCGACCTCACCGCGGTTGCTCTTAAGGCAGATGAGGAAGCAGTGGCACCGATTGTGAGTGGTACCTATACCTGTGATGAAGAAGGTATATATCAGATTGAAATTTTTTCCTCCAATAGCGCTTCTGGATATTCATTACGCCTTTCTGGACTTGAAACCGGCACCTTTGTCGCTTCAGTTGACCAACCCACGCCATTTGGTAGTTGTGGACTGAGACTCCTCCTAACTCCCGGTGAACGCTACAGTCGTAGCAGCTGGACCATTACTATCCCAAACCAACTTGGTACCCGCTACACTCAAAACCGTAACGCGTACGAAGCTGCCAAGCTGGCAGCTGAGAGTCAGATCATCCTGGCTGAGCAAGACCTGGCGCTCGCTGAAGCAACCGCAATAAACAACACCGCCGGCGCTCGACCTGAAGCCATTGCGAAGGCGAACGCTGATATCGCCCAGGCCGAAGCTCGGCTAGCCCGAGTCACCAGCCAAATAGCAGAACGAACATTGTTAGCACCCTTTGCAGGCACGGTCACAGCGATTAGTGCGGTGACCGGTGAGACAGTTGGTACTGCTCCATTTATTACCCTCTACGCTGACCAAGCGTACGAACTTGTTGCTCGCGTGCCCGAAGTGGACATCAGCACCATCAGGCTTGGACAGACAGCCCATGTGGTATTCGATACTAACCCAATCGAACCACAAACTGCCACCGTCACGTATCTCGCACCAAATCCAACCCTCATCAGTGGCGTCGCCTATTACGACGCTCGGCTCGCACTCACCAACGCCCCTGATTGGCTGCGAGACGGACTCAACGCTGACATCGATATCATTAAGGCAGAGACATTGGAAAATATACGTATCCCGACTCGATTTATCAACAATTTGAACACTGATCCATCAGTCATCCTGCTTCGGGACGGCTCTCTAGCTACAACCTCAATCTCTATTTTGCTCATTGGAAACGACGGCTATACCGCTATAAATGGTCTCACCACTGGTGATACAGTGATTACTCAGTAATACGTATGCGAGCACTTCGAATCGGTATACTGCTCGGCTGGCGACAAATACAGCGATCAAACCCGTGGACGACGATTTTAATTATCTTTGTGATGATGCTGACCTTTCTCAACCTGATTGCAGTATCAGGGATTTTGGTTGGGCTCATCGCTGGTTCTGAAAAAGCGGTGCAAGAAAAGTCCATCGGTAACATCGTCATCACCGCGCTCGATACCGAAGATGAAATTCTTGAGACTGAGACTATCAGACGCACCCTCGCGACCATTCCAGAAATTATTGGCTTCAGTGTGCGGTACCAAAAGGGGGTGCAAATTGAAGCGAACTACTCGACGAGACGTGACCTCCAAGCCGAAGCAAACATTATTGGCAGCCAGGCGATCGGTTTTGATCCGTGGGAAGAAGAACTGGTCACTGCTCTATCTGAGAATATCGTCGAAGGCGAATACTTTCAGCCTGGCGAATCCGGCTACATTGTACTCGGTGCACTCACCCTTGAGCGATATACCGCTGGATTCGCTGACATCACTGGCGCCCTCAAAGAGGTGTACCCAGGTGACAAAGTACGGGTCAGTATCAATGGTGCAAGTCGTGAATTCACGGTCAAAGGCATCATTAATGCAAAAGCCGGTGGCGTCGCCAACAGCGTGTATCTCCCCGCGAGTGAGCTCAGGCGTCTTAGCGGTAATCCAAACCGTAACGCAGACGAGATTATTATTCGTCTCAAGGATGACAGGCCCGCCACGGCGACTGCTGTCAAAGATATTCTGCTTCGTCAGGGTCTTGATACGTACGCTAAGATTCGTACCTTCGAGGAGGCGTTACCAAAATTTATTACCGATATCAAAAATACGTTTAATATTCTCGGGACATTTATTGGATCGATCGGCATTGTTGTCGCCTCAATTACCATCTTTATTATCATCTTTATCAACGCCCTCTCACGCCAGCGACAAATTGGCATCCTCAAGGGCATCGGCATCGATCGCCGCGCAATTGAAATAGCATACATTTTGCAGGCGGCTTTTTACGCCCTCCTTGGTTCCGCCCTTGGTGTCGCCATCACGTACGGTATTCTTGTCGGCTACTTCGAGCGTAATCCGATTAACTTCCCGTTTAGTGACGGCATCCTCGTCGCTGATCCGCTCGGTACGTGGTATCGCTTCCTCGCCCTCTTTGGTATCACACTCATTGCTGGATTCTTACCTGCCTGGCTTATTGTGCGGCGAAACACGCTTAATTCCATTCTCGGGAGAAAATAATATGGCACACATCATCACCACCACCGATGTTACTCGCTCCTTTGGTTCAGGAGATCTCATCACGCACGTACTGAAGGGCATTACCATGACAGTCGAAGAAGGCGAATTTCTGGCAATTATGGGCAAGTCTGGGGCCGGCAAATCTACCCTCATGTATCAGCTCTCCGTCCTGGATGAGCCATCTGGTGGTACGATCATTGTAGATGGTGTAGATGTGGTGCAGCTAAACGAAGTCGAAGCCACTGCCTTTCGACTCAACACCCTCGGGTATGTCTTCCAAGACTACGCGCTTGTGCCAGACCTATCCGCCGAGGAAAATGTCATGCTTCCCCTCCTTATGCGCGGCCTCGTCTGGAAGGAAGCCAGGGAGACAGCTCGTCAGGCGATTGACGATGTTGGGCTCGTCGGAAAATATGTAAATCTACCGGCACAATTATCGGGCGGAGAACAGCAGCGAGTTTCGATCGCGCGCGCGCTCGCCGGAAAGCCTCGGATTTTATTTGCTGACGAACCGACTGCAAATCTCGACAGCGTGTCTGGTCAATCTGTCATTGATCTCATTACCGCCCTCAATCGTGACTACGGACAAACCGTAGTCATGGTCACTCATGAACGAGAATATGCACTCGGTGCCAATCGCATCATCCATATGGAAGACGGGCTGATCGTGCATGAGGAATGCTTACGCGATTGTGCGGTACGTGAACATTAAAAGACCCCACTTGGGGGTCTTTTAATGTTAACCATCCTTACTGCGACACTTCGACTGCAACAGTGCCGAGCGCTTTCGTTGGATCCCCCACCTTCTCTTCTTCTGCGTAGTTCTTCTTGTATGCGTCGTTAATTGGTACGCCGGCTTGCTTCAAGAGTGCTTCGTACTCCTCACGCTCAAGGGTTTCTACTTCCGCTAATTTAATTGATATCATATCAAGGGCGGGTCGATATTTGGTGAGAATGTCTCTCGCTGTCTGCTTGCCTGTTTCGATTATTCTCGATACTTCGTCATCAATTGCTTTAGCAACTTGTGGAGAGTAGCCGCGATCCTCAGAAATACCGCCGCCGATCAGGCGTCCACCAGTACCCTCAAATGCCACCGGACCGAGTGTGTCACTCATGCCATACTTCGTCACCATATCGCGCGCCAGATTTGCAACCACTTGCAGATCATTTGAGGGACCAGTTGAAAGGTCATCAAAAATCATCTGCTCTGTGACATAGCCACCAAGCGTCATCGCGATATCATCATAAAACTCTTTTCGAGTGTGCATCCGACGATCTTGATCAGGCAGCTTCAGTGTGTAGCCTGCCGCACGACCGCGAGAGATGATACTGATTTTTTGTACTGGATCAGCATAGGGCAAGACTGACGCTACGAGAGCATGCCCGACCTCATGGTATGCCGTCACCAGTTTTTCATGCTTTGAAAGGACATGGCTCTTCCGCTCAGGGCCAAGCATGACTTTTTCAATTGAACGAATAATATCAAACTGTCCGACCTGCTTGCGCTTCTCACGGGCCGCCAAAATCGCTGCCTCATTCATGAGGGAATACAGATCTGCTCCCGAGAACCCAGGTGTCCGGAGCGCGACAATCTCAAGATTCACATCATCTTGTAGTGGTTTCTTGCGAGCGTGTACCTTAAGAATTTCTTCTCGATCTTTACGATCAGGTAGATCAATTGTCACTCGCCTATCGAAGCGGCCGGGTCGTAAGAGAGCGGGGTCAAGGACGTCTGGTCGGTTCGTAGCAGCCATCACGATCACTTTTGCGTTTGGCTCAAACCCATCCATCTCGACGAGAATTTGATTGAGGGTTTGTTCACGTTCATCATTCCCCCCTCCCATTCCCGTCCCGCGAATCCGACCGACAGCATCAATCTCATCGACGAAAATAATAGCTGGGGCCGCCTTCTTCGCCATCTGAAATAAATCACGCACTCGAGACGCACCCACTCCAACAAACATCTCGACGAACTCTGACCCGGATATTGAGAAAAATGGCACCCCGGCCTCACCGGCCACCGCTCGAGCAAGCAGTGTCTTCCCCGTTCCTGGCGCACCCATCATCATGACACCTTTTGGAATCTCGGCCCCAATGTCGAGAAATTTTTTAGGATTCTTTAAGAAGTCGACAATTTCTTCAAGTTCTTGCTTCGCTTCCTTCGCTCCGGCCACATCTTTAAATGTCACTTTTTGACTACTGTCGTTTGGGTCGATCATCCGTGCCTTACTACTACCAAAATTGAGTGCCTGCATACCCGCTCCTTTCACACTTCGTGTGAAGAACCAGATAATCACTCCAAGAAAGAGCAGAGGGAATAGGAACGGTGCAAACTGACCAAACCAATACGCAAATCCGGTTTCTCGCTGCACATCAATGGTTACCGCAGAAAGTTGTTCTGGTGTAACACCAAGATTGGTAAGTGATTCAGAAACAGAGGCATCAATCTCACGCTTCGCTTCGCCATGATTACGAGTCTCATCCGTGTAGGAAACCTCGAGGGTTGCACCACGAACAATAATCTCTCGTACCTCCCCTGCTTTTACTTGCTCTACTACTTGCGAGAGCGTCAACTCCTCTGGTGTCACTGTCGTCTCTGTTAGATACGAGAAGAGCGCGGTCACAAAGATCAGCAAGAGCACTGTCGAGAGCATATTGTTCCAAAAGTTCCCCGGTCCAGGACCAAGCGGAATTTTCTTGCCCATATTACGCAACTGCTCAGCTGACGATAGTCGTGGCGGTACATCTGGCTTTGGTGTCGGGGCTACCACTGGCTCTTTTTTGGGTGATTCTTTGGTGTCCGGTGAAGTCTCCTCTTCTGGAGAAGGCTGTGGCAGGTTTGTATCTTTGGTATCATTCATATGAGTGGCATTATACAGAAATAAGGCCAAATGGCGAGGAATTTGCTATAGTGATAGCCATTATGACTACCTACGTCCATAACCGTCGGGCACACTTTGACTACGAAGTAATTGAGACACTCGAGGCCGGCATCGTGCTTCAAGGGCATGAGGTGAAGTCAGTTCGCCACGGACGAGCGAAACTTGACGGTAGCTATGTGGTGGTTCGCGGTGGCGAAGCCTACTTAGTCGGCAGCAGCATCGCCCCGTACCAAATGGCCAACACACCAAAATCCTACGACCCGACCCAACCACGTAAACAGCTCTTTTCTAAAAAAGAGTTGGTTCGCCTCGGTCGTGCCACGGATCAAGAGCGTTTGACAGCACTCCCGATTTCGTTGTACAGTAAAGGGCGGAAAATCAAGGTGCAGGTAGCTATTGCCCGTGGTAAAAAGAAGGCCGACAAGCGAGATAGTATCAAAGCCCGTGATGTCAAGCGTGACATCGACCGTACTTTAAAATCTCAATAATTTGACTGCTGCCTGGTGGGACAGTGAGGGATCAACCCTCCGCCACCAAAACGAGGAAAAAAGAAATGAACCCTATCGCCGAGAGAATCATCGACCAGGCTGATCGCCTTGATGATTGGTTTGGATTCTTCGATCCAATCGACTCGCTCCTAGCCAGCGACCCACTGGCATCTGTTGGTGTCGCTATCGGTGCCTGCGAAATGGAATTCATCGAGGAGGCGTCGGACCGCCTCGCAAAAATTCTGAAAGAAAAACTTCCTCACATTGCCGCCGATGCCAATATGACACTCGAGGAGCTCATAGAAACACTCGAGAAAAATCCTGAGGATCTTCACCTCATCACCATCATGGCACTCGGACATACCCCCGTTCATTAGAACAATGGTCGTCGGCAATACACTACAGGTTGCCGACGACCCCACCATGCAGCAGTTAAAAAACCAATAAACGGAGGAAATGCGCATGTTCGACCCGGACCATCCCGATCACACACTCACTCCCGAAGAGATGCGGGAGATAAAAAATGAGCTCGAGCGGCAGCGTGCAATTGGTCGACGATCAGTACCGATCGACGACGAAGACGAAGACCTTGGGCTCGAACTCCCCGAGCCGGACGATCGAGGCATGCATCGCGCTCACCTCTCTAGCGACAGCCTGATCGGAGACTGATCATGACATGGATCAGCCACTACTGGTGGGTCGGTATGCTCATTTTCGCAGTCGGCTGTATCGGCTGGAGGCTTTGGTGGGCTTTGCATCCAAAGTCTGTGGAGTTTGACTTTGGCGAGCTCGGAGACCATTACGCCAGCAGGCAATCGCACGAGCCACCCCACGGTGGCCGGCGAGAGAATAAAATCGATCATGTACGGTGAGCGCCTCGGCGCTCACCCACCCTTCCTTGATCTATAGTACAATTAGTTCACACCGTTCCCGTCCAAGCGCCCGAGGATCATCAGTCTTCTGCTGATCCTCGGGCGTTCTACGGGGATGCTCGGCATCGACGGTTAGTCATCCCGGATGTGTGCAGGTCGAAATTGGAATCAATTCGTTAAAAGGTTCCACTCTGTATTTGCAAACAAAGCAATACCAAGTCCTTACGCTCGCGCGTTTGGATTCGCTCCCGCCTTCGCGTAGTTTACGCTCGCCGGAGTGATGCTCACGAGGTAAGCGTCTCGTACGCCTCGCTGAGTAGAATAGCCATGAGACTGTGGTC
>CAYXOF010000038.1:0-8873 GCA_964466905.1 uncultured Candidatus Saccharibacteria bacterium | reverse complement strand
CTGAGCTAGGATCAAACTCTAATTTAAGACAGGTTACTAAAAGCCGAAGCTTTTATGTATCTGCGTTTTGGAGCATTATGCGCAACTGTACTTGCTGTCGCGCGCTCACAAAACTTTTTTACCTAAGGATAAGACAAAAGAATGAACAATGTTACATTGCTTTTGCCTTGTTAGTGCTGTGATGCATTAAACCAAACAAAATCTAAAATAGATTTTTGTAAATCATATATCCAGCAATTTTCTTTATGAAAGAGAAAATTGGGATGTAAATTTACAATATGCTTTTCGAGCATTTGTTTATTTAATACTTCTCATACCTATAGTTGGACTATAGATATGTGTTATGAAATTATCAAAATACAGTGTTCCCCTCGGTTTGGATCTCTCGGAACTTACCCGCGAGCATGGCGCTTTGAAACGCTACACATCCCTATCCGATGAACAGTGGCGCTATTATACAGATAAGCAAAAAAAGTGCAAGTGCCTTCTGTTACTTTATGTTTATGACTTGCAAAGGACGTACACAATGTTGTCATCATTATAGGCACAGGCGCTCCCATTATTCGGTTGGGGGTTGCTAGGATCGTCACCAAGCATACCATCAGGACCACAAGACACGATTACCGACCAGATTTTTGTAGCATTATCAGCGACAAATCCATCGCAACCTTTCGCTCCAGCTGTGCAGTAGTAATCTTCATCAAAGAAATACGGGCTTCCCCACGGATCGGTAACATTTGGTATGTACGGGCCATTCCAACCCAGGTACAAACCATCAGTCGCTACCAATCCCGACGAAGGGAGGGCTAGACTGACTTCATTACCACCAGCAGTGTGCGGTGGGCAATACTTTTTTTGTTTATGCGGATACAACCCAGTGTCGTTAAATAACATCTCCATGGCTGTATGAATGCTACGCATTTGTTGTTGAGCTACTGCTTCGCGTGACAACTCCCTGGTGTCATTGAGTGATGCCAGGACCACCGCTGCCAAAATACCAATAATGGCAATTACAACGAGGAGTTCAATCAAGGTGAACCCACCACTGTATATTCTAGATGGTTTCATTTGTAGTCAAGTATATCAATGATATTAAAATTAAAGCCTCCCTATACCCACATCATCTACCATGATAGATACCATAATTCACCAGCACAAAAAAACCCAATCGTAAACGGTCGGGTTTTGGTATCTCAAGGAGCACATCGGTGGCTCAACTTGAGAGGAATGAACAAATCAATTCTTGAGAAGGTGGTCAAAAGTAATTTCATTGGTAATGGTTCGGTGACGGTTCGGGCGGTTTAGGCTGTACAGGTCACGTACGAATCACGTTTGAAATTAGCTCAGGATGACACACCGTGTTGGTATGAGGTAAAGGACACTTCGGACTGTTTAAGTCGTACTCGGTCGAGTAGTGCATACCAAGAGATGTTAAGGAGGGTTAGGGAGCCCTCACTCCAGGTGATGTCGCCAGTGAAACTGGCGACATCACCTTTTTTATCACGCTGCCAATTTCGTGGTCAACGTGACTGGTCTGATGAGCTTGATGCGCCCATCGCGGACTGCTACTTCGATACGCCGGGTAAGGCGTTTCAAGGCAACTGGTTCAGACAGCTGCTTCGACTTCATATTTCGCACGATGTCAGTCTGAACCTGACCCTCGGGAGTGGTAATGTCCTTCCAGATATTAACGACGAAGACATCCTCACCACACCGCCCCTTCCAACTGACCGCATACTCGCGACCATATGAAAGTAGTTCCAGCTCCATAAGCCCGACGTTGTCCGGTGCGAATTGAACATCTGAAAGTTCAGCGGTACGTTCGGTCAGTTCTTTTACATCCTGACCAAGATCACCGATTTGCCGACGGATTCCTTCCATTTTTGGTGTGAAACCCGTGAACCCCTTTTCCAGTCGAATCACCTTTTTACCCACTGCTCCTTGCTTGAAAGCAAGAAAGATGAGTGCAATGGTAACTAGACCGAAGCCTGTCATGGTGTACACGATAGTCTTATCAACTACCGCTACCAGAGCGTCAACTTTCTTTCCTTGTGTTACCAAGGTCTTAAAGTTTTCTTGAAGCTGACTGAACCGTTGCGCTAGCCCCAAGGTCACCACCTTCATCGGCTCGACGCTATCGTCGACCTGGGTTTTCACCTTTTGGTCGATGGTAGCATCGATAGACTTGAATTGCTTCACCGCCGCATCCACTCTCGTGGCGAGCGATGTCGCTTGCTTCTGTCCTTCCTGAAGTGACTTATTGAGCATATCAAGCTTACTGGTCAAGAGAGCGACATCTTGCGAAGTCTTTCCCTCTTTGTTTGAAAGTGCGATGACTTCTCCTCGCAACCGTTCGATGTCGGCTACTTCAGTACTGACCGTTTCTTTTGCGACAGGTGGCACCACGGTGCTATTCGTCACACGCCCAAGGTCAGCCAGTGAACCAACATAGAAGCCTTTTCCAGCCCCGATGGTAGTGAACTGTTCAACACTGATTGTCTCAGCTTGTAGACCATTCCGTTCCCGAAAGAGTTTAGCGAATTCGTCACGCTGATCATCACTGACCAGTTTGTTCGTCTTCGCGTGCTCAAATGCGAGATGTGTCAGAGCGTCAACCCTGAACCCAGACCCAGCTATCGCCCAACCATTACTTTCCATTGCTTTGTAAAAGCTTGGAAGTCCTTGGCTGGATGCCGATTGCCAAATGCGCATTTCTGCAGCATTGGCACTGCCACCCACCAGCAATAGGAGGGTGACAAACAACGAGAGAATCTTCTTAACCATGATAACTCCTTTTGATGGTGAGTATCCAGTGGCAACTAAGCTGCCACCGGAAAGAGACTTACTGCATTGGTATCGCTGTACACGCACCACTTGGACAAGCGCCCAAGACTGCATTCACATCGACATTGGCACCTGACTGCGCATTTGAAGACGCACCAGCCAAAGCGTTGCTCCCCGTGTTGACCATTGTGACGTTGCCACAGTTGGCACCGCATGTAGCATCAGCAGCGATCTTCGCCGCCCACGCGCCGTTGACACTGGCACTGAGGACTTGGAAGCCGCCCTTCACGAACAGCCGACCGAGTCCTTCTTGTGTTGCAACATTCGCCAGGAGCGTAGTGGGTTTTTCAACCCCACCCTGGTTCTGGTAATGGATGTTACCTTTTGCATCGGCTTTAAAGACCAATACTGCGGCCGTTTCCATTCCCATCGCGCCTGAGACATGCCCGGGGTAGATAGACACGAGGGCAAGTTTTTTGTTCCACTGCATAGTGAAACCAGTCTGCTTGTCACCAAAGAATACCGGCCGTCCGGATTGATATTCCATGTCCTTCTTAGCGGTCAAAAGCACATCCTCCTCCTGAATAACTTTCAGATAGGAATCACGTGCTTCTGGCGACGCCTTGACGAAGTCCTCATCAGACATCGAAGGCGTCACCAGACCACCTGGTAGCGTAGATGCACAGCCAGTAACGGCCATGACAAAAAACAAAATCACAAAAGCTCTCATTTTGCTCTCCTTACGGTTGTTGAAAGAAACACTGTTCGGCGTACCCTGAACCGGAGTTCACGGTATCACCGAGGTTGAAGTTGAAGCTGGGAACAATGGTGTCGCTCCCACAGCAACACTTATCTTGAATGACAAAGCCATCCAGGTGCTGACTGACAGATGATTGCACCACCTGTCCGACTGGCACCATCACACACACCCACTTCCCTGACGGGGGTGGAGGAGGTGATGGCGGAGGCGGCGCTTCCACCACTTTGCTAGACAACGGTGGAGGTACAAGTGGCGGTGGCACATGGACAAAGGCTACATTATTGCAGCTCTTGCCCTTGTCACCCGTGAACCAGTAGGCGAATACCCCGTCTTCTAAATCACACAATAACGCGTGATCCAGACGTCCGGTTTGTTTTTCCTGCTTGGCCCAGGGTTTTGATTTCCCTTTACCGCCGTCGACCCGACCGAGTAACCGATCGAGTTTTGTACCGTCAGGTACCATGACTTCTCGACATTGTTTTCCCTCTAACTTCATAGTCAGAAGGACACAGTGCTTTTCTCGAAGCCACGGTTCTGTTCCTAAAGCTCTATCGCACTGCCCCTTCACTGCTTCAATCGAGAGATCGAAGGTAGAGGGGTGCATGTTCTTCCAGGGACTAAATGCCCCTGGCGCCGGTGAGCTTGGTAGGACCAAGCTCATTTCTGGTTGGGCGTCAGAGGCATATACCACTGACAGTCCAAAGATACTCACCAACGCCACAAGGGCGAAAGTGAATAATTTCTGAACCCGCGCCCAAACGCGCGAATGTTTTTCCATAGGGACTCCTTTTCTCAAAAAATTGATTGACAAAGATCTGGAATCCCTACCGCGACAACATTCATAAGAAGTTGTCAAGGCATGACTCGTAGCAATATTTATAACATACTTTTTATAAAAAATCAAGGGCAGGCAAGAAAAAGACCCTACAGTGTAGGGTCTTGGGGGTAGCGGTCCGAGCAAAGCTCAGACCGCTACGGTACTTACTGAGTAGGCGACTGAAAGCCGACATTCCCAAATTGGAAGGTGACGTTCGAAAACGCACCTCCCTCGTTGATAGCAGAAACAGTCTCGCCAGCGGTCGTGCCTTTGGCATAACTGCTGACATTCACCCGTTCGCCAGAAGCGCCCTTGAAGGTAAACGAACCCTCTTGGCAACTGGCGCCGCACAGGCTGCCACCGGCGTTCACCACGGTTTCAACAAAGCTGTAACCAGCTTTGTTAACCTCCCCGAGACCTTCCGCACCATTGAAGGTGCTGGAGCCAAACCCACCAAAAGTGGCGTTGCCACTGACCGTGAATTTGTCAAGGGTGGTGACACACATGTCACCGCACGTTTGTGCAGAGACTGGCGCGCTGATAAGCGCAGTAGCAGCCAAGGCTACAAATACCAATTTCTTCATGATAACCTCCTGAAAAGAGAACATAAAACCGGAAAGCCGGTGCTTCTGTCTCACAAACGTGAGACAGCATCAGTGGATTCATCTTTTTAGGGATTTATCCACATATCCGGCACGTCGTGAGACGCATAAAACGTATCACGTTTTAGAAATTTGTCAAGCCAATTCTCTGGATATTTTTACTCAATACCGTCCGTTGATGACTCAATTAAAGTACTTTCCGCTTCAACAGTTTGTTCATTTCGTAGTTCTATCGCGCGCTGTTTTGTGTCCTGATACTGCAGTATATCAGCCGGACGCACACCTATTCGCTGAAGAATTAAAGAGAGGAATACCGCTACGATGACAATGGCAAGTAGTCCGAGTGAAATAAGCGTCACGTATAATCCCCGACCAGCCGTCGGTGCAATCGCAGTGACAGGTTTCTTTTTGGCAAGATTTCGATATAACTCCAGTCCGATTTTTATATTAATCAAACTTAGAAAAGCACCTAGTAGCTGTTCCCCCATAAGAGCCAATGCTGGCATAATTTGATCACTTAAAAATTCATTTGCTACTGCAGTAACAATACCCAATAGAATCATTACTCCAAGAATAATCAAGAGAATTATTAGTAACCGACTAGCCACCGCCCACCCGTTGCCTTGCATCAATTCTCGACTCCGTAGTAATGCGCTCATTCCTCCTTTCCCCTCTACTACATACACGTACTGGGTGAGATACACAGAGAACAGTACAATCAGTCCTGGAATAATAAGTAGCAACCAACCTCCCAAAAAAGCGAGCGCAGCTAGAATCCCAATCCACATTAGTCCCAAGGCATGACCAGTCGCCCACCGCCAAGCTTCTCCCAAGGGGACTTTTTGCGACCCCTCATCAACTGTTGCGGTTTTGATTACTGTCACGGTAAAAAGTAGTTGAAAGACAAATGCTCCTACCGCGAGCATCACGAGAATGCCTCCCGCTACTATACTTTCAGTATTTGTATACACTGGTAAGAACTGTCTCACTATTTCAACGACTAAAAATGGTAACGCCATTAGTAGCACTAACACTGGATACCGCTTCGCAAAATTCAATCCCTGTATAAATAACTCACTCGCAGTAGGTAATGCGGTGTCCGCCATCGGTACGGCATTTACTGGATCAGGGGCTTGTGCCTCAGTCAAAACTTCTGCCACGACGTCAGCGGTATATCCAGCGGCAATTAACTCTTTCGTAATCATCTCAGTAGTATGTCCGAGTGCGATTCGTTCTCTTACTGCTCCAAGTAATTCTGGACTCATAGTGTTTTATTATTAAATAATACTGTTTGTACCTAGGGTAGCATTTTACCGATTGAAACACATATCGTACAATGCACAGCATTATGGATACACAAGAAACGATTGTCATGTCGGTAGGCGGTTCACTTATTGTTCCAGGTGAAATCGATACCGTATTTTTACGCTCTTTTAAAAACTTTATTGATACTGAGATCGCCGCCTCACGGCGATTTATTATTATTGCCGGCGGTGGTCGCACCGCACGCAATTACCAAGAAGCGGCGGCGGCAGTAACCGACCTCACTTCCGACGACCTCGATTGGATGGGTATTCACGCCACCAGGTTGAACGGGCATCTCTTGCGTACCATCTTTCGAGATAGTGCTCACCGCGTCATGATTACTAATCCTGACGACATTCTTGACGTACCAAAAACTGAAAAAGTAGTCATCGCTTCGGGATATCGCCCCGGCTGTTCGACTGACCTGCGTGCTATTCAAATTGCCGAACGAGTAGGTGCTAAAAAAGTCATCAACCTCTCTAATATTGATTACGTGTATACTGCTGACCCTCGCACTAACCCTGGAGCGGAAAAGATTGAAACTATTTCTTGGGCAGACTTCCGCGCACTTATCCCCACCGACTGGGACCCCGGTCTCTCTTCCCCTTTTGATCCAGTAGCAGCAAAAGAGGCGGAGGTAAAAGGAATTGAAGTCGCTATCATCAATGGTCAGCGACCGGAGGCCTTAACCGACTATCTCCATGGCAAAGATTTTATAGGCACTAGAATACGCTAGAAACTCTCCCTGCAAATAAAGACTTTTTTCTGTAGAAAATCAGTCGGTCTACCAAACTAGCACACCTCGTGTTTGTGCAACGATAGCGTCATTCTACTGTAATCGCTGATAGACTTTTTCTTGTGCATTATGGAGACGTTCAGCCACTGCTTTGCAATACGGATTATATCGGTAAACATCAGCAAACAAATCCTCGTCGTCTTTTACACTTTCGACCGCATCCATTAAAAATTGGAATGATAAGGTATCGATAGCCGTTCGTGAAAACCCTGCTTCAATGATTGAGCGACCGATATAATGAGTGAGAAACAATGTCTCAGCTAAGCGTTTGTCGTGTTCATCGGCGGACATTTCGATAATCGTAAATCCGAGGGTGGCAAATGTTGCTTTCAACATTTGGTACGCATCATTTTTAAGTGCGTAATCAGTGACCACAATTCGGAATCCGTTTATATCACCACGATATTTCTTATAGCTTTCTGGACCAAACATAGGGTGAATGGAAATGAATTGTCTCCCTCTACAGTGCGTATGAAAAAATTCACTGGTGTGTTTTTTTACCGTTGCCACATCAATCAAAATGGTTTCTGTAAATGCATATTCGAGTACCGCTTTAAGTCGTTCTTCATATTCAGTGATGCCAGCCGAGATGATGACGATATCTGATTGTGCGGCAGTCTTGAGATCAAAAAATGTTTTATCATCTGGTGCAAAGCGACGGGAGTGAACACGAAATTCTACCTGGGGAAAAAAGCGCTGTCCCAGCTCATGAAGAAATTTTCCAAAATTTCCATACCCAATAATTCCGACTGTGTAAATCATAGTATCGATACGAGAAACGACTCAATCTGCTCTCGTAGAGCATCTAGTGTACCATTATTCATGATGGTATAGTCGGCTGACCGAATGACTTCCGCCTTCTGCATCCCATTGGGATTTGGGTCGTTCATTTCAAGCGTTTCATGGGCGACGAACTGTGCAAACGATACCTGATCAGAAGAAGAATTTCTCCCTTTGATACGTTCGTATCTTTTGGCGCAATCAGCATCAATCGCTAGCAAGATGCCTTGGTGTACTTTGAGCGTTACTACTTCTGCCGTGGTCCGGATTGATTCAATCACGGCATTTTTTGGTTTATCGGTAGCAACTTTTTGCAGATAGTGCCTCACTACAAAGTCATTACCATACTTCGCACGAAGGTCATTTGCTACGATGCGAAGATTTTCTCGATCAGAATCGATTCCGCGACGAGTACACTCTTCTTCCAAGACAGCGCGAGCGGAGTAATGGACAAACCCTTTTTGGTTGACTAAATAGGAGACGACTGCACCTTTTCCTGCCCCATCTGTACCAGTGATACCGAGTAACATAACGAGTACAGTTTACACTGCTAGGAAACTTTTCTTGCTTGATATGCAGCGTATGCAACCACGAGTGGGCTAGCGATGAGTATAGATGAGTAGGCACCAGCAATAACACCAGTAATCAAAATAAGGGCAAAGGTTTTTGTCACTACACCACCAAAGACATACAGTGCAGTCAGTGCGGCGAGGGTAGTAAGTGAAGTGTTGATTGAACGAGCCATTGTCTCTGATACGGCAGAACCGACGATTTCATCGTACGGTTTGGTCAATCTGTAGGTGACTTCATCACGGACGATACCACCTGGTTCAGTATGCTTTTTATGATGCTCTGTACGATTTAGTTTAAGATTTTCGCGCACCCGGTCAAACACGACAATAGTGTCGTTAACCGAATACCCCAAGACCGCCAGAAGTGCCATCACAAACAACACATCCACTTCCACTCCAGCAAAGTACCCTAACAGGCTCATCAATGCGGTCGGTACCAAGACATTGTGAATAAGTA
>CAYXOF010000037.1:0-8964 GCA_964466905.1 uncultured Candidatus Saccharibacteria bacterium | reverse complement strand
TAACACTAACTGACGGCCGACACCTTACCGCCCACACCTACATCATCGCGACTGGCGGCACATCGCGCCCAGACACCGGCTCGACGGGCGACGGGTTCCGTTGGCTGCAGACGCTTGGGCACACCATTACCACACCCGACCCAAGCCTTGTCCCTATCACCCTTACAGACACCTGGACCGCATCACTTTCTGGTCTCACCCTCGAAGACGTCAACCTGACTGTCTGGCAGGCACGAGCACGCCAGCGGACACTCGCCGGTAAACTACTCTTCACCCATTTCGGTGTGAGTGGTCCGACGATCCTTAACCTGAGTAAGGGAGTCGGTGAATTACTCACGTATGGACCAGTTGTCATCACCATCGACTGTTTTCCCACCATGGACCACGGGACAGTGGACACGCTCTTGACCTCACTCCTCACCACTCACTCCAACAAACAACTCGATAACGCTCTTGCTCACCTCCTCCCCCACGCCTTCCTGACCGCCATCCTCAGTGAACTCGCAATTCCTCCGACCACGAAGTGTCATAGTTGCACCCGAGATAATCGGCGACGACTCATGCACTACTTGAAAGCAGTACCACTCCATGTGAGTGGTCGCCTCGGAACCGATCACGCCATCGTAACATCAGGCGGAGTTCCACTCTCCGAAATACAACCAAAAACGATGCGATCACGACTGATCGATAATCTCTACCTGATTGGAGATATGCTTGATATCGATCGACCTTCAGGTGGCTATAGTCTCCAACTCTGCTGGACTACTGGCTACGTCGCTGGTTCACATGTACCCATCCAGAGCACCTAGCACCGTTGTAAGCAAAAAAACCAACATCATTTCGAACTAATTTGGCATGACTGTATGCAGTACCGTATACTAGAGAACATACACGTAACATAATTCATTTCACCCATGGAAACTTCGACATCTACCCTGACCAATTACACGCCCCTCGCTATTCTTGGTGCGGGCCTTATGATCGCCGCTGCCGTCGTCTACATCGGCACCCGTGCCCCACAAGCCAATACACCGATCGCGGTCGCGCCTGTAGCAGAGCGAGCCAACACCCCGCAAGAAGCCCTCGAGTTAACCCTTGATGATGATGATTTTATTTATGGCAACCCTGACGCTGAGACTTTTATTATTGAATACTCAGACATCGACTGTCCGTTCTGCAAGCGCGTTCACCCCACCCTCAAGCAAGTCATCGATGAAAGTAATGGTTCAGTCGCCTGGGTCTACCGTCAGTTCCCCATTGAGCAACTTCACCCACAAGCACCGTTCAAAGCAGCCGCGAGTGAATGTGTTGGTAAGCTCGCTGGCAATGATGCATTTTGGGCGTATCTCGATAGCTTAATTCTCGGAGGCAGTACCGATGCGTACACCGAATATGGTGTGACAAAAGCAGACTTTGATACCTGTGTACAATCACCTGCTACCGCAGCAGCCATCGAGGCCGACATGCAACGATCTGTAGCGAATGGCGGAGGTGGGACACCATTCTCAATTGTGGCCACACGTGAGCACGGACTCGCCGTCAACGGCGCCCTACCAAAGGCTGCCTGGACACAAGCGATCACCGCAGTAACAAACAATTAGTGACTACGGTACCTATAATTAGCCGGGAAGCAGCCCTATCGCTGCGCTCGTATATTTCATGGCGAGTCATTAGTATCATCACGTTCACTACCAGCCTCATACTACTACTCGTTACCTACTGGTACCACGCTGAGAGTATTGCTTCAATTTATGCCTTGAGCGGATCACTGGGCGACACCGTCTCCTACCTCTTTGCTCTTCTCTTCGGACTGCCGTCCTTACTCTCGTGGCCGATCACCCTTGGGCTTATCACGACGATCATACTCATGCAACTCAATGGTTGGTTACTCGTCTGTTATCGGCGCTCGTTCGCCCAGGCAGCTGGTTCCAAGCGTTCGACTGCCGTCGGTATCGGAGGCCTCATCGCTGGTCTCTTTGGGATTGGTTGTAGCGCGTGCGGTACCACCCTACTCGTCGGTATTCTCGGTACCGTGGGTGGCGTACCCCTGCTCGCCCTCTTACCATGGCATGGATCAGAATTACTCCTGATCGGAATCATACTGATGCTCGGCACCACCGTCTTTCTGCTACGCAAATTACTCGGCCCCCGAACCTGTCCGACCACTTGACGATACGTCACTATCTAGGCTATGACATAGCTGTATGCCAGAACTCCCAGAAGTCGAGACGGTACGCCTTCAACTGCTGTATAAAGTAAAAGGAAAAACGATCTCACAGGTGTTCGTCCATCACGCCAAGACCGTTGTCTATAACCCAACTATGAACACACAGTTGAGTGGGCAAACTATTGCTGATATCGATCGTATTGGTAAATTACTCATCTTTTCATTTGTAGATGCGCCAGATCTATTTGTGCTCGCACACCTCAAAATGACCGGGCAATTTTTTGTGCGTGATCGTGCGGGTGTGGCAGGTGGCGGGCACTCCATGTCACCACACGATCAGATCTCACTCCCCAATCGGCACACCCGAGTAAGCTTTTACTTTACCGACGGGTCTGTCATGTTTTTCAATGACATGCGTCTCTTTGGGTACACCAAAGTCGCCAATGCCGCAGCGGTTGCGCTAGCGCGGAGTGGCTTCGGACCCGAGCCAATTGATCCAGATTTTGATGTGACATGGTTCGTGAAGCGACTGCGACTCCGTAAGACACCCGTTAAAGCTGCACTACTAGACCAATCCTTTATAGCTGGACTTGGGAACATTTACGTAGACGAGTCTCTTTGGCGAGCGCGGGTACGCCCCACACGACGGGCCGATCGAGTCACCAAAGCAGAAGCAGGCGCAATTGCACAGGCAGCGGGCAACGTGATGCGTGAAGCGATCACTGTTGGCGGCACCACCTTTCAGCACTTTGTCGATACTGGCGGTGATAACGGTAACTTCACTGATTACCTACAAGTGTTCGGGAAACAAAACTCACCGTGCTCACGATGTGGCACACTCATTAAAAAAATCCGCTGTGCTGGTCGAGGGACACACTACTGCCCAGGCTGCCAGAAATAAAGGCCACCGCTTGCATCTTCATACATTTGCCGTAGAGTATATCGAGCTTGTAGAGTTCGCATACAGGGAGTACACCATGCCCATGTGGCTGATCCGCTACCGAACGAAGTTCGTCGCCGTTAACCACCCACCGAAATTAGTGGCTGGCAGACTACATACCAGTGGCATCTGGATCTATCTCGTCGGCGGTGGGGCGGTTTCTACCTGCGGGAAAGTGCTCCAAAACAAAACCAATGACATTCAACTGATTGCCTACCCCGACCTAACGCACAGTCGCCTCGCCGATAACCACTACGAACTCATAGAACGGTTTCCGCGCTGGCTGCAGCGAATCTAATCATTAGATTCGCTGCAGCCAGCGCTTTTGCATACTTTAAAGACGCGGTTCGGTTCCAACAATACCCCACTTCACCTTCCCCCAGGTTCGTTCATGGAGATAGTAGAAAAATACTTTCGCGATCACATCCACCACACCCACACTGGCCACCAGCGTGAGATCCCCAGTTACCACATAGACCACGAGCATGGTTGTCCCTAAGGCAATAATTCGCCACGTCATACTTTTGAGAATACTGCGAGTGTATGATTCGTGCGTATGGTGACTAGTATACTAGACCACGTATACTACTCATATATGGATATACCCCTCGCACCATCTTGGCAGAAGCTATACCAAGCTGAATCAGCTAAACCATATGTAAGCCCACTTAAGGCACGCGTCGCACACTCCTACCTACACGGCGTTATCTATCCCCCGGCTCAGCAAATCTTTACCGCCCTAAATCTTTGCCCACTGGAAGAAGTGTGCGTCGTCATCCTCGGCCAAGACCCCTACCACAGTGAAGGCCAAGCGCATGGCCTCGCCTTCTCCGTGCCCGACGGTATACCAATCCCGCCATCACTTCGTAACATCTATAAAGAAATTGGATCAGATATAGGTATAAAGGCACCCACCTCAGGTAATCTCGAGCGTTGGGCAGAGCAAGGCGTACTACTTCTGAATACCACCCTCACTGTCGCAACGGGAGCACCTGGGTCACACGCGGGTTGGGGTTGGGAACACTTCACCGATGCAATTATTAAGACGGTCAGTACCGAACGAGAACATGTCGTATTTCTCCTCTGGGGTACACACGCTAAAGCTAAAATAGATTTCATCGATCGCAGCAAGCACCTCGTCCTCACCGCACCGCATCCGTCTCCCCTCTCGGCTCACCGCGGCTTCTTCGGTTGCAGACACTTCTCCAAAACTAATGAATATTTAAAACAACATGGACTCAAGCCAATTGATTGGTAAAAAGAAAATTGAGCATGATAAAAGCGGCACCGGGGCGCCGCTTTTGAGGATCTCCACTTCTGGAGACCAAGGAACTCGAGACTACGACTTGTAGTCCCACTTTGTCTTGAGGCGCTCGACCTTGGCGGTCGAGACCTCGTATTCGCGACCATCGCCGCGCCGAAGGTGCCACAGGACGCCCCGGCGGGAGACGAGCTCCCAAATGGTGCCGTCACGAAGCAGGACTTCTGGACGACGAAAGTCCGACCTGCTGGCGCACTCATCGAGCGCCAGCCAGACGTGTCGCCAGACGAAGGCGAGCAATCCGAGCCCATCGAAGGGCTTGGTGCCGTGCAGTCGCCCTGCACTGGCAGACATATCAACCATCTTGATCTCCCTTCTTCTCTGCTGTAAGTGTGCCAACAGTCTCGTGGTCTGTCAACCACGTTTGGAACGGGGTAAAGAACAGTGGCGCCACTCGCAACCCAGATCCCACCCGCGAGCCCCACACGCTGATCCGACGGGGATTCACCCATGGAATCAGGCGAATGATCTGTAGATAGCTCACGAACACAATGAAGATTGGCAACAGCAAGACGTGCCATGGATGGCGTGCCAGATGCCACACCTGCCGCAAGCCAAACCCCAGTACAAGACCAGTCAGCGTCACAAGTAGCCACGTCGTCAGCGATAGCAGTGGCCGCGCCTCTCCCCAACCCATCGCCCACTCAAACAAGGAGTAGATGAATCGGAACTGGATAAAGTTCGCGATGAGCGTAATCGCGATATCTCCCCACGCCAAGTACATCACCATCAGGAGGCGTCGATACCAGCTATACTGGTACGTCGCGACGACGGTCAGCCACTGACTCGAGGTCGCCCACCGAAGCATCACCACTGAGACACGCCACAGCGAACGGGGCATCGTTGTCACCACGGTCGCCCGTGGATTCATCACCACCCCAAAACCTTTTTCTTGTACGCGAATCGTAATCCGCCGGTCATCGCCTGCATGAGCCTGTACTCGCTCGAGAGAGACAAACGGCCAGCGCAGCTGGTACCGCGGAACGGTCCAGTATTCCTCAACGAGCCTATCCATCCAACGCTCGACCAATACCGTACGCACCGCATAGAGTCGACCAGGCATACACACCACCTGATGGAACGCTCCTCCGGCCGACATGCCACTCCCGATACGTGCATCTTCGAGCCAGTCAAGTAGTACCTGGAGCGTCGAATCGACCATCGTCAGGCGTTGCGCCGTAGTCACCCCGCCGATGGTCGGATCACCAAAGGGTCGGAGTAGCTCACCGACGATATCATCGTCGGCTGTCGTTGCGATCGTGTCGGAGTCACCAAACAGCGTGAACGTATGGAGCACCCCTGCCACTCTGGCCCAACGCATCGCATTACGCAAATTTTCTCGCTTGGCGCGAGCATTCGTGCAGAACACGTACGCTCCGTACCGCTCGGCAATGTCGCCAAGCAGTTTTGTTTCTTCCGGGAAAAGGTCTGCCGCATCGATCACACACACGATCGCAGACACGGTCGACCACTTATCAAGTGAAGCGCGATAGCGCTTGAGGGCTACTTCGAAAACTTCCGGATTTTCTCGGTAGACCGTAAGAAACAACGTCACCGGACGTTGCTCCATTTCATACGCCATAAACCCCTTACCGTGCGCACACCGCCGCAGGTGCCAGTAGCCGATGACCGACCGTGGCAACATGAGGAGCGCGCCCAGTCCCACACAGACCACGAGTATTGAGAACTCGTGGTAGAAGTAGAGATCGATAAATCCCTGTCCCATGCCTCCCCTCCTTATGGGTGTACATCATGATCGATCACCTCGACCAGTCTCCACCAAAACTCATCGTGGCACGGACGCCACCGACGAATTCCTGCCCACCATCATAGCGATCAGGCGTATCGGTGATGTAAAAACGCTGTTCACCGAAGAGCTCGACTGAGAAGGTACCCCAATCCGCCAATCCGCGCGGCGCATCAAGGTGAAGACCAGCCGATGCGCCGATTGACGCATAGTTGTTCCACCACTGATCATCATTGGGTGACCAGACTGCCCCGAGCATGAGCGAGGGACCGACTGATACACCATCATCAAGCGACCACAGTGCAGACTGGCGACCCGAAAGACGCAGCACACTCCCCACCGAACCAAAGGGTTCACCCGTCAGTGGCGATAACGCCGGATTGTCAGTCTCGGTCAGGTAGTGGGTGAATTGTCCCCACACCGACCAAGGCAAACGTACTCCGTCTTCGATCTGCGTAGCACGTGATTCCACACCACGAGATCCATCGACTCTGCGCATTTCTGCGGGCGCCTCTGTGCTCGGACGCATTGGTCGAGCGGCAGGCACGATCACCCGTAAGGGGGCGAGAGTCTGCCTTGGCCGCTTAATAACCGATGAGTGCCGGGCAAGCAGTTCACGAAACTCCTGGGCATCTGCGACACTTTGATCAAAGCCCCAGTAGATCGGCACCGAGTTCGAAGCCTTCCCAACCGGGACGACTCCGAAGAAAAAAGTCACCTGCTTGACGCGGGGAAACTCTTCCTTAAGCGCAGTCATCATCGCCTGAAACCACGGAAGCTTCGGTGCACATGCACCCGAAGTCGAGACCTCGGCCACATTGATCGGAAGCGTCGTGAGCGACGACAATCGATCGTAGATCGGCCGAAAATCATCCGCAAACGAACGCTCGTCTACGTATTGTGGCGCAGTTCCGCAGCGGTTGTACGTCGACACCGCGTAGGCATCAACGAGTTCATTGAGGGCAGGAATCAGATACTCAGCATCGCTGAGCACTTCCCCACGACCGTCACGGCGGTTGAAGTTGATCTCAAACGACACGTTGCGAGCACCGCCCGACCGAAAACGTTCGATCACATGTCTCACCGCCGCTACCGCCAGCTCTGGCGAATTCCCTTGGGCGTAGATACCCCAGGGATACCACCCACCATCGAGCTCATGGAAGAGGCGGATCATAATCGGTCGACCATCACGCGCAATCGCACGCACCAAGGCGTCGAGTGATTCGTCGAACTCACCGGCCACCACGCGACTGAGAAGACCAGGCACACCGGCGGACACATCAGTGCCCTCCGAGGTGCCAACCGTCGGCCGACCGTCATCAATGATGAGGGTCAAGGTCGTCGGAGTACCGTGGTTCAGATAGTGATCGCGGACCCACGCCAGTGGGTTCGCTTGATTTTCTGCACTCGTCAGTTTGTAATACAGCGTAGCGCACGGAATACCGAGCAAATCCATCCTCGCCCGGTGCTCGCGCGAGTTCCAGGCGTTATCCTTCGCCAGGCACCACGTGATATCACGGGCATGAACCGGCATTGCCATCACCCCAAGAAGGAGTATCAGGATCATAGAGAGAGTTTTCATTCGTCTTGCTCCTGTCAAAGACCAACGCAAACTGCCCACACGGGTGTGTGGGTGTTGTGTTTTCTGTCTTACTTATAAAATATAAGTACTATTCTGTCAATGTTTCAGCCGAAGATATCGTTTCCGGTGAATCATTACTGTCTGCTTCGTTACTGTTCGATAGAGTAGCCGGAATAGTGCCCTCCTCTTCTGTTTCAGGGGTATCATTAAATCCTGAATCATCTTCATTTGGTAATTGTAATTCGGTAGTCTCGTCTACTCCTGACGGGGGCAAATCCTCATCTTCGGTAGTCTCCAGGGACTCATCAATCTCTTCTCCTTCCATTAACACTTCCTCAACCACTTCAGGCGCGCGTTCGATAGGTAGTTCATTTAGGGTATTACTCGCAGTATCCTCCTCTATTTCTGACTCAGAGTTTGGGACGAATTGATTCACACCACCCCCACCATCCACTTCGGGTGTTGCATTGGCGGGTTGACTAGACACCGGCGACGCGCCAAGCTCACTCTCGAGCGCTTTGATCCGCGCTTCGAGTGCCTCAATCCGTTCAGTATTACCCGTTACCATTGCCCATAATTGCTGTACCGCCTCCACAATGAGCCATTGTATGTCACCATATTTGACTGCCAAAAAGCCATCACTTCGCTCAGTGACCAGCTCAGGTGCTACCGCAAGCACTTCTTGCGCAATTAAGCCATGATACTGACTATCAGGCGCACTCGTAAACGCAAAGCTTTTCATTTCGAGCGCGACAAGTTTTTCGAGTGCAGAAGCATCAGTCGAATCAAACGTCAGAGTACTAATATCCTCTTTCAGACGGGCGTCAGACGCACAGGTGCCTGTCTGTCCATCTGACTGATAGAGACAGCCCCAGTCGCGACCAGCAGCGCCGAGATTGTAGGTATCGTCGGCTGATGGGCCGACGTTGCCAGCCACCTCTAATTTAAAGGTGTTCGGGCTCTTCGTGCCGATGCCGAGGTTGCCACCGCTACCCGGCATGAGCAAAATGTTTGACTGGGCACCACCATCTCCCGATGCAATGTACGTGTCATTAAGATCTGAGTACCCCCATGTATTGAGTCCTCCATCCGTGATGTACTTCATTCGTAGACCACCAGATACATTGAGTCCACCAAACTGATCGATGCCCCAAACGGTGCCATCGTTGGTTCGGATTGATAAAGCATCTTGGGCGGAAGTTGAGTA
>CAYXOF010000036.1:0-9033 GCA_964466905.1 uncultured Candidatus Saccharibacteria bacterium | reverse complement strand
GTGATCGAGTTTGCTTGTTCAATTGGTATTCCTCAGGCGTACACGAAGATCCTTGAGCTCAACATGCTCTCATTTATGGAGCGCCAGTGGTACATTTTGGTCTTCTCGCTCGGCTATATGTTTGATGATGTAGTGGTCTTTGGGTTGGCGATTTGGGGGTATTCAAGACTACAGTCACACGGCGGTAAGTATGCCCAACTTTCGCTCCTAATCGGTGGGGTCCTGATGTTGGTGCTCGGACTTCTCCTCATCATCAATCCTTCTCTCTTGGTTTTGTAGGCTATACTTACGATCGTATGGATATTACGCAAATGATACTTTGGACTGTCTATTTAGCAATTGCGCTCTTTGTGCTTGTCCGGGGTGCGGACACGTTTGTTAATGGCGCGACGAAGATTGGTGCATACTTTGGATTGAGTAAGTTTGCAATTGGGGTATTTATTGTTGGTTTTGGAACGTCTTTACCTGAGCTTGCCTCGTCGCTGGCTGGTGTACTCAGTGGCGCACCTGAACTCGTGCTTGCGAACGTTGTTGGTTCTAACATCACTAACATTTTGTTGATTGTTGGTGTGCTTGCGTCTATCCGAGCGGTCAAAATTTCTCAAAATCTGATCCAGACTGAGCTGCCAATTTTTGTAATTGCAACTGTACACTTTGTTGCGTCTATTTATGACGGTGTGATTGATCGAATCGAAGCATTACTTTTGCTGGCGACGTTTGCGGCGTATGTGTGGTACCTTTTTAATGAATCAAAAGAAGAGCTCGTGGGAGACGATGTGCCAGTAAAACCAAAATCAATCAGTACGCCAGTTGCGTTTTCCCTGCTTGGGATGGGAGCAGTGTTAGTCGGAGCTCATTATACTGTTGAGATGGCGGTCAATTTGGCTGGTGGTCTCTCAATCCCGATTGGCCTCGTGTCGATTGCTGCGATTGCGATTGGTACCTCATTACCTGAGTTGTTTGTGACGCTACAAGCGGCCCGGTCAGGGGAAAGTGAGATGGCGATTGGCAACATCTTCGGCTCAAATGCGTTTAATATCCTGCTGGTGGCGGGCATTCCTGGGCTCTTTGCTGCATTACCAGCTGACGCGGTGGTGATGGAACTTGGCCTCCCAATTCTTGTAGCGGCGTCGTTTATCTTGTTTGTAAGTGGGCTCGCTCGGCAGGTGATGCGCTGGGAAGGAATCATGCTTTTGATTTTCTTCATGTTCTTTTTGGTGAAACTGTACGCGTTTATTTAATTTGCTACTGGTCTCGTCCTCATGCCCGAAGCATTGTAATAATAATCCCCACGACGCGCTGCGCCGTGGGGATTCGTGCCTGGGATGCTGCCTCTTAGGCTTTTTTTGTTCGTTGGGTCATGAAGTCTGACTCGGCGAGGATCTGCTTGAGACGTGCCGCGTCAGGTTGACACTGTGGTCGGATACAAGGTCCGCCGTGTGGACCGTTGAAAATCACCAAACGTCCACCAAATATTCTCTGGAGTCGATCGATCTCCCTCACTGATGTGGTGCTCGGACCACGCCAGACATTTTTGACTCGCTGATGTGACGGGTTTCCCATCATGGTTTCCTTCTCTGTTTGGAGGTCGGACTTCTTAGGGTGGGCAAGTGATCAAAGAGGCAGGCAGGAGTGATCTCGGCCATTTTTCTTGGCTGAGACTTCCTCCGGACGCTCTTTGCCCGCTTGATGGCAGCTTCTGCTGCTTTCATGTACTCCTCTGCTTTTGTGAAGAGCCAGGCATGATCCTCCGGTGTGAGGAGAGGGAACTGGTATCCTTGAACCAAGTAAATGCGGTGTGGAGCCGCCTCATCGCGTTTGAAGTCAAGCACGTAACCACCGAAGTAAAAACGCACGAAATTTGGTTGGTTGAAGATGAGTCGGTAGTCCTTACGTTCACCTTGTGCCACTATGCGCGCAGCTGCCCACCGCGCGCGGTTGAGACTTGCTGCCGTGGGTTTATTCACGGGAGCTGGCCTACCACGGACAGGAAGGTATTGGCGATCATTTCCGTATAATGTGCGTCACGCGCGCCGACGACATGGTCATGCGGATCGTAGCAGGTGATCGTAACCACTGTAGTCCGTCGGTGATCGGTCGTAACGATAGCAGAGTACCCGCTGGGAATATGCTTCACCATAAAGCAGGTCCTCGGCGCGGATACAGACCGAAAGATTTGCAACACGCCATCCTTATGGATAGGTTTTTTTTCGAATTCGATCATTTTTTGTTCCGCTCCATGTTTGATGCACTGGGCGATCTCACCGATTTTTTTAAAGGCCATCCTCGTTTCCTTTCTTTTCTACTCTGTTTTTCACTATACAACCAATCTAATTTTTGTCAAAATCGTCAATGTGAGGATTAAAATCCATATCCTCACCATCAGGTGAGATGATGTGTCCGTTGGCGGCCCTACGTTGAAGTTCGTCTTCAAATGATCGTCGCTCAACTTCTATTTCGGTCAGTGTCCGAACGATATCCTTTTTTAAATTTGTTACTTTTGCACCTTTCCTGCCTGCAGCACGTAGGTGTTCGAGGTTACGCTCCTTGATAGATTTTTCAATATCTTGTGGTGGTCGTTCTTTCATGTGTTTAAAACAAACGCTCAACGACTACCTTCACATCAGCACCGTCAGCCTTTCCAGCCAGCTCCTTCATCACTGCTCCGACGAGTTGACCCAGCTTGCTTTTATCAGTAACACCAAGCTCGGCTTTTTTAGCTTCAGCAATCGGGCGGATTTGTTCTTGGGTCATCAGAGACGGGAGGTAACTTTCAAGAATTGCCTGCTCAGCTTTTTCTGGTTCAGCGAGCTCTGGACGAGCGTTAGTCTCATAGGCGAGAATTGACTCTTTGCGTTGTTTCGCAAGACGCTTGATGACTGCGAGTGTCTGTTCATCAGTGAGTTCGTCTTGCGGGGTTCTGCCCGTTGCGACCATTTCATTGGTGAAGGCAGTGATCATGCTGCGGACAGTCCGTAAGCGAACTTCATCTTTTGCTTTCATCGCATCTTTCAAACTGGCTTTGATATCAAGGTGTAGTGACATAGGTATATGAATTTAAGGGCCCCACACCCGGCTCGATGAAGACCTCGCGGAGAAATCTTTGATTTCGAGCGGAGAACTTGATTCGTGTCTGAAGCGAGCCGGGTGTGGAGCCCGACTGCTCGCATGCACGTAGTGTATCACGTCAGTCCAAAAATGGTATGATAGCAACACTATGGAAATGATTTTGTTGGTATTGGTACTCGTGCTCGCGGTTAGTAATGGGGTCGTGCTGTACCTGTTGTTGCGTCCGAAGCCCGAGAAGCCGGAAGTGGCAAGTGAGAGTATGCTTTTGATGCAACAGCAGCTTCAGGAGTTGTCGCGCACAATGGATGCGCGATTGTCGGAAACCAATCGCACCATGCAAGAGGGGAGTCGGTCGCAATTTTCCGAGAGTCAAAAGCTCATGCAAACGATCTCAAAAGAAGTAAATGAGCAGATCAAGTACATCCAAGAGAGTGTGAGTGAAAAATTGCTCCATGTACAACGGGGTGTGAGTGAGGTGAGCGAGAGTAGTAAGCAGGTCTTTACGGTGGCGGAGCAACTCCAGAACTTAGAAAAAGTCTTAAAGCACCAAAAGCAACGGGGGAACCTCGGTGAGGCGAGTCTGCAGCTCGCGCTTGAGAATATGTTGCCGGCTGGTGCCTATAAGCTGCAATACCAATTCCCCGGTGGTGAAACCGTCGATGCGGTCGTCGAGACGAAAGACGGTATGATTCCGGTTGATGCGAAGTTCTCCCTTGATAACTACCGACGCCTGGTCGACGCGAGCAGTGACGATGAGCGGGAGTTTTTAGAAAAAGAATTTAAGAATGATCTTAAAAAGCGTATTGATGAGACTGCCAAGTACATTCGTCCCAAAGACGGTACGCTGCCGTTTGCCTTTATGTATATTCCAGCGGAGGCGATTTATTATGACCTCTTGATCAACGAAGTCGGCTCAGTAAAGGTGAATACTCGTTCACTGATTGACTATGCATACAAGGACAAGAACGTCATTATCGTCTCACCAACGACTTTTGCTGCCTACCTTCAGTCGGTGCTCTATGGCTTCCGTGCCTTTAAGATCGAAGAAAGTGCCAAGCAGATCGGGAAGCAGGTCGAACAGCTTGGGCGTCATCTCAGTGCCTATACGTCATACTTTGAAAAGATGGGGAACAGCCTTGGTACGACCGTCAATCACTATAACGTCGCCCAAAAAGAACTCGGCAAGATTGATAAGGATGTGATGAAAATCGCCGGTGAGGGGATTGGTCTTGATCCACTCGTACTTGAAAAGCCACAGAAGTCCGATGATGATCTGTAGGGTTATAGTTGCAAAAAACCCGATATCTTGTATACTCTTCGCACTATGGCAACTGAAACACAAATGAAGCCGTTTGCGGTGATCGCTACTGGCGGAAAGCAATATATCGTAAACGAAGGACAAACGCTTGAAGTAGAGCTTCTCGGTGAGCATACTGAGGGCGACAAAATCGAGTTCGACCAGGTACTTATGACTGATGACGGGGCGAAGGCAAAGGTCGGTACTCCAACCACTGGTACAAAAGTAACCGCCACGTACTTAGGTGAGAAGAAGGGCCCAAAGCTTACTATCGTCCGCTATAAGGCCAAGAGTAACCGTGATCGTCGGGTTGGCCACCGCCAGCACTACGCCCAGGTGAAGATCGAAAAGATTGCCTAACCACCAAAAATCCTCCGCACCTCGGAGGATTTTTGTTACACTGATTGTGCATGGAAAAATTTGAACGACTTGAGTATACCTCGCCATTGTACGAGAGAATCACTAATCTGCGAACCCAGGTTAATCGTGACGCTGACACAGTGGTGGCTTTTTTGGATGCTGTGTATGTCTTTCATCATGAGTTACTCCGGGATTTGGGCGCATTATCAATGGATACAAATGTACGATCGGTGCCAGAGTGGCATAACCTCGTGGGGAGTACCCCAGAGTTCAGTCACATGGAAAGTCAGGTGCGTGACTATATCCTAGAACGGATCGAGGAGTTCGTGTCGGCGTGGGAGCAGCGGATTGCGGCACTCTAGTCTCTGTGTCGTAGAGCATTTTTGATCGTTTCTGGATCAGCGTACTCAAGTTCGCTGCCAGTAGAGAGGCCACGACCTAAATGCGATAGCTTGGCATTGGTGCCATCGATAACCGGGTTAATGATAGATTCAATAAATCGCATCGTGTTTTCACCGTCAGGATTCACTGAAAAGCCGAGGATGATTTCATGTAAGCCACTGGAGAGGCGGGTGGTGACCGTGGCTTTGAGTGCGCCAGCGCGAAGTTTGCCGGTGTCGGCCACATTGAGGAGTGGGACGGTACCGCCGAGCACAAAATACAGACCATCATAGACGCCGGCTCGTTCGATAGCGACGATGTCACTATCTCGTTCGACGACTAAGAGGCGATTATGGTCACGGTTTGCTGAATGACAAATACTACATAACGTACCCTCGCTTCCATTTTTGGCAAAAAAACGGTGACAACTGTCACATTCAATGACCACTGCCTGGAGATTGGCTATGAGATCAGCCAGAAGCTTCGTGTCGGCTTCAGGGAGCGTCAAAATATGGAAGGCAAAGCGCTTGGCTTGACGCGCGCCCACGCCAGGGAATCGTTCAAATTGAGCAATGAGATCATCGAGTTTTGACATACTTAGAAATCGTCAGCGCCTGGCGCAGTGGCGTGGTGGGTATCGAGGTTAAGGAAGCGGACATGCTTGCCATCAAAGTACAGTTCGGCCATGCCGACCGGACCGTTACGGTGCTTTTCGACCATAATTTCAGCGATGTTTGGTCGTTCTGATTCTTTATCACGGTTCATCTTATCTTCGCGGTGAATAAACATTACGACGTCGGCGTCCTGCTCGATGGAGCCAGAGTCTCGGAGGTCGGAGAGACGAGGTTTGCCACCACGCTGCTCGACCGCTCGCGAGAGCTGGGACAGGGCGAGGACAGGGACTTCAAGCTCGCGCGCGAGGACCTTGAGTGAGCGAGAAATCTCGGTTACTTGCTGGACCATACTGTCACTATTCTTTGTGAGGGTGGGGGACATGAGCTGGAGGTAGTCGACGATGAGCATGTCGAGTCCTTTTTCATTCTTCAATCGACGTGCGGCTGAGCGCATTTTCACGATATTGATACCGGCCTCGTCGATGATGTGGATCGGGGCCTTATGGAGTTTAGCCATAGCTTCTTGCAAGGCTTCATATTCATGATCATTACTTAAGCGTCCAGTGCGGAGCTTCCAGGAGTCTACGCCAGCCTCAGCCGCGAGCATACGGTCGACCAGTTGCTGATCGCTCATTTCCAGGGAGAAGATACCCACTGCTGCGCCGTACTTCAGTGCTGCGTTACGGGCAATATCGAGCGCAAAGGTAGTCTTTCCCATACTCGGACGAGCGGCGAGGATGATGAGATCAGACTTCTGAAAACCAGCTAGGAGATTATCAAGTGACGTGAAGCCGGTGGGGACACCACGCCTGACATCCTGGTTTTCACTTAAGTGTTCAAAGCGTTCCCAAGCCTCGGTCAAGGCACTTCCGATCGGACGGAATTTTTGTGCCGAGGGTGCTTGGGTCGCGTGGAAGATTTTTTTCTCTGCTTGGTCGAGCGCTTCATCGACACTTTCTGGATCAGAGTAGCCGATTTCCGCGATATCATCAGCGGCGTGAATGAGGCCACGGAGGGTGGCCTTCGCGATGACTTGCTCTGCGTAGTACATGACGTTACCGGCTGCTGGTACTGTCTCAATGAGTTCGGTAATGTAGCTCGGGCCGCCGATGCGCTCGAGTTGTTTGTCGGCATTAAGACGAGTGGCAACAGAGACGACGTCAATCGGGTCACCTTTAGAGAAGATTTTTTGGAGTGCATCAAAGATCGCGCGGTGTTTGTCTGCGTAAAAGCTTTCGGGAAATACCGTGACAGAGACATCGTGCATAACCTCGGGCTTGAGGATGATCGCTCCAAGGAGTGCTTTTTCAGCGTCGAGATTATTTGGCACCTTGCGCAGTGAGCGGTTGGTAGCGGGGGAATCTGCCATAGTTGGGACATTGTAGCACGAAGCGACGCTTGACGTTTTTTACCCAAGGCTGTGGAGAGAGGGGATTGCTATATTTTTGATACCTTCGGGCCAGTTGGGGTGTCTTCTACGGTATAACCTTTGAGGCTCAGCGTGTCACGAAGACGGTCGGCCTCGGGCCAATTACGGGCGATGCGGGCGGCTTCACGGTCGTCGATGAGGGTTTGGATTTCATCAGGGAGGGAGATAAGGCTCACAATGCCGAGTGACCGGACACCAGTGTCGATATCGTCTGAGAGACCGATGTCAAGAACGTTATCGATAGCGAGAATCGTGCCGCACTTCGTCTTCGCATCAAGGGTCTCATCTTTCACGATTTCCCAGAGGAGTGCAATGGCTTGTGGGGTATCGAGGTCATGTGCGATAGCGGCATCAAATCGCTT
Organism: uncultured Candidatus Saccharibacteria bacterium; assembly: GCA_964466905.1. GTDB lineage: Bacteria > Patescibacteriota > Minisyncoccia > Phycocordibacterales > UBA918 > OLB19. Next base: position 1,521 of record CAYXOF010000036.1, on the reverse strand, counting down.
AAGGTATGCCGCGTTTGGTCGGCCTGAGAGGCGTTTGTAATCCTCATACATGTAGCGTTTGAGGCGGAAGAGGGCTTGCTTCGCAGCAGTGAGCGCTTCGAAGGTGAAGTTAATCGTCGAGCGGTAGTGAGCAGTGAGGAGCCAGTAGCGGTAGTCATCTCCAGAAAAGCCACGATCAAGGAGATGGCGAAGGGTAATGCTGTTACCAAGGGATTTGGCGATTTTTGTGTTATCGATGGTGATAAAGGCATTGTGAAGCCAAAAGCGAGCAAATGGTTTACCTGTTGCGCCTTCACTCTGAGCTATTTCGGCATTGTGGTGGGTGTGGATGTGATCAATACCACCGGTATGAATATCAATCTGCTTCCCGAGTGTGGCGATCGCCATGGCGGAGCACTCAATGTGCCAGCCGGGGAAACCTTTGCCCCAGCGACTGTCCCACCCGAGTTCGCCATTTTTCCAGACCGCAAAGTCGGCTGGATGATGTTTGTGTATGTTTACCTCCACCCTGGCGCCACTTTTGAGGGCAGCGAGATCGATGTTACCAAGTTTGCCGTACGTAGGGAATTTTTCAATGGAGAAGTAGACACCATCGGGGGTTTGGTAGGTGAGTCCTTTGTCTTCGAGGGTTTCGATGAGGCGGATTTGTGCCGTGATGTAATCACTGGCGCGCGCCCAGGTGGTGGGCGTGATGATGCGGAGCTCCTCACAATCTGCCTTAAAAGCTTCGATGTAGCGGTCAGAGAGATCGCGCATGGATTCGAGGGTAATCGGTAGTCCTTCACGTTTTAACCCTTTCATCATTTTATCTTCCCCAGCATCGGCGTCGTCGGTGAGGTGGCCAAAGTCGGTAAAATTAATGGTGTGCTTGACGTTATATCCAGCGTACGTGAGGGTACGTTTGAGAATATCTGACACGATGTATGACCTCAGGTTACCGATGTGGGCAAAGTCATAGACGGTTGGACCACAGCTGTACATCGTGACCGAGCGGGCCTTGAGTGGTTGAAATGGTTCAATTGATTGGCTCAGTGTGTTATAGAGATTAATCTCAAGGGTTTCCGCTGGTGTGACGCGACCAAAGAGGTGATGTAGCATACGTAGTAGTGTACCAAAAATGTTTCGGGGAGAGAAATGGTTGGGATTTTTATAGACGATATGTCATAATAGCTGGCATGAGTTATGCTCCAAAATCAGTGGACCAGTCACGCAGACGGGGCACCTGGATCGGTATTCCGCTCGCCGTGTTGTTGGCAGGTGGTACGTTTTTTACTGGGTTACAGTTTGGACAAAGTTATACTGATGTCCAGTCGGCGGGTATTTTTACGTTATTTGCTGCTCCGCCTGAAGTGGTTGACGATCAGGAGCGCGTTGATCTCAAAGAGTTCTGGAAGGTATGGGAGCTGATGGACCAAAAGTTTGCTGTTGGTAGCAGTAGTAATGCACTCAGTGATCAAGAAAAGGTTCAGGGTGCGATTGATGGACTCGTGAGGGCATACGGTGATCCTTATACAGTGTATT
>CAYXOF010000035.1:0-9084 GCA_964466905.1 uncultured Candidatus Saccharibacteria bacterium | reverse complement strand
AATAATATCAATTTTTTCACCGCCCAGTTCGCTCATCACGGTTGAGACACGTACGCCCCGCTGGCCGACGAGTGATCCGACAGGATCGATGTGGCGGTCAACGGCGTGGACTGCAATCTTCGTGCGAGCACCAGCTTCACGGGCGACTGATTTCACTTCAATTGCCTCAGCCTGCAATTCAGGTACCTCAATTGCAAATAATCCAACCAAAAAATCCGGGTGTGAGCGCGACAGGCGGATAAAGACACCCCGACTTGTCTCTTCAACCGCAAGTAGAATCGCCCGAATCCGCTCACCTGGTTTGAAACGTTCACCAGGAATTTGTTCGTCGTAGGGCATAATGGCCGTCACCCGACCAAGGTCAACATAGAGGTTGCCGCGTTCAAATCGTTGAGCTTGTCCAATAACAATATCACCAGCTTTTTGGCCAAATTCAGCGAGGGCAGATTCTTTTTCGGCCTCGCGTATTTTTTGCATGATCACTTGCTTAGCAGTCTGTGCGGCAATGCGTCCAAAATCATCTTTCGGTTCTAGTGGAAATACCAACTCTTCACCAAGTTGTACATCCTTTTTTATCATCCGGGCAGTCCCGATCATGATGTGTTTTTCTTCGTCAAAACGGACACGTGGATCATCTTCGTCAACCACCGGTTCGGGTGCGTCTTCCGGTAGTGGTAATTCGTCATCACTCACTGGTTTTAACATGCTTTCGTCAACGACAATTTTACGCTGTTCGAACGTGGTCGTACCAGAGTTTAAATCAAACGAAGCAGTGATAATTTGGCCCCGCTTCCCGAATTCTTTTTTGTAGGCAGTAGCGAGAGACTGTGAAATCGCATCGAGAATCTTTTCTCGGGGGATACCCCGCTCCTCTTCCATTTCAGTTAGGACCGCGTTAATAACTTTTAGATCAAACATAAAGTGAAGGTTGGTTATTGGTAATTAGTGACATGTGGGTATCTTGGTACAAAGACTGCCCGGCCAGAATGGCCGAGCAGTCAAAGTCAGATACGGGTAGCATACGCTTTTTTTTGAGTCTGTCAAAATGTCTACAGAGTAGTGGTAACTGTAGAGAAATCTATCAATATACAACAGTGCCAATGCTATACTGTTAGCATAGTGGTGTTACTAGTTCATTCTTAGGTCTTTGTGCGTACATCTGATGAACAACTCAAGCGTTTCATTATTGATGCCGGGCTTTTAAGCAAGGCGGATATTGCGTCGGCAGAGAAAATTGCTATTGAAGAAAATCGTACTCTCGCCGATGCGCTTGTGGCGCATGGACATGTCACTGAAGACGACCTCAGGCGAGTCGAATCATATGTTCTCGGCATCCCGTTTGTGTCACTGAAAGACATGAAGGTCGAATTTGATATCTTGACACTCATTCCTGAGCCAGTGGCTCGGGCACACAATATAATTGCGTATAAACGAAGTGAAGACGCGCTCGAGGTTGCCATGCTCGACACTGCAGATTTACCAGCAATAGACTTTGTGAAGAAAAAGGTCGGACTGAAGATTCAAGCCAGACTTACTGATACAGAGTCTATGCGGGCAGCCCTGCGGCAATATCAGAAAACGCTCAAAGACGAGTTTGGTGACCTAATCATGAAGGACGCTTCGTCACTCAAGGTGCTAGCTGAAGAAAATGGCGAAGAGGTGTCTGAAAAAGATCTCAAGCAAATGGCTGAAGATTTACCGGTTGTTCGGATTGTTGATACGTTGCTCCGACATGCCATTATTCAAGGAGCGTCAGATATCCACCTTGAACCAGCTGAAGAAGAGGTGATTGTACGGTACCGAGTAGACGGTATTTTGCATGATGCCATGAAACTCCCAAAAATCGCAGCGGGTAGTTTGGTGGCCCGACTGAAGGTGTTATCAAATCTAAAACTAGACCAGAAACGCTTACCCCAAGATGGTCGTTTCAAGATGGAGATGGATGGACAGAAGGTGGCGTTTCGAGTCTCGATGTTGCCGGTTTTCTATGGCGAAAAAGTGGTGATGCGACTGTTGCGGGAGAATCGAAGCGGATTCTCACTTGAGGGTATCGGCTTTCATGGTAGTACACTAGAGCGGATCCACCGAGCGACCCGGGCGACTACTGGCATTATTCTCGTGACAGGCCCGACAGGGTCGGGTAAGTCCACTACTCTCTATACCGTGCTTGATCTACTCAATTCGCCCGAGGTAAATATCTCAACCATCGAAGATCCGATTGAGTACCAGATGCCACGAGTGAACCAATCGCAAGTGAAGCCGGAGATCGGATTTACGTTTGCCGCTGGCCTGCGATCACTCATGCGCCAGGACCCCGATATCATTATGGTGGGGGAGATCCGTGACCAGGAAACTTCCAGTCTCGCAATCAACGCATCACTTACCGGACACCTCGTGCTTGCGACGATCCACACGAATTCCGCCGCCGGTACGATTGCTCGTTTGGTCGATATGGGAGCTGAGACGTTTTTGCTGATCTCAACTTTGCGAGTGGCGATTGGTCAGCGGCTAGTGCGGAAGTTGGCCGATGATAAGTTGCCGTACATCCTCACAAAGGCTGAACGTGATGAATTGGGCCAAAAGGTTGATTTAGACTTAGTGCTTCGAACGCTCAAAGAAGAAAAGATTGTCAAAGACGATGCTACTTGGAATGATATCCCGTTTTACCACCCGAAAGAAAAAGGTCAGACCGAAGATGGCTATAAAGGTCGCATGGGAATCCATGAGGTATTGGAAATTTCACCCACGATTAAAGATTTAGTCATGCAACAAAAAACCGGTGATGATATTGAGGCGCAGGCACGGAAAGAAGGTATGCTCACGATGCTTGAAGACGGTATTTTTAAGGCCGCCCGCGGGCAGACGAGTATTGAGGAAGTGCTTCGAGTTATTAATGAATAGCCATGCCTCGTTTTACGTACATCGGTGAGGACAGTGCAGGAAAAAAAGTGACTGAAACCGTCGAGGCCAGCGATCGCTTTGCCGTGTATGGACTTGCTCGTACGCAAGGACACACCGTATCAAGCGTGTCTGAAGTGACAAGTTTTCAAATCAAGCAGTATCTTGATATTGAAAAAATTAACTATTTTCTAAGTCGGGTGGGTAGCGATGAGCTCGTGATGACGACTCGTAATCTAGGATCAATGCTGACGGCTGGGTTGACGCTCTCCCGTGCGTTGTCTGTGATTGAACGGCAAAGCTCTAACCCAAGACTCAAGGGAGTCATTAAAAAAATCATTGCCCGAATAAATAAAGGTGATCAATTCTATGAATCACTGCGAGAGTTTCCAGAAGTATTTAATGACCTCTTTGTCGCGATGGTGAAGGCCGGCGAGGAAAGTGGAAATTTAGCTGAGTCACTCCAAACACTGGCGGTCCAGATGGAACGAGCAAGTAATTTAAAGAAGAAAATCAAAGGCGCAATGATCTACCCATCGATAGTGATTGTAGTGATGGTGGTGATCGGAATTTTGATGATGATCTATGTGATGCCACAGATCACTGGAGTCTTTAAGAATATGGATAAAGATCTGCCAGTAACGACGCAGGTACTGATTGCGACGAGCGATTTCCTCGTCGCACACACCCTCGTTGCGATCGGGGGACTTATTGCGAGCATTGCGGCGTTTATCTATGCCCTACGGACGAAGCCAGGGAAGTACGCAAGTTCTTGGTTGATTGTGCGCCTGCCGGTCATTGGTACGCTCGCTAAAGAGACCAATGCGGCACGAACTGCTCGCACATTGTCGTCCTTACTTAACTCCGGCGTTGATGTCATTCAATCTGTTGAGATTACTGAGGAGGTGTTGCAGAACGTATTTTATAAAAAAATCCTACGTGATGCACGAAATCGGGTTGAAAAAGGTACCCCACTATCAGAAACATTCATTGAACGGAAAGACTTATATCCAATTCTTGTTGGAGAAATGATTTTGGTTGGTGAAGAAACGGGACAGATCGCAGGGATGCTTGGCGAGCTCGCTATCTTTTACGAAACAGAGGTTGAGCGAAAAACGAAAGACCTTTCAACGATCATTGAACCACTCCTGATGGTCGTGATTGGTGGCGGTGTTGGTTTTTTTGCACTTGCCTTAATCGCACCAATTTATTCGATTTCGGATGGACTTAGCTAGTATGATAAAGAATCGTACGAAACGAGGATTTTCATTAGTTGAAGTTGTTATTGTATCTGGCTTGATCGCGGTTGTGTTTACAGGTCTTTTGATGTCATTTCGGTATTCACTTGAACTCGTCGCGAATTCTCGAGCGAAACTCTCTGCATTATCACTCGCGAATGATCGGATGGAGTACTTTCGTTCACTTCCCTATGCGAGTGTTGGAACGGTCGCAGGTATTCCACCTGGAGTGATTCCTCAAAACAGCTCGACAACACTCAATGACATTGTATTTTATGAGCGTGTGCTCGTGGAGTATGTTGATGACCCTGCCGATGGCATACTGGGTTCCACGACTAACCCAGACATTAATGATATACCATCTGACTATAAGCGATTAAAAGTAGAAATATCCTGGCTCGAACGTACTGGTACGAGCACGATTGCGATGGTAAGTAATATTGTCCCGTCATCAATTGAGACGACGGAAGGAGGAGGTTCGGTTAGAATTAGTGTTCGAGATGGCGCGGGTGGAATGGTGCCTGGTGCATCAGTACGGCTCTTTAATACGACGCTTAGTACGCCAGTTGATGTGACCCGATTTGCGACAGCAGCCGGAGAAGCACTCTTTTCTGGCGCGCCTTCGGGAACCAACTATGAAGTGTATGTGACTGCCCCCGGGTATTCCTATGATCAAACGTACGCCGCCACACCACCAAACAGTAATCCCATAACGCCACTGTTCCCAGTCATTGAGGCGAATACTGAATCTCTGACGTTTACAATCGGTGCCCTAAGCGACTTTACCGCAGCGGTGTATACGAGTATCACCGAAGCGGCAACAGCCATCAATTTTTCAGGCGTGGGTGATGTTGAAACGTTGGTAAATACAGTCGGTTATGACAGTGTGCTCAGGTTGGCCACATCATCGGGTAATTATGTGCCAACGGGGATGGCTTACCTGGCTCCCGTCATACCAGCGCCACTAGAAATGTGGGGTAGTGCCGTCGTGCAAGCGAGCACAACATTTGATACGACCTACTCCGTGCAGGTGTTTTCAAGTACGACAAGTGGCTATGTACCAGTGCCGGACAGCGACTTGCCGGGCAATAGTAGTGGGTTTGCTGGACCAGTTATTCCGCTGGGGGGCTTAAGCCCAAGCGCCTATCCAGCAATCGTCCTTGGATTCACTCTCGAAACGAGCAACGCTGCTGAGACCCCGGTGATTCACGGTGTGACAGTTTATTATCGGACATCAAGTGTTGGGGCAGCTGGTGTGCCGGTATCGGTCGTTGGTTCAAGGCCGATTGGAGCGACAGATACTGCGGTGCCGATTCCAAAATTTACCGATGCGACAACCACAGATAGTACAGGCAGTATACGCTACACAGATATTGAATATGACACGTATACGCTGCTCGTTAATGGGGGGAGTGAGATAGCGCGAGCGTGCCCTGCTCACCCAATCTATGTATCACCTGGCAGTGATACGACACTCGAACTTGAATTGACGGCAAATGTAGATCATTCACTCCGTACGAAGGTGCTAACGTCTGGTGGTGTGCCATTACCGGGTGCCATGGTGACACTCACGCGCACTGGTTTTTCTGGCAGTGATACCACTGATTTGTGCGGTCAAGCATTTTTACCAGCGCTTGAGGAGAGTGATTTTGAACTACAAATTTCAGCGCCTGGCTTTGTGACTGAGACGATCCCATCGTACAGTATTACGGGTGATGTGACTGAAACGATAACGTTGAATACGCTATGAGTCGAGCCATGCTGCCAGCTTTTCAGAGCGGATTGACGTTAGTGGAGACAGTGATTGTCATTGCGCTCTATACTCTACTTTCGGGCGTCTTATTTACCACGATTCAGAGCTTATATCAAAATAACGCGTACGCGATTGCCCAATCAAGCGAAGTAGATAATGGTCGACGCGCGATCATTCGGTGGGCACGGGATGCACGAGAGATGACGTTTGCTGAAAATGGTTTTTTTCCGATCCTGATTGCTGATCCAAACCACCTCGCGTTTTTTAGTGACACTGATAATAATGGTGAGGCTGAACTGGTTGCGTATGAACTCGTTAGTTCGACCACACTGGAACGGCGAATTCACCACCCGACTGGCTTTCCGGCAAGTTATGATCTGGTGACACCAGATACGGTGGAGATATCATCGGAGTTTGTTCAAAATATGACATTTGGCACGAGTACATTTTTTTACTTTGACAACACCGGGACGCTCATCCCAGACGGTACTGCCCAATTAACCGATATTTCCTACATTGCGGCACAGTTTATTGTAAACGTTGATCCGATTCAAAACCCCGGTGAGTTTGTCCTCCGCAATAGTGTTGCGCCCCGTAATTTAAAGGATAACCTATAAGTGTATGCGAGTGAATTTGTTTCATCCGTCCACCACACACCAACAGGCGGGTTATCTGGTAGTCCTGGTATTGGTTTTTGGTGGGATTTTTATGGTGATTATTAGTGGCTTTATTGGATTTGTCGTGACCCAAAGTCAGGTGGTTAATCAGCGGTTAGCCTTAGAACAAGCGGGAGAGGTGGCTGAGGCAGGGTTAAATTATTATCGTTGGTATCTTGCTCACAACCCAAGCGATGTCACTGCCGGGACGGGCACCCCGGGTCCATACGTATTTCCGTATGAAGACCCGGAGCTTGGCGTCATTGGTGAATTTTCTCTAGCGATTGCAAGTACGACGTATTGTGGAACCGTGTCTTCAATTGACGTCACTGCAACGGGCGTGGTGTATAGTGATCCATCAGTGCAACGCACCGTAAGTGCGCGGTATACACAACCGACGATCGCGGAGTATGCGTTTATTTTAAATGCTGATGTGTGGGCGGGAGCTGACCGAATCATTACGGGCCCATATCATAATAACAATGGCATTCGGATGGATGGTCGCAATGACTCAGTGGTTTCTAGTGTGCAAACGTCGTGGACGTGCACTAATTCTTTTGGCTGCAGCCCGACGCAAACGGTTGATGGCGTATGGGCTTCACCGAGTAGTAATGCCAATACCGCGTTATTTTCTTTTCCAGCCAGTTTGATCCAGTTTGCAAATATTGATGGTGATATTGATTTGATGCGCGATCGTGCCATCAATGGTGGCGGAATTCATATTCCTGGTACCAATGAGGATGGCTATTGGGTAATCTTTAATGCCAATGGAACAGTGACGATACGAGAAGTGACAAATACGTATTCTTATACTGCAGAAAACTCCACCGGCACATTTACCGAACGAAATATTATTCAAAGCTATAGTACGGTCGGTACGTATCCGATTAATCCAAGTTGCCCACTAATATTCGTGGAGGATAAGGTTTGGCTTGAAGGAGTAGTGGGAGCAAAAGTGACTATTGCAGCCGCAAGTACAACAGACGGTATTGATCAATCAATTATTCTTGAGGGTAATATTACCTATAACAATCCAGAAACAGACGGGCTGTTGGCGCTGGCCGAACATGATGTTTTGCTTGGAGTTGAAGTGCCGAATGATATGACCGTAAACGGCATTTTCGTTGCTCAAGGTGGTCGGTACGGTAGAAATCATTACACGTATAGTAGATTACCAAATCCCCCTGGGCCAACAAATTATAAGCCCTATTATGATCGTAATTCCCTGACGATGATTGGTACAGTCGTATCCAACGGACGGGTGGGTACTCAATGGGTTTCTTCAGGTAGTTTTATTTCGGGCTTTCGCAATCGGACGAATAGTTTTGATCGTAATCTGGTTGACGACCCACCACCACTTTTACCGAGCACCTCAGAAGTGTACGATTTTGTGCGGTGGCGTGAAGTTGAGTAGGGTGCACGGTGTCGGGCGATATGACAGTTTATGCCTGGGGGTGTCATGCTACACTGACACGGTATGCATAAACATATTCCATTAGTCATCGGTAATTGGAAAATGAATCCAGCTACCAAGGTTGAAGCAAAGACATTGTATCAGGCGGTTAAGAAGACCGTTTCTAAACAGACCGGGGTCCAGGTGGTGGTGGCACCCCCGTTCCCATTTTTAGGGGAGTGTGGTGGGGTACGACCTGCGCACCTTGCACTTGGAGCCCAGACGCTTTCGAGTGCAGATGGCGGCGCCTTCACGGGAGAGGTATCGGCTCGTCAACTGGAGTCGTATGATGTGACGTATGTGATTATTGGTCATTCCGAGCGCCGAGCGATGGGTGAGACCGACGCAGATGTGCTAGCAAAAGTACAAACTGCGCTTAAGCGTAAGCTCACAGCAGTCGTGTGTATTGGTGAATTGACGCGAGATAATGACGGTCAATTTTATTCAGTCGTGGAGCAACAAATTCGCACACTCACGAGTGCATTATCAGGCGCAGAGATGAAAAAAGTTGTATTGGCGTATGAGCCGATCTGGGCTATCGGTACTGGAAAGACAGCGACAGTCGATGACGTAAAAGAAATGCAACTCTTTATTCATTCGGTTTTAACCAAAGCCTATGATCGCGCAGTGGCGAGTAAGGTGACGATACTGTATGGGGGATCGGTAAAGCCAAATAATGCTATGGAGCTCTATCAGGGCGGAGGGATGCAAGGTTTCTTAGTGGGCGGTGCGAGCTTAGATCCAGTTGACTTTGGGATGATTATTAAAAGTGTAACGAATTGATAGTGATCTGTATGAAACTCATTACCGAACGAACTGATCTGCATGATACGTACGTGGTTGTGCGCACGTCATGTAATGTACCATTAGTAGACGGGAAAGTAGGGAACATGTTTCGATTGAAACGTGCACTTCCGACGATTGCGTTCCTTCGCGAACAGGGTGCAAAGGTGGTCCTCATTGCCCATATTGGGCGGGATGAGCAGGATACACTACAGCCAGTTTTTGATGCTCTCGAGACGTTTTTTCCACTCACGTGGGGCGGTGTACTAGGGAGTGAATCTTTTTCTGTCGCGCATAGCAAGA
>CAYXOF010000034.1:0-9212 GCA_964466905.1 uncultured Candidatus Saccharibacteria bacterium | reverse complement strand
TGGTTAGTTGATACTAACTCAGAATTGGTGTGCAAAGAAAGGGGTACCTTTCATGGCTTTCAATAGAAAGAGCTTGCTTGTCTTCTTCCTCAGTACTCTTTCTGGCATACAGACAATACTTCACTTTTATGGGTTCTGGTTTGGCAGCCTGCCTAACGCTACCAACGATACTTTTTGTGGCTATTTGTGTCATACAACACAAGGAATGACGCAGAACGTCTCAGGAGTCCAGAGCGTACGAGACGCTTAGGAGTTGGTAACTTTAAAGTGTACGAAAATTGGCATTTGTTGGCATTTGAACCTTGTCAGATTTGTACGATTTTACTGTAAATGAGACACAGCCAAATACCCGCAAATAGTGTCTCATTTGTCTCATTCACCCCAGAAAACCCTTCTTTTTAGGGGTGTCGGATTGTCGGATTTACAATGCCAAGTGGGTGTCAGATTTGTATGGTAAAGCCCAGACCGAGTGGCTTCAGTCTGGAATTCTCTAAGTCGCCAAAGAACCCTTGTGGGGTCTTGCGTGACAAGGTTACAGAGCGGGTCGGGGCACCCTTTGATACCGAGTAGCTCTAATCAAATCGTAATTCAGCGGCGTTTGTTTCTGATGATTCAGTGGTTGTTGCGGTGGGAACAGCCTCCTCAGAAACCTCGGGAACAGTCGATGTCGCAACCTCTACTGGAACAGCTACTGGTGTCACCGTACCACTTGTCCGGGTTTTGAGTGCCGCAGCAGTGAGACTTCGTTCAAGGAGGATGATCCTGGCTGACTCCACAAGTGGCGCCCGGTATATCACCATATCTGTCTGTGCCTGATCACTATTAGCTTGGGGATTGTCTCGGTACGTAAAGTAAAGTTGGGCACTCCAACCGATGATGATGATACTGATTAGCACCCCACTACCGAGTCCGATCAGCCAATCTCGTCCTGGATGTACCAACTCATGATCATGAACGAGTCGATGTCCTGACCAGACATGCCGCGCCATAATTTTAATGCGATCTCGTGTAATTTTCATATCGATCGTTCACTAACGAGCAATTCTACTTCAGCTGACCATGACTTTCCGTCTTGGCTCTGCAACGCTGCAGCAGCAGCATACGACCGGTACGGTACTGTCTCAAGATACGCAATGAAGCGAGATACGTCGTCATACGGTCCACGCACCATCATCGAAACAACCAGCCAGGCAGTGGTCTCTGACTCTGGTTTTTTGGCTAACGTGAGTACATCAAGCCCGACTCCAAATTCTGGTGCAGTTTGTTCCAGCTGACTTAAAAACGCTACCGCTGCCCCTTCGCCAGGCAAAAAGGCCTCGGCAATCTGGGCGCGTTCAGCCACTGTCTCATCGGCGGTGCGACGAAGCTGCAAGACCGCTGCCTCACGACTCGTTTGTTCGGTCATTGCCGCAAACTGACTTGAGAGTTGTTGTCCATCTTTTCGAATAAGCCCCACCGCTAAGATGAAGAGTGCGACCACCGCTCCGCAGATAATGAGCGAGACACCAGCTTGATAGAGTGTGGTACGTTGCAAGGTCATACTGTAGATAGCACTATCGTGAGGGTAAAAGTGATATTTTTATCTTGCGCAAGATTTGCAATCGGAAGATCCACTGTCGCAATGTGCTCATCAGCCAACAATCGATCACGAAACGCGGCCAGTGATTGACGATCTTGGGCCACTCCTGTCACCGTCAGTGGTGAAAGGCCGCCATCAGCACGCGAGAGCCGCATACTGAGAACGGTAATCCCTGCATCGGCAGCTGATGTTATAGCCGCAAAATAACCGGAAAGAGGTTCTAGTCTAGCCGTCTCTACGATGAGGCGAGCCTGATTGCTCGTTTGTACGAGCTCATCAGCAATATCCTTATAGCTGGCAACTTTTTCTGACGCAGCGGCTGCAGTGGCACTATACACTTGGACTTGAGAATTAATCAGTACGTACGTAGGCAAGAGCGTCACTCCCCCGATCACGATCGCGACCGACCAAATCAAAAGCCATACCGCACCAACACGAATAAAGTATTCTCGCTTCACGGCTGTTTTTGCTGCTGGTGGAATAAGATTTATCATACGTGTTTATGTAGCAGCACTTAAGGCCAAACCTATCGCAGTTGCGTATCCGTACGAATGTCGCTTATCAATCGGAGGTACCGAGGTACGCGCATCACATGCATTTTCCCACGCATTGGCCCGAAGCACCTTCACTTGCAAGGTTTCAGATAGATACTCGGGCAGTCCATTTAAGTTTGCACTTCCACCACACAAGTAGATTGCCTTGATCCGCCGTTCACTCGTCCCCGAGGCTTGGGTATGCCAATACTGCATCCGCGCACCTAATTCATCTTTGATGGCCGAAACAGTCGCCAGGAGCGTATCTCGAATAGTCGAGGAAGTGGTCTCACGGACCAGACCTTTTGTATTCTTAATCTTCGTTAAATCAGCTTCTGCGACTCCCTCACCCAGTTCTTTTCGTAGCATCTGTGATAGATGCATGCCGCCGATATCAATCGTCGATGTATACAAGAGTTGCCCACCATGCAGTATACCCACACCCGTACGGGTCTTACCAAAGTCAACCAACATCACTGAACCGGCAATATTATTTGGAATAACGGCCCGTGCCATTGCTTGTGCCTCTACCTCAAACGAGAGTGGGGTTAGTCCAGCCAGCACACACGCGTCATAGTAGGTCTGAATCGTCTCACGAGCGTATGCGGCCACTACCACCTTCGTTACTCGACTCTCAAGTGGTACCGGCAATAATGAATAATCAAAAAAGACATCGCGGGCGGGTATTGGCACGTTTTCTTCGAGTCTAAATTCAAGCAAGCTTCGCACTTCTTTAAGTGGTACCCCACGGCGAATTTCCGTCTCAAATAAATACGCACGCTCTTCCGGTAGCGATACCCGGACAAACTTCGTCTTGGTCCGCTTAGAAAGTTCAGAGAGAACACTGGTGAGTTGCTGTGGATTGATCACTTCACCACGTTCGAGTGTGCCTGCTGGGATATCAATATCTCCCCACTCCGCTACACAATGTCCAGACCCGTGCGCGACGCGAGAAGAGAGGCTGATGTACTTGAGTGAGGTATCAGAAATATCGACTCCCAGAGAAGGCATTTTTAAATAGCTTGGGGGTGGAAAAAAACGTAAAAGAGCTGACACGGCCATGTCTCTAGTATACGCGGTATCGTGTTCCCAATCGAGAGCGGTAACTCACATCTTGAGTAAAACAAAGAGCGCTGCTCCAACGATCACAATGAGTGATGAAAGACCGAGATATCGCTTTGCCACCTGGAGTGCGGTCGGACCAAGAAAATACGCACACCCGGCTACAATGGCGTATCGACCCCCCCGACTAAGGATAGATATGATTATAAAAATAAAGATACTGCCCTCAAGTGCACCAACCACCCAGGCTGTTATCGTGTACGGTACAGGAGTCACCGCGCCGACGAGTGTCAGCCAGGCGATGTCGCCTGACGCCGCGGTGATTGATTCAAAATCTGCAATTTGATTGGGGGACAAAAACGTAATGAGGGTGTCAAAAAAGTATCGTGCGTACCAGATTGCCACCACTCCCCCAAACACAGACGTAAGCGTAACGATGAACCACGCTTGTAGTGCCCTCGCTCGATCTGCCAAGACAAAACCGAGTAAAAACGGGTCAGTCAGAATCGGAACTGGCAACGCTGACTCTAAAAATGACAGGAGGCCAATCGCTGGTAGCCCATATTTTGAACGGGCCACATTCCCTCCCCATGCGACGGTTCGGAGCGTTATCGTTCGCCACTGTTTTTTTACGCGCTGCCACATACCTATCGCACACCTGTCCCAGCTGGAACGCCCGTCGCTGGATGCAATAGTGAAAACACTTCATCCGCACCAACAGCCAGGATCATACCCTGACTCTCGTAGCCGCGTATCATCCGCGGAGCTAAATTGACCAAAAAGGGACATTGCTTCCCGACCAACACTTGCTCATCAGGAAAAAACTCTCTGATGCCAGAAATAATTTGTCGTGGGGTAGCTTCTCCGATATCAACCATCAATTTGAGTAATTTGTCGGCCTCGGGAACCACTGCAACAGTGGTAACCGTACCAATAACGATCTGTAGCTTCGCAAATTCATCGTACGTTATTGTATCCATACTATGCATTATGCCTTACGTTGCAATAAATAGGAATCGAGAATCAGGGCGGCGGCGGCGGCGTCGATTTTATCGTGTTTACCTTGCAATCGGGCTGCTGCTTGTGTCGTATATTGCTCTGGGACAAGGTGAATAGGAAGCCCCACCGCCAAGGTCAGATCCATCATCAGTGCTTCAACCGCGGCATGAATACTGTTTGGGTTTCCTGTTCGGTCAAGCGAGTGCCCGATCACGATTTCTTTTACCTGTTCTTTCGCAATAAGACGCTCAAGTGTGGAAACCAATTTTTCGTCATTCGGTACCACCATGTGTGGAAATGCCATCGTGGCACTTTCGTCGGATAGTGCGATACCGACCCGCTTACTCCCAAAATCAATACCCATGATTCGCATGGCGTATAGCATAGCATATGCTCTGATAGATCCTAATTAAGCACATGCATTATTGTGCTATCATGTTTTGTGCATGACGGGGCTCTGGATCACAGCTGGAATAACGTTAAAAGTAATCTATCTGCTGATTTTTCGTTCAGCCAAACCCGAATCTGTTCTCATCTTTGGACCAGTCATTATCCCACTGCTGGTAGGTATTGGGGTATTAATAATTGGAGAATTACTTTTCGGCCCCCCGGGCGGCGAAGTCCTTCTGCCCTGGGGGGCAATTGCAGCCTACTATGCGATCTGGGTCTTCATGTTCTTTAAAGATAGTCTGTTACCATACATCACCGAGGGCACTCTATTCAGCTATGGATTAGTAGGGTGTTACATTTTTTCACTCATGCATATACATTACCCTATGCGTCCATTAGCCCACCCATAACCCTATTCGTCGTATTTTATTTTTTTCTGTCACTCATACCAATCCTTACAAAAAGGACACCGAACAAACTGGTCCAAACTTTTTTTATGGCAATGTTTCTTTGTATGAATATATACATAGGCTTAACATTGGTTGAGATATCATTTTTTTCTACCAATAACCCATGGGAACTGGTTATCATTGGCTATAGCCTCATCGGTCTGTTATCAAATGTATTTTATGTCACAAACCTTTTTAGATTTGGAGACATGGATGAGTATTTACGTCATGCCCGTGAACTTGAAGAAAAGTATATCGCTGTTAATAGCACACGACATGAAATCGCACTCACCATCCTCGTATTTATAGGCTTACTACTACTACACTATGTTGGTATTAGCAATGAAATATTTGTCGTCTCCATTGCATTAGTTTTCATTTCGCTCATTCATACTCCCCCTGAAAAAAATAAATTTATTCCAATGGGAATATCTGCCAAGCTCTAGGCATGGGGGTCTGCTTGGAAGGCAGCAAAATGTTGGCCGGATAGATTTTATTTCATGTTCCCTCACGGGCAGACAAAAGTAGGATACACGGTTTGAAAACAACCCCCCTCGTGAGATCAGGATATATTACTTGTAACCAAACTCTGAGTACAAGATATGTTGTCGATAATGTTTTCCAGAGCTACTCTGACGTAATCAACCATGTTGTCTGGTAGTGCATCAATTTTAAACCAGCGTAAATCATCACACTTGTGCGGTTCTTTATTTTTAATTTCACCGGTGTAAGCTTTTGTGGTCATAAAAAAATCAATTCTTTCGTCTTTCTCTGTTTTACGATGCATCACATGAACCACCTCAAGCATTTCTGGCTTAATCATGATACCAATCTCTTCTTCTATCTCACGAGCACAGCCTTCTCGAGCCGTCTCATTTCCGTCCAAATGACCAGCTGGCACCCCATAGTAGCCATCCATGAATCCAGTTTGAAAGCGTCTCTGCAACAAAATCTGGTCGTTCTGTATCAAAAATAAATACGCGGAGCCAATGTATGTGTACCTGTCTGACATAGTGGTAGTATATCAAACGTTTTTTGAATGAGTGCTCTCGCGGGGTAATCTTCCCCTACAGGGACGGTACAGGCTTCATATCGTACTCACTCTTACTTCGCTCCGTGCGATATATTCAGCCTCTTCGATTCCTGGACGAAGACTCCGTCTTCTCTCAGGCACAAACACAAAAAGCCCCGGGAGGGGCTTCTTATATTTGTGCTCTCGCCAGGAATCGAACCTAGAGCGCTGGTACCGCAAACCAGCATTTTATCCATTAAACTACGAGAGCAAGTGCCTGCGATACTACCACAGGTTTTTGTATTCGTCACGCCATTATTTGCACGTGATTAAAAACCAAACAACTCAAACACCTTCATTAAAAACGGCTCCTCTAGTTCGTCTTCTGGCAACCGGCTTTCGAGGATGGATTCAATATCATCGATGTACTCAGCCGGTAATGGTATAACAAGCAGTGGCATGAGCTTGCGGGTAGACCTAAGTAACAACCGTGGTCCACGAGGATCCTCCTCATCAATTGCGTACGCATCAAGGGTAGTGTACGGGTAGAGTCGATCATCTATCCGCACTCCGCGTACGGTTACGGCAAACGGAATGATGGATGGTTTTTTGGTAGCCGATACACCGAGTGCCCCGCCAGCAAGACCAATGAGTAGTGCAAGCAGTACGTTATTAAATAATACAGCCGAAACAACGAGTGCGCCGATAATGATCGCAAGGGCAAAAAACCAATCATTGCCCTTTTCGACATGATGATGCTCGGGAGCCTCCCAAGTCACTGCGCGTGGTGAACCATCCATGATAAACAAATTGTAGCACAAACAGTGTACAAGTCGCCTACGATTTGCTAGTATCTGTTGCTAATGGGTTCGTAACACGCACGCACCGAGATCGGTAGACAAACCACTACCGATCAATCATATTTGGAGAGATGGCTGAGTGGTTGAAGGCGGCGGTCTTGAAAACCGTTAAGGGTGAAAGCTCTTCGAGGGTTCGAATCCCTCTCTCTCCGCGAGTACAACAGCGCCTAATCGGGCGCTGTGCTGTTACCTGATCAGCACAAGCTAACCGTACACATCGTGTGCATGTCCAAGCGATAGCGCCAAACGAAAACCGCACTCGTGTGAGTGCGGTTTTCGTGTATGCCGAAATTTATTTCGTAACGGTTTTTACCCGTGCGGTCAATCGTGATTTTTTACGATCAGCAGTATTTGATTTAATCACTCCACGCTTGGCTGCTTTATCAATTGCTTGATACGCCTTCGGAAGTAATTCTTTAGCTTTGACAGCATCACCTGCTACCACTGCCTTTTGTACGTCTTTCACAAGCTCTCGCATAGTCACTTTACGACGAACGTTGAATACCTGCTTACGTGCAGACTGACGAACGGCTTTTTTGGCTCCTTTAGTAATTGGCATATGATTGGTTATCGTTAGTACCGAGCACTTTACCGCACAAATGGTAATTCCGCAAGTCTCATACGAATGCTTTGAGTAGGGTACAATACATGCATGATACGACGTTTAACTGGGCATGTGATCGAAAATGATCCAAGTAACGTCACCCTTGATGTACATGGAGTGGGCTACCTCATTGCTGTGCCCGCTCAGTCTGAGTACACTACCCTACACGGTGAGATTACTCTCCACACCTACTTAGCCGTACGTGAAACGGCACTTGATCTCTACGGCTTCTTGACCCCGCTTGAGCATACCTGTTTTACTACTCTACTCAATATCCCGAAGATTGGGCCAAAGTCTGCCCTCGCGATTATGTCTCAAGCACGTCCCGCAATGATCGCGGAAGCGGTCTTGAGTAACGATCCAACCAAACTCCAACGGCTATCAGGCATTGGCAAGAAAACTTGTGAAAGTATCGTCCAGTATTTTAAGAATAAGAATATTGATCTAGGTATCACTCCTACAGATATCCTGCCTCCAGTTCACGCTGACGCGATTGAAGCACTCGTCACCCTCGGCTACGATCGTGGGCTCGCACGAGAACTGATACGTACCCAGCCTCCAGACCTTTCCCTCAATGCGCTCATAACCTACGGTATCAAAAACCTCTAGACATGCAGTCTAGAGGTTTTAATGATTACGGCCTAACAATAATTTATACAACCATTGAAACAGCTGCTCCAACCAGCATCACTACCATCCCAATCGTCACTGCCAACAGAACCGTGCTAATGTACCGTTCTCCTCCTGAGCGTTTTTGTTTCATACGTAGTAGTGATTAGGTGCAAATTAAATCTCCTCAAACTCTGGTACAACATCCACCGCAATCGTGACTGGTGGGAAACTCGTGCTCGTTGTTGGTTCGGTACAAGTAAGGGTGAAACGACTGCTGGTTGTAAGTGTACTCGTAGTCAAGCTACCACTCGTACTACCTGGTGTAGAAAATGACTGCGTTGTCATACCTGGTCCAGAGACTGTACAGGAGAGCGCGTACGTAACGGGTACATTCCACGTCAGGGTTGCACTTTGACCAGATCGAATCAGCACGCGGTCTGATGTCAGGGTCATTGGCGGGGTTGGTACTGGGAGTGTAACTGTGGTACAAGCAGTGTTGTTCGCTGGATCTACCACTCGCTCAGGGAAGTTTGGACTACCGTCAAGATTCACTCGGGAACAGAACTCGTGTGTTCCAAACGGGAGATTATTGAAGGTGTGGGAAAGGGTGGGCGATTCGGTATACGAACTCACAGCTGGTGCAGCAATACCATTTGAGTGGTAATTGGTTGGACTAACCACATCTGGCCGACCGACAATCTCGATATACGAGACATAACTGAGTGATTCTCCATTTGGTACTGCTCCCGGACCATGGTTTTGAATCAGGGATAGTACATTCACTGAATCATACTCACCAGTTGCTGGATCAGTGGTCGCTGCCGCTAGACTAATCGACGGGGCGCCAGCATGTAGATCAACGGCATTCATACACTGCCCTCCTGGACCCACCATTTCCCATGGTTCAGTCGGACGAGGTGTACCCGAGCTGAGACACTCACCCGCTGCCACAGTTGCAGCATCATCAATAATCTCCGTTCCGGCATTAAGATTTACCACCGCACTCTCGCTGTCGGTAAGACTATCGCCAGCTCGTCCACAGACCGCAGTAAAGGTGGTATCATCATAGACTTCGTACGTCCCGGTGTGACTAGGCCAGGTGTTTGGGAGGG